>NZ_JBFRGD010000004.1:0-462347 GCF_052115165.1 Paenibacillus sp. 2TAB23
GACTTCGCTTCCGTTACAGATGAGCAACTCGCTGATGCCATTCGTTTGATTAACAACCGTCCTCGTAAATGTCTCGGGTGGAGGTCGGCTCACGAAGCCTTCATGGAAGAGGTGTCGCACTTAGCTTGACAATTCATCAAATAAAAAAACCGGCACACAATTGTGCCGGGTATACCCTCATTGCAAAGAAATAGGCTGCGAGCCATTTTCCGACGCACCTACAACATCGAATCCAAGTAGCCTTAGTCAAGTTTGCCCCATGTATTGGCAGTTTACAAATTTTTGAACGAAAGAAGACTGCCAGAGGAAATCATCTCTGACAGTCATTAACTTAATGAGTAGTATGCTTCTCTTCATACTCGCCGGACAATTCCTTGAGCGATTTGATTTTACCATGGGGATGCTGTTCTTGCTTTCGTGACTTCCAGGCAGCTTCCTTCCTGTTCTTCTGGTGAGCCATAAAAGATAACCTCCTCTGGAAAATGAGATGAATACTACTTCTTTATGATGTCATTCATGGGCTGCGTTAATTCATCGATTTTTGTGATTAGCTGGGAAGTAATTTGGGTCAGCCATCATAATATTTCGATATACCCTTCTGTTCCATGCACGCGGATTCGTTGACCATCTTTGATCAGTCTGGTAGCATTTTCTACCCCTACCACCGCCGGCAGGCCATATTCACGTGCGATAACTGCTCCGTGAGTCATCAGTCCCCCAACCTCGGTGACTAGACCTTTTATGGATACAAACAAGGGTGTCCAGCCAGGGTCAGTAAAGGTGGTGACTAATATATCCCCGTCTTCTAGATCAGCATGGTCCATACTTAAAATGACACGTGCTCGTCCCTCAATCAATCCGGAAGAAACAGGCAGGCCTGCAATAGCGCCGACAGGGAGATTTTCTCGTTTATACTTACCCGCAATGATTTCACCGTCAGATGTCATAACACGCGGGGGAGTTAGTTTTTCATATAATTTGAAATCGTTTTTTCGTTGACTGATGATCTGGTAATCCAGTTTTTTTGTACGTACGACATCGTGAAATTCTTCAAAAGCAAGGTAGTAGACATCTTCTTTTTCATCGATCACGCCTGCTTGTACCAGTTGTTCGGCTTCTTTCAATAATGCTTGCTTATATACGTAGTAGCGATTAATCATGCCGTATTTGGGATATTCACGATAACCAATGAAATTCCGGATTAGATCGATCATTTGTTTTGTTTCTTTGGCTTTTTGTTCACCATCCGGTAATTGCTTCAAGCGATCTAATAATTCATGTTCCTTCTCTAAAGCTTCCTTTCTCCCTTGCTCAAATTTCCGTTTGCCAGCATGGGGTTCAAAGTTTTTGATGTTACCTAGAATGATCGGGACAAGTGTAAGCGGTTTTTCACTCCAACGAGCTTTAGTCACATCGATTTCACCGGCACACCGCATGCCATATTGGTTGAGATAAGCATAGATTGCGTCTTGGGCAGCTTTCCCACCACGAAACTGAGCCAGTTCATCCAAAAAGCTATCCTCTTTTGCATGTTGCAAAAAATCGATTACTTCTGGATATGGACGAATCACATCTGCGACATCCAATAGCGCCAGACCCATTTGCGAAGTAATATTGTTGGTCACCGATTGAGAAAGCGTGTCAGCTGCGTTTGTTTCACCTAACCAATCGTTCATTTTTTCATTGATCCATGCTGAAGCATCCATAGCAGCCATAATGACTTCCAGGCTTTGTGGGTTAAATAAAATTTCCTTTAATTGCTGGAAATCTTCGAGAATATAATCAAATAAATCTGATCCTGATTTCGTTTGGATATCTCGTTTTAACGCTTCTAACGATGTTTGACTGCTCTTAATCAAGTCAGTAACGATTGTCGGATTGTTTACGAATGGCGTTTGCAAACCCGAAGACGATTTATCTTGTTTGTATTTAATGGAATTCGGTGCTTTATTGCTATCTGGTGATGATTTAATAAAACCTTCTCGTTCTACGATGGTCAAAAGCGCATCTTTTATGAGTGGTTCGGATTTTCCCAGGGCATCTATTACCATATCTCTAATGGCAGGCACAGCCAGATTTTGTGTGATATCTACAAATAACCTTCCACCTGCTGTACGCATAGGTGCGCGAGTCGTTAATAAGTAAAATGACAGTCCCAATTCTTTCATGGGATCGGTCATCATTTGTTGATGGCCAACGGATACATAGACGTGATTTTCTTGGTCATTCGCTTCAGGGATGGGGTATAAAGTAGTGATTGGCCGACTCTGGACAATATAAAAGGTATCATTGGCTAAACACCATTCGATGTCTTGTGGAAAACCAAAATAAGCTTCGATTTGTCTTCCAATGCGTGCCAGTTGTACAATTTGTTGCTCCGTAAGCGCTTGGATGTTTTGTTGATCAGGGTCGATCTCCTTTGTCTCCGTTCCTCCATCCTTTAATCCGTAGATAGCCAATTTCTTGGATGCGATCCTCTTATTGACGATTTCCCCTTCATGTACGGTATAACAATCGGCAGATACCAAGCCAGAGACCAGCGCTTCTCCAAGTCCAAAACTGGCATCGATTGAGAGCAGCTTTCGGTTTGAAGTAACGGGATCAGCGGTAAACAATATCCCTGAAACCTGTGGGAAAACCATCCTTTGAACGATAACGGATAAATATACCAGACGATGGTCAAATCCATTTTGCATACGGTAAACGACTGCTCGGTCCGTAAATAAAGAAGCCCAACATTTGCTGATATGCTGAAATATTGCTTCTTTGCCAATAATATTTAGATAGGTATCTTGTTGCCCAGCAAAAGAGGCATGTGGTAAATCTTCAGCAGTCGCGCTGGAACGCACGGCATAAGCATGCTCATCACCAAACGGAGTGAGATAGTGAGTTACTGCATCCACAACATCGGAAGGAATTTCTGCTTCCATAATGATCCGACGGATCTGACTGCTAATTTCACCAATTTGTACTCGGTCTACTGGCTTTAATAGTGTGAGTCGTTCCAACAATGCATGATACGCATCATTTTGCTCGATGGCTTTTTGATAGCCTTCTGTCGTAACACAAAATCCTTCGGGTACGTGTATTCCTTCCATTTTTGATAATTCTCCTAAATTCACCCCTTTACCTCCAACGAGCAAAAACTGCGTTTTATCCATTTCTTGAAAACCGAGAACCAATGAACTCATTCAATATCTCCCCTTACCGTAAACGGATAATAGTATTTGACAAAAATTCAAGGTCGTGATACAATAAAAATATAAGATGCACTAACTTTGTCTAAGAATAATAGTGAAGTCGTGACCTGATTATATCATCGTGACTCTTTATATGCAAATGAAAAGAACCTGATCAATTACTCAGGTTCTATTTTTTATTTCCCGATACCCTTCTCAGCTGATTAACCATCTATTTCAAACTGAACACTATTCCTACATATCTCCCAAGCGCTCCTGTTCAGCTAGTATTTCCCCATAACTAGTTAATCATTTAGGCCGGCGGAATACTTTGAGGATTATTAAACACGTTTGTCGGATCATACTTCGCTTTTACTCTGCGCAATCTAGGAAAGTTTTTGCCATAATATACGGGTCCAGAACATTTAATTCCTTGGTCCGGCACGTTGATATAGGAGCCAACGATATAAGGCTGCAGCTTCTTCCGGGTATTCCGAGCTAAGGCAATATTTTTAGCCGCATGAGATGGCTTAACCCATGAGCTGTTCCATTCTACATAATATTGTGCTTTCCGCCAGTAGAATGCAGTAGCTCTAGGTGCGATCCGACTAATGGCACCGCCCCAGTTAAGGAAGAAAAATCCGGCTGGAGTCCCTCCCTCTGCTTTTTCCAGAAATTCCCTCATAACTTTATAAGCTTTATCCGGGAATGGACGTCTGCCAAAGCCGCTGGAGAACTGGTTGCTGAACTTTTGGGTAAGAATGGGATCGGGAGCTAATAAAAACTGAGTAGCTTCCAAGTACGGTAGAAGCCGGATGGTTTTTTGAGTAGGCGTACCTACGCTGAGAATAGGCTCTAATTGACGTAAGGCTTCCGATTTAGATCCCAGATAAAGACCGATCATGCTGACATTGCCGCCTTTTTTTGGACCGATGCTTAGTTCACTGCCCAGCTTGGTGCTGGCATTAGGAGCCCATAGCTGCCATTTCCTCACGACTTTTTCGAACTGCTCCCATGGCCAGACAATGCTAAATACGGTTGCTTTCGCTGGAGCACGCAGTACTTTGAATTTATATTTGGTGTATACGCCAAAGTTGCCCCCACCGCCGCCGCGGGAAGCCCATAGGAGATCGGAATTGCGTTTTTTGCTCGCCCGGATTACTCTTCCCTTGGCGTCTACCATTTCTAATCCGATTAGATTATCGCTGATGAGACCAGTCGTCCTTTGGAGCGGACCAATCCCACCACCAAGAGTAATTCCGCCGATCCCAACGGATGGACTGTCACCAAACGGTGCGATAAATCCTTGCCGGGCTAACGTATCTACAACTCTTCCTACCCGATTACCTGATTCAACCACAACCGTCCTGCATTTTTTATTTAATTTAATGTTCTTCATTTTGCTTACGTCAATGACTATGCCTCCGTTAACCTGGGAAAGGTTGGTCTCCAAGGCGTGTCTACCGCTTCTTGGCCGAATGGGTACATTATATTTGCGTGCCCATCTAATCGCATTTGCTACATCGCTTGTTGTTTGAGCAAAAACAAAAACTTTAGGAAATCTGTTTGTATGCGGATCCCAATTCTTCCGAGCTGCTTCATAACCCGGATTCCCCTTAAATATCACTCGGCCAGTAAGTTTCGTAATTGATTTCACAATCTCAGCTCCCTATGATTGTTCAAAATATACATTTTTGCAGTTTATTGGGCAGATTTCTTCATACCCTTTTATCGTATGAAAGGCATTATTGACACGTATGGGCTACTGTTAATAAAATGTTAAAAGAGCCGCAATCACTTGATTGCGGCTCTCATTAGTTCATTCTTATTCTGTTTGGTTGTATGGTTTACGATAGATAGAATTTTATGAGACTGAAAGAAAAATAGAGGCTAGCCAACGCGTCGTATATGACGCTCACGCGAGCCTCTATTTTTGAATGGAAATTCATCTGAAGGCAAACTATCCGATATAAGACCCTTCCGTGCTTGGTCGGCGAGCGGGCTCAGGGCCTGCAACGCTCAGAATCCAAGCCGCATACCAGCGGCCAAGTCCTTTAAGTAATAAGGGAAGCAGCAGTACGAAAATGACTCCCACTCCCCCGGAGATCCAAGAGCGCTGGGCGGACGTCAAGCTCCAGTCAAAAAGCTGGTCAAGCCCCCATTCGCTCGAGAACAGATTGAATTCAAACATCCGCATGCTTACCTCGTATGCGACCGGTGAGAGCATGACCGCAAAAGCCGTTACGGGCAGTACGATGGCGAAAGTGAACGCCGCAATGCAAATTGGAAGCTGCATAATCCCGAACAGGATACCGCGGTATGATCTCCCATCCTTCAAAACGGATTTCAACCAGGAACTCCATCCATGCTGCTCACCAGCAGCCAATGTCAGCGGAGCGGTATCGGCAGAATGCTTCTGTCCTTGCAGCCATACCGCTGCTAGGTTTGATTCTCCAACCATGATCGTCTTGCAAAGGGTCAGTGTCGCGGCCAGCAGCGGCACGCCAACGAGAAATACCGACAGCGGAAGGCTTACGGATAATCCAACTACGATGATGATGAATGCTGCTATTCCTTTGGGAAGCGACAGGATGAGCATTTTCCACGCCTGCAAGGCGCTTTGTTTCTTCATGATTACAACCACGCTTTCTCATTTTGTTGCTCTCATTGTAGTCCTTTCTCCTGCTGCTCATCATCCTCCCGGCGAATGGATCAATGTCGGACCTTGGTCCAGTATATCGGTCGTCATTTCTCGATTGCCCGCATTTTATTACCGACAAGAAGCCCTTGCAAATAAACTTAGCAATCCTCTTTATGGCACAGCTTCTTACATGGAATAACGTTCAAGTTGAGGTACGAATATCACGAAGCGTGAATATGGTGTTTTTAGAACTGAAACGGCCGCCTACTAACCCGATTAATACAATACTTATCAAAAGGTGATCAATATGGAACAAACACGAACCAAACAACACAGTAATAAGCAATCTATAGACAAGAACGCCATTAGGGGTCCGTTTCACTTGAAAGTTCCAGAAGAGGAGCTTGCCGAGCTGCGCAGCCGCATAAACGCGGCAAGATGGCCTGAAAAGGAAACGGTCGCAGATATATCGCAAGGCGTGCAGCTAGCAACGATTCAAGAGCTCGCGCGCTATTGGGCGACGGATTACGATTGGCGCAAGTTTGAAGCGAGGCTGAACGCCCAGCCGCAGTTTATAACCAATATCGATGGGCTGGACATTCATTTTATGCACATTCGGTCAAAGCATGAAGATGCCTTGCCGCTCATCATCACACATGGCTGGCCCGGCTCGATCGTCGAGCTGATGAAAATCATCGATCCGCTTACCAATCCCACTGCATACGGTGCGAAGGCATCAGACGCTTTTCATTTGGTGATTCCGTCGCTGCCTGGCTATGGATTGTCAGGTAAGCCGACTGCGACAGGTTGGGGTCCCGTCCGTATCGCAAGCGCCTGGATCGAGCTGATGAAGCGCATAGGATATAAGAAGTATGTGGCGCAAGGCGGCGACTGGGGGGCAATGGTTACGGACCTGATGGCTGTACAGGCACCTCCGGGACTGGTCGGCATTCACTCCAACATGCCTGGAACGGTTCCGCCTTATATTGATAAGGCGCTCCAAGCCGGCAATCCGCTGCCCTCCGGTCTCTCAGCCGAAGAATGGCGAGCGTGCATGCAGCTGCATTTCGTTTACAACCACATTGGCTACGCGGAAATGATGGGAACGCGCCCGCAGACGCTTACCGGACTAGTGGATTCGCCCGTTGGTTTGGCAGCTTTTATGCTCGACCATGATGCTTGCAGTTTGGAGCTAATCTCGCAGGCCTTTGCCGGAAACCCCGGAGGACTTTCACGAGATGATGTCCTCGACAATATCACACTATACTGGTTGACCAAGACGGCAATTTCTTCGGCTCGCCTTTATTGGGAAAACAAGTTCTCTTTTTTCGATGTTAAAGGTGTATCCACCATCCCAGTTGCCGTGAGCGTTTTTCCATATGAGCTCTATCAAGCTCCGAAGAGCTGGGCAGAGCAGGCATATCCGAATCTTATCTACTACAACATGCTTGACAAAGGTGGACACTTCGCGGCTTGGGAACAGCCACAGCTTTTTTCGGCAGAGCTCCGCGCGGCATTCAAGATTCTTCGCTAGTCAGAATGAAAATACTTATTTAGCGTACATCCCACATATGATCGCTACCTGTAACTAAATAAAAAGACTGCCGATTGTGCTGGCAGCCCGAATGTGTAAACATGCGTTTAAACGTGATGGTGCTCTATCATGTCGTAAGAGTTCGAATTTCCAATATGACTATTGTGGATGATAGGATTACTTCAAGTATTTTCCCGTGATTGACTGCTCGGCAAGAACGATCTGTGGAGGCGTGCCCTCGAAGACAACCTGTCCACCCTTGCTGCCTCCATCCGGTCCAATATCGATGATCCAATCCGCATGGCTGATCACATCCAGATTATGCTCAATGACGATCACCGTGTTACCGGTATCCACGAGTCGGTTCATAATTTCCAGCAGGTGACCGATGTCTGACATATGTAGGCCGGTCGTCGGCTCGTCCATCACGTAGATGCTGCCCTTCTTATGAAGCTCGCTTGCCAGCTTGATACGTTGGCATTCTCCGCCCGAGAGCGTGCTGAGCGGCTGGCCGAGCGTAATGTAGTTCAGACCAACGTCGCTCATCGCTTGGAGCTTGCGAACAACTTCTTTTAGCTGGAAAAATTCCAATGCCTGCTCGACTGTCATCTCCAGTACTTCTGCAATGGACTTGTCGTTTAGCTTGTATGCAAGTACCTCTTCCTTGAACCTTCTTCCTCCGCATACTTCGCAAGGCAGCTTCACGCTATCGAGGAATGCAAGGTCAGTATACACAACCCCCAATCCTTGGCAGTTCTCGCAAGCTCCCTTGGAGTTGAAGCTAAACAAGCCTTGGTTCACCTTGTTCGCAGAAGCAAACGCCTTGCGCACATCATCCATAATACCCGTATAGGTCGCAGGATTCGAACGTGTTGACACGCCAACCGACGACTGGTCGATGACGATTGCATCCGGATGGTTGCTGAGAAATATGTCGTTAATTAACGTACTCTTGCCTGAGCCAGCGACACCTGTAACGGCAGTGAGAACTCCGGTCGGAATATCTACACTCACGTTCTGTAGGTTGTGAAGCGTAGCATTTTTAATGGACAGCTTGCCGGAGGGCTGCCTGCTTTCAGGCTTCAGCTTGAGAGGTCGCATCATATGGGTTCCCGTCAGCGTACCTGATTCCAGCAGTCCTTGGTAGCTTCCTTCGTACATGATCGTTCCGCCACGGCTGCCGGCATGGGGCCCTACGTCGACGATATGATCAGCGATCTTGATTACATCGGGATCATGCTCGACGACAATTACGGTATTGCCTTTGTCGCGCAGCTTCTGAAGCAATTCATTTAATCGATGCACATCACGAGGGTGCAATCCAACGCTAGGCTCATCGAAGATGTAAGTGACGTCTACTAGACTTCCGCTCAAGTGCTTCACCATCTTGACGCGCTGCGACTCGCCCCCGGACAAAGTATCCGTCTCGCGATCCAGCGTCAAATAGTCAAGTCCGATATCCACCAGATGCTGAAGCCGATCCGACAGCGTTTTGATGACAGGTGCGGCGACTGCATCGTCAATCTCTCGAATGACACGGATAAGCTGTCCGACCTCCATGGAGGATAGTTCAGCTATGTTGTGTCCATTAATTCTGCAGCTAAGTGCAGCCTGACTAAGTCGCGCACCGCGGCAGCTGGAGCAAGGACCCTCGGAAATATAAGGCGCAACAGTCTTTTGTGTGCGTTCGGACTTCGTCTTCACATCCTGCTTGATGTATTTGTTGGTGAACTTCTCAATGACGCCTTCCACTGTAATATTCATTGCTTTGCCGGCGAAATCCATCTTAACTTTTCTTGCCTGAGCGTAAAGCAGCTGATCCAGTTCCTCATCCGAAAAATCACACAGCTTCTTATCGAGATCGAAATCCCCCGACTGCATGATCATGTTCCATTCCCAGCCGCTCACTGCATAGTCCGGCAGCATAATCGCTCCTTCATTCAATGACTTTGACATATCCAGCGCCTTGCTCATGTCGACGCCAAGTTTGCGACCGATCCCGTTGCATTCCGGACACATGCCTTGCGGATCATTAAACGAGAACATGTTTACGGGTCCTATATTGGGCTGGCCTACTCGGGAGAAGAGTAGACGGAGAATAGGCGATATATCGGTAATTGTACCCATTGTGGAATGGGAACCGCCGCCAAGGCGTTTCTGATCCACAATAACAGCCATGCTCAAGTTCTCGAGCGCATCTGAATCCGGCTGAGGAACACGCGGCAAAAAGTTGCGGACGAACATGCTGAAGTTTTCGTTAAGGAGACGCTGGGATTCGGCAGCGATAGTGTCGAAAACGATCGATGATTTGCCGGAGCCGGATACACCGGTGAAGATCGTGATCTTTCGCTTGGGAATGCGCAAGGAGACGTTCTTGAGGTTGTTTTCCCTCGCACCAGAAATAACAATATATTCTTGATTGTATTCATTCATAGGTAACATCCTTCCAATCGGTTTTTTTGCTGCTAAGTTAGATTGTCATAAGCAGACTTAAACCGGCTGCTTCGTGCATGCAGCCGGTTTATATTGTTTTGGGCCATGATAGATTCAACTATTATCTCCCATTATGTAGCAATGGAAGGATTTGTGTTGCACCGAATATGCTTATTGTGCCAACACCTTTTCAAGCTCGCCGCACCAATTACTCCAGCCATACTTCGCTCCTTCGTATCCTTGGGCGTTCGTTATTCCCGTTTGCTCGAGATGAAGATTTACCTTCCCGTCTCCTAAATCCTGCAGCGTCCAGGTAACCGTATGCTTCTCCTCTCCGACGGCCCAAGTATAGGATAATCGGTCTGGCGCGTCCACGACAAGCACTTCTCCGTCAATAATGCCGTCCCAATATTCGGATGGCTTATTGCGGAACTGGAAACGGTGTCCTACGATTGGTTCAAAATCATTTTCCAATACCCATTTGGCAAGTGTTTCTGAATTGGTTAAGGCTGACCAAAGCTTCTCGATTGTGGTCTTGTATTGAAAATCCAAAGTGAGTGATAAACTCATTTTTCATCCTCCTCTAATAGTTGGTTCAAGCGTTTCATATTCATGCTCCAGAATTTGCTGTAGAAAGCCACCCAATCATTAATCTCTTTGAGCGGAGTGGCGTTAAGCCTAAATTTCGTTTCCCTGCCGATTTTTCTGTCCAGCACCAGACCGGCCTCTTTAAGGATTGTCAAATGCTTGGATACAGCAGTTCGGCCCATTTGAAACTGTGCTGTTAATTCATGGAGCGGCAGCTCATCTGCCTCTGCTAACAGACTGATTAGTCGGCGCCTAGTTGGATCTGCAATCGCGTCAAAGACATCTCGCAACCGGTTGTTATCGCTCACAACACCCTCTCCTAGTATTATTACCAAGGGACAGCCGTTAATGTTACAACCTGCTTAACGGATACAGCTCTTTGGATGCAACGCCCACAAGGCGATAATTCCCAATTAGACACCGTTTAGTGACGTTTTTAATTATAGGACACCGATTGGTGTCGTGTCAACAATGTTTTCAAATTCTATACTTACAAATATCCCGGCGCTAGCTTCCGAGCCAGGATTAGTTAAAAAGAAGACCATTTTTCAACGATATAAATTGAAATGATGAATGAACACGCGGGCGGAGCGAATAAAGTCGTTCTGGAGAAATGCAAGGTTCGCTTTTGCAGACCAAATGGCAACTATATATGAAGTTAACGAATCCAAACCATTTGGCTGCAACCGCGATCGGAAGAATAACAGAATAACTTTGTTCACGCAGCATTAAAGGCATACTCATGTTTAGTTCATCTGATATTGAGCGATTCGACTGTCAGACACTCTTTGCCTCCAAACGAAGGTTGGTCGGTTCAACAAATGGTCTAGTAGATGTTGTACGTCACATCAACGGTAAGCTGGTATGTCTTTCTGTTATGAATGGAAAAGGAGAGCAACAGCTTACAGCCGTTACTCCCCTTTCAAGCTTTGTATGCAACTAGAATTATAAGAATGGCAAAATTGCGTTGGCATAAGCTTGAGCGCCTTTCGGATTCGGATGTCCCATCGATGCACGTTTGCATATTTCCATTTCTAAACCCGTACAACCGGCTTCCGTGCAGGACACCAATCTGTCGTCTGCTATGAAATCCTGCGGCGACAGATCCAAATTAATGCCGAACAAATACGGATCGTTGGTAAGCGCCGCATGGTCTTGGCCGAAGTTAGGATCAGCGAAGAAGATCCGAGGAGGCGTATTCAATTCCCCATTTTTGCGATCGACAACCTGTTGAAGGTACATTTTAGAATCTTTTTCCAGCTTCTCGCAACGTTTGCAAATGTATTCGAATTCAACTAGACCAAATACGCCTCCCGCCGTTCCTCCTCCTGCTCCTCCTAATAATATGCCGAGGGCGATCAGCAGTGCTTCAACGGCTGCTAGATCACTTTTGCGAGAGATTGGCGCATAATATCCTGTGACGATGATTTTGGATTCTGGATAAAGCTTCGTTACTTTGTCCAGAAGCTTATACATACTTTGATTAAAATGTTTTTCGAACAGCACATCCAGATTCGTCGGATTGAAGGGATCCATAACGGTTCTAACATCAACATCGTTCATCCCGCCATCAATTAGAATCAGATCGACTTTATCTCTCCGTCCGCTGAACAGGTCGCACTGCTGTAGAATTGTCGGATAGGAAGTTGGCACCTCGCCGTTCAGTGGCGCAATAATATTGAAATCGCCGTCTCCGATGATTGCTCCAGAATGTGCCAAAACACTCGTATATTGCTTGATGTTTCCGTTATTAGCTTGAATCGCAGCGCCTACTAGCGAGTAAAATTTTTCATGCTCCTGCATGCCTTGGCCCCAACTGACGGAATCGCCGATCACGAGCATATGAAAGGTCTCAAGCTCCAACTGGAGCGCATTTGACAATGTACCGTCCGAGAATCGAACCTTTACTGTGACGCTTTCGCCTGATGCATTTATCTCCGTATCGGAAGGACGAACCATCGTAAATTCAATATGAGCCGAGTTGATCACACGGACATCCGGCATTTCGAAATCATTAACGAGTACGATTGCTCCTTCTGCGAAGCTGCTTCCCTTTAATGTTACCTTCATGCCAGGTTTGATGCGAGGCAGCTCTTCTGGCGTACGAGCTTCCATTCCTTCCTGCTCGATATTCATAATTTGAGGCAGCATATAAATGGAAGCACGATTAGAAAGCGTTGCATCCACTTGACGTGCCTGAATCGTACGCGAGCCTCCGAATAGAGCGGGTACCGTAAACTGTAGGAGTGTATCGCTGATAACTGTCGTAGCTGCTTCTACTCCATCAATTATGATTTTATCGCTCATAGTGAAACGTTTCCCCTCTACCGTGACTCTGTCGCCGGTATTAACATATAGAGGGCTAACATGGATGATCGCAGGCTCCAGCATTTTTATTTTGAAGTCATCGGGATTAATGTCAAAGAAGCTAACCGGATTAGGTAGGACGCTCCCGGACCATCCGTACGGCCCTTGATAGCCTGAGGCTCCGGGACCACCAGGCTGACCTGGCTTCCGAGGTCCTGGACCACAGGAGCCTCTCGAATCTCCTACATCTCCGCCGAGACCTCCGTAACCGGGAACGCCTGCAAGTCCGCCTGCACCTGCACCCCCACCGTTAATTTGGATATCAAATCCCCCTCTAACGTATTGCTGAAGAACAGGCTGCGGTGCATATAAGCTCAGCCTCCCTCCTGTTCCTCCATTGCCGCCAGCGCCTCCGTTGCCAGCCATACCGCCATTACCGCCATTGCCGCCAGCCCCTGCGCCTGCTTTGCAAAAACCCGCCCAATCGAGAACGGCTGGCTTGCCTTTCCCGCCTCTGCCTCCGTTACCGCCATTCTGTCCTTGCCCGCCTTGCGTACCATCCTGGCCACGCAGATCAAATCGCGGCCTCCCTGACATATCAAGCACCCATACCTCAAGCTCCGGTGCGGATGCGCCGTCGTATCCACGGTATCCGGTCCAGCCAGAAGTACCATCCGTTCCTGGAATGCCAACTAGCGACGTAGACATCGGAGCACCAGCAGGTGTATACGGCGCTGGAGTAACTTGCGGCGGAATATTACGGAAAGGACGCTCCCAACTGAATGTGACCTCATCCTCGACTATTAGCTTTTCAGCGAGGATAATAAGGTAGCGATGAGGATACTTCAAGACGATGTTCGTTCCTCTAGTCAGAAATACCTCTGAGCCGACCCAGTACGCCGTATCGATTGAGATATCAGCTCCAGTTGCCAGTGCAGGCACCGATAATAAGGCATTGTCTTTGCTGGTGAACGGAATCGCGCTCAAAAGATCTGCCTGACCGCTGAAGGTCCTTATTATTGGCGAACCTTTTTGGCTGGAGATGAAACGGGTTGCAGACTGAACCATCGTACCACCGCTAATCATACTGGCTCCCGGCTTCGTTACGCCCGACTGAGGAACGACGGTGCCGCTGATTCGCAACGTGCCTAGATTGGAAAGTGAGGATATACCTTTAGCTTCAAGCAGCGCTTTATGATAGGTTAGCCTGTCGTTTACCATCTGCGGTGCTGCTGTGAATGTGCCGGCTGTCAGATTCGCCGTGAAATCATTCGTTTGCATAGCACCATTCGAATTGGTTCCATAAGTACGTTTAGACATTATCATTAACTCTCCTTTTCATTGGGAAAATGTTTTGTGAAGCTCTGCTTGCTAAGCATAGGATTCAACTTGGTATTTGTCGGAGTTGATATATGCGACGCGGCTCCTCCTTTCTGGCAATAGAAACGAAATGGTAACGCCTAGCACCATCACAAGATGTTTCACAGTCTTGGAGTTATTTGAATGGTAGGTTGTATGACTAGCTGCTTCACGATTGTGCTATTCATTCCCAAATTAACCTCTTCTGTTCATGTTCATTATGGAATAGGTTTCAGATGTTGAGGAGGATGAATTTTTTTCACCCCTCCCTTCACAATTAGCGGGGATGATACCTTGGTAATGGTTTAAAGCTGTTTTAATTTGTTAGGGAATGGCTAAAAAATAAGTTAAAAACCCAACTCAGCCTGAGTTGGGTTTCTTTTAGATGATATGCTGACGTCAAATCCAATGCTGGAAAGCTTCCAAGCGGACTATGATATCGAAATCGCCTTTGCAGATCTAATTGGAGAAATGGCATTGATTCGAAATGCCCCAACCATCCAATTATTTTCAATTAATTTTCAGCATTATTCCATGTTTGGTTCAGATATTGTCTCAAAATATTGCATAACTACTTCACGGAATGCATCAGCTGCCTTAGAAATGTAACGACTCCGATGCCATATTAAAGCGATTTCCCGTACTAATTCTTCATTGTCTACCTGGAGATAATGGATAGAATCCGTTGAATACCTTGCCGTGCTTGGTATGAATGCGATGCCAATTTCTGCTTCCACAAGATTGCTCAACCTTGCAGGCTCATCACCCTCATACACATATTGTGGTGTAAATCCAAGCGTATTGCAAATCGAGTCCACTAGATCGCGAGTGCCGTAGCCTTTTTTTACACCGACAAACCATTCGTCTTTTAGCTCTGTTAAGGAGATGCTGCTTCTCTCTGCCAACCGATGTTCCTTTGGAACAGCTACAAGAATCGGGTCGATAAAAACGATTTGACTTTCAATGTCATCTCCGTAGATAGGAGGAGATGACAAGCAGAAGTCGACCTCTCCTCTATGCAGAAGCGTGACCATTTCCTGTGTGGTCAGCATTTGGACATGATAGTGGATATTCGGCCACTTTTTCCGGAATTTCCGAAGAATATGCGGCAGCGTACTTGCAGTGGTTACTGCTAATTCAAGAGTACCCTGCTCTGGGCTGGATAAATCACTAATCTCCTGCTTTCCTTGATCCAATTCAAACAAGGCCCTTTCCGCACGGCGTAGGAACCTGCTTCCGAACGCATTCAACCGCAGATTCCGCCCTATTCGATCGAATAAGGGAACGCCTAAATCCTCTTCCAAACGTTGAATCGTTTTACTTAATGACGATTGAGTAACGTGCAGACTTCTCGCGGCTTCAGTTACATGCTCCAATCGCGCTACTGCGAGAAAATATTTCAGTTGAAGAAGTTCCATGCTGCCCCTCCATTCATTCCCTTGAGTCTATGGAATCATAACATAAAATGCGTTGGAATCAATAAATGATTTCAAGTACGATGAGATGAATAGACATGAGGGGGAACAAGAATGAATGCTCGCAGCAGGTGGCTGTTAATTTCCGTAGGACTAGGTGTATTATTGAATCCGTTAAATTCATCGATGATTGCTGTTGCTATTRCAAGATTGCAGAAGGTTTACCATCTGGACTATACGGCCGTTTCGTGGATTATCTTTTCTTTCTATATTGCGAGTGCTATCGCTCAGCCCGTTATGGGGAAGGCTAGTGATTTATTCGGACGCAAAAAGATATTCCTGTCTGGACTTGTTGTAGCCTTTGCCGCATCGCTTTTAGCCCCGTTGTCACCAAACTTTGGGTGTCTTATCGTATTCCGCATTGTGCAATCCATTGGTACAAGCATGATCGTTTCAGTTGGAATGGCTATCGTCCGCATTCATGTTACAGAGAAACAAGCGACGGCGCTGTCCGTGTTATCCATATTCCTATCAGGAGCGGCGGCCATTGGTCCTTTTTTTGGCGGGGTATTAATTTATTGGTGGGACTGGCAAGCGATCTTTCTCGTCAATGTTCCATTCGCAGCAATGAGCTTTCTACTCGCTTGGCGGAATATTCCGAAGGATGAATCGTCCTCAGCAACGCCTCCCAACATGACCATACGTAAGTGGCTATCATGGTTGGATGCACCAGGGATTCTGCTCTTTACTGTAGGTTTAGTAGCTCTTCTAGTTGGAATGCTGTCAGCAAAATCAGCTGGGCATGTCTCAATGATGCATATCATAGTCGGATTAATAGGAATCCTTTCATTGGCAGCGTTCGTTAGACATGAGTTAAAAGCTATGGCACCTTTTATTCCATTACGAACATTCGCCAAGTATCCTGCAATGATCTCGGTCAATGTCGAATTTATACTCGTCAACATCCTTTATTACTCGCTCTTTTTTGGACTTCCGTCCTACTTGCAAACGGTACGACATGTTAGTGAAATCCATACGGGATTTCTCATGCTCAGCTTAGGCTTGTGCTCACTTATTGTTTCTCCAATTGCTGGTCGATGGATTGATAAAGCAGGAACAAGGCCAGCATTGTTAGTTTCCGGAGTGTTAATGACGCTTGGGTCATTATGGTTAGTGACATTGAATCAAACTTCACCGGTTTTCAGTGTTTGTTTGGCATTAGCTGCATTCGGTATTAGCAACGGATTGAACAGCGTGGGCATGCAAGCGGTCTTGTTCAAAAGCTCGCCAAAACAAATGATCGGTGTAGCATCTGGCGTATTTATGACATCGAGATATGTTGGAACTATTCTTTCCTCCTTGCTTCTAAGCATCATCATGGGAGATACGTTCAATGCTGGTGGATTTAGATTAATGGGGGTTATTCTCTCATCAATCGCAATCATCTTGGTATGCTTGAGCTGGCGACGCAGGGAGCCAATGAATCAATCCGAGGAATCGTAGCTTCGAACTTGTCATTCTGCATGACAAATCCAACCGGAAAAAATGCCAGTCGTGAAAAAACGGGTGATATTATGAAAGCCAGCTTCGGCCAGCAGCTGTTCGATTTGATGCTCAGAAAGGAAGGAAAGCGTCGACAAGACCTTTTTAATCATCTCATCTACCTGGGACCAATCGCGTCCGCCATCTAACCAAAAGCTTTTCCATACGTTTAATTGGTGCGGAAGCTCCGTGCTATCTCGGTCTCCGCAAGCACTGACAAGGACAAATGGTGCTCCCTGCTTCAGATTTTTTTTTATGGTTCCGAGCAGCTTTAGCTTCTCTTGAACATCGTCAATGAAATGAAGCACTAAGATACAGCTCGCAGCATCAAACTTCGCGTCTGCGGGCGGCAAGCAGTCAATCGGTCCATGGATAAGCGTGACACGGCTCATTAAACTTAGTTGGACGGCTTTATGCTCAGCTATCTTAAGCATGTCTCCAGAAGGATCGACTCCGGTGAACGACCATTTTGGGTTAGAGGGTCCCCATGCGGTTATCTCATTGCCTCCGCCTGCGCCGACTACGAGCAATGATGCCTCCTTTTCACCTAATTGAGCTCGATAATAGGATTGAATCATCGTAAATAGCGCATCATACGAGGGGATTGAGATTCGTGCGTTTTTGTCGTAAGCAAAATCCATTTTTGAATCGTTTGCAGTCATTTCTTCCGTCATTGTTGACCTCCTAATGTACAGTGAAATCTATTTCGCGAGTCATTATTCGTCAATCATGCACGAATATATCGCTATTAATGATATAATAGATTCTCAATGTCGTTAATAAGCTGAAAAAGAACGGAGTCCTACTCCGTTTTAATAGGCTTCGCCAAATCGGCTATTTTTGTGTTCAGCAGATGCTGCTCCATCTTTCGCTCGGCTTCGATGACCACTCGCTGAATCTGACATTCGCTTCCGTGATCCAAGCTGCATTCAAACAAAGAAGCTGTACCTTCGATAGCATGGATAATATCGAGAAAGGATATTTCATCCTGATTGCGTCTAATCCGGTATCCACCATTTGCACCAGGCGCGGATTGTATTAATCCTGCTTTGACAAGCTTCGTCATCATCTTAGACAGATAGGTCTGTGAAACACCTAGCTTCTCAGCGAGTAATTGAACGCCAACAGGCTTATCAGTCGGCGCTGCTGTCAGATAGAGCATCACATGAAGCGCATAGTCGGTCGCCTGGGAATATTTCATTGTGCACCTCCATTAACGACTTTAAGAATCTATAATAACGCTGATCATACTGTATGGCAAGTAATTGTTTCATACATTAGCTTGTCGTTTCCGAAATCTGATAAATGAAGCGCAATTCGATAGAAATAGCTTATTCATATAGTGGTGCGATACGTTCAATTCGATTCGTCCAGATCATGCCCGAGAAATTCGAAGGCAGGCGCTCAATATCATCCTGCGTATCGAATCCGCTGGAAAAATCGCTCCCATCTCCGCCGACCACGATAACGCGGTTATCAGCTTTGTCCATCCGATTCAAAAATTTATCAGGCCACCCCCATAACAGTGGGCCGATTTTCTCAGGAACATGAAGTTGGCTGTTTGTGCAGGCCTTAGGAACATAGCCAGTCCATCCTACGGCCATATACGGAAGCAAACAGCTTTTCATCGTAGCTTTTGACATGACCCGCATATCAGGCAGTTTATTTTTTAGTTCGGCGATCGGTTCGTCTCCGCCATATGCGGCTAACAAGCTTCTTCGCTGCTTAGTCAACTCTGACAAATATTGCGCAAGGAGCTTCCCTTCATCTGGATCGTTGCTTTTGATATCGATCAATAACTTTTGATTCGGAAATCGCTCGAGTACCTCAGTCAAAGAAGGCATCAGCCCTACCCCTTTGCCGCGGAATGGGAAGGTTTTCCCTCCGTCGGCGGTATATCCATAGCCGATATCCAGTTTCTTTAGCTCATCCATTGTATAGTCACGGGTAACGCCAGACCTGTTCGTCCTGCATTCAAGCGTCAAATCGTGAAACACGGCGAACTGGTTGTCCTTCGTGATGTGGATATCGAATTCGACGATATCAGCACCTGCTTGGAAGGCGGCATCAATAGATGCGATCGTATTCTCTAAATAGGAATGGTCAGGCTCATTTATACGCTCGGCCGTACAAGTATCGTTCTGGATGCCTTCCATCGAGAAGGTCTGCGCAAGCCCGCGATGCGCAAGCAAGGCCGGATCTCCATCACGATTGCTTCCGAACCAGCTGTTGTTATTGACGTAGATGAAAACAATCAGCAACACGAGTGCAATGAACCATTTGCTTCTCAGCACGTTTTTCAATCTATTCATTTACTATCCCCTTCATTTTCATTCCGTTTAACAGCCACTTCATTAGTCTTACAGCAAAGTATATCAAATTCGAAAACGTATTGCGTTGTCCTCGCGTTATTTATATATTTTTATTAAAAAAAAGCGCAGAGAGCATAAGCGCTCTCTGCACGATATCATACTGCATACAGATTATTGCACAATTGTATTTGCGATTATCGCTAAATCAGCAATGTCGATGACGCCATCTCGGTTAACGTCTGATTTTTTAATTACATTCCAATCGGGGCTAGTCGAATTTTTTCCATAACTCGCAGCAACAATGGCAAGATCGCCAATGGTTACTTTTCCATCCGTGTTGATATCACCAGGTGTCGAAGCGTGAACGGCGTTCTTAAATGCTTGCCATGCTTCGCTTAAGCTAATAACGGCTTGATCTATATCCGCTTGTGTTTCTGCAGTTTTGGACACGTCGATGGCGGCAGTGATCGCAGTGTTCAATGTGGCTTTCGATCCGAATGGATATTGTCCTGGCGTGCTGCCTTCCACAGCTGCGTCCAATGAAGCCTTTGCATCAGCAATTAAAGAGATTAACGCTTCTTTATCGAGGTCAGCGCCTCTCGTTAATTCCACGCTATAGCGAATGGGAGTCAGCGAGGTTTCTACGCCTGCTGAGTTGGCCATTAGCGCGCGTGAGAGCGTAATCGCAGTGTCAGTGGCTTCTTCCAGCGTCTTCCAGTTTAGCTGCAGCAAGTCACCGTCGGTATTGACAGGATGCTCTGAGCCTTCGCTCGCGAGCAGAATCCGTACTTGACCAACGGATTCGGCACTGGAATCAATGACAATCATGCCTTCCCTTAGCGATTCAGCAGAAACAAACGCTAGTTTGTCAGGATCATAGTTGAAGATTAGATCCTGTGCATAGATCGCTTCTTCAGGTTTAGCGGACACATGGCTTAATCCATAAAGCACCTTCAGGTTTGAGCCAACTGGAGCTTGAGATTGCCCCGTTAGCGTGCCGGTTAACGCAGTCTCAGCAGGTGGAAGCACGTTAGGCACGTCTGCTTTGTACATGGTGATGAAGTCCAAATTTACATTCCCGACGCTGTCATTATCAATGCGATAGCTGATTACATTTTTGCCTGCTTTTAATGACAGTCGCTCGGAAGCAGTGAACCACTCCTCCCAGCTGATTGCCGTTTTGTCAGGGGTTATTGTTTTTACGGGAGAACCATTCACAAATACATTGATTTTTGCCTGGGCAGGCAATTGTACCGTTGGATTGTTTGTTGATTCACCGTCTGCTTGCACCCCATATGCGTATCTAACGCCAACGATGTAATCGCCTGCTTCGTCTGCTTGAACGACAAAGCTTGCTTCAGCTCCGGATTTCTTGGGCAAGTTGATATAGCCGGTGCCTTGATAATTTTCATATTGGTTATCTTTGGTTATGGCGCCGTAATGAATCGCATCCTCTGCTTGGTACATGTCACCCAAACCTAAATCACCGGAAGGCAAGTTTTGCCATTCATAAGGCGAAATAGGTGTTCCGAAATCAGGGGTTCCATCGCTATTCCAGCCGATTTGCTGCAAATTCACTTGACGCCACCAATTGCGGCCAGTATCCTTGTATACCCGTGAATGGTATATCATCCAATCTTCTGTACCGTCTGCGGATTTCACAAAACCTGCTCGGGCAGGACCAGACACATCACTAGTGGCGACAAAAACATCATTTGTACGCGTCCAGGAATCTGGGTTTAGGAAATCGCCATTGGTATTCGTGAAATAAGATAATCGATACCCATTAGAAGCGTAGTCGCCTTCCGACATCGTAATGAACACTTTTCCGTCCCTTTGCAATACACGCGGGCCTTCACCTCCGCCGCCTGGCAAGAAAGAGCGATCGGCAGTAATCGTATAGGGGTTATCCATTGGAGCAATCGCTGGGCCGATAGGCTCTCCTGAGCCTAAGGTGCCCCAAACCGCATACAACTGACCATTGTTTTCAAAAACGGTGAAATCATTGGCTTGTTTGTACTCGCCATTCTCGCCGGCATATAATGCGCCTTTGTCCACATATTCGCCTTGGGGATCATCGGTCACGGATTCTAGGACGGTTGCCATATGCTTGAAGCCGTAATCTTTAAGATCCGCACAATAGTAAATATACCATTTGCCGTCAAAGAAGAAGATTTCTGGAGCGAAAATACGAGTTTGCGTCCCTTTTGAATCAAACACCATCACCTTTTCGCCTTGATCGATCAGCGTACGGGATTTGGACACATATACTTTATTATTGGAATCCAGATTGCTTGAGGAAACGAAATAATAAAAGCCGTCTTTATAGGTTACAAAGGGATCCTGTCCTTGATATAACGGGTTATTAAACTTGCCGGATACCGATGAGCTCGTTACGCCCATTTCGCTCATGAAATTTGATCTCGCTTTGGATGCGCTTGCAATTTCTTCAATAAGTACTGCTACCTTTTCTCGATCCTCCAGCTCTTTGCCGTCAATCGTAGCTAGTAAGTCTACGGCCGAATTTTTTGCTTCTATTACATGATCGTATACGCTTTCAGTAACAGTAGATGAAAAGTTTTCTGTTAAATAATCAATCTTTAGAATCTCTGCCGACAAATCTCCTTTTTTGGTTGCAATGGTACGATCGGGTGGCAAATAGAGCGCTGATTCTGGTACGATTTCTCTGCTCTGGCTGGCGCTTTCCCACTCCATGCGAAGCCAAGTACCGCCCCAACCTTGCAAATATTCGACTTTAATGTCGTAGTGCTTGCCCGACTCTAATGCAATAGGCGTGCTGACCTGAGGAACCTCCCAGGTTTGCTTCCAGAAATCGATGATTAGCTCTCCATTAATCCAGAGCCGAAACCCGTCGTCACCTTCCATATGGAAGGTATAGTCTTCCGTATATTTCGGCACTAGCGTACCCGTAAAACGAGCTGTATTATAATCTGGCGTTCCTGACAAGTGATTGAAAATACTGCCAAAGGATTCGCCATTCAGATTGCTTACCGTTCTCTCCCCTCGAAAATCATCGAAAGTAAATACAGTGATGTCTTGTCGATCAATCGGGTTTCTTTCACATTTGAAAAATTCCCCCAAAAGTCCATGACCATCCATCGTTGGATCCGCAGCATATGCCTTGCTTGATGTATAAATCAACCCAGTAAACAGAATGATCGTCATTAGTAATCCAAATACTCTTTTCATCCGTTATCCTCCAATTCTCTGCTTTGATAGAATGGAATGCTAGTGAGACGTTCAGAGATCAAATACTTGTGAAAGCTGTTTGATGAATCCTTACGTATGATTTATCATTTATTTCCTCCTTTTCCAGTTTCGCTTTCCTCAACAAACGTAACATATTTCAAAAAAGATATATTTATAAAATCCCGCTGTTTTATATGATTTTCTATCCATTTTTGTTTGTTGAGGATGAACGGGATGCTCATGGCCGGTGAAACGTCTAAGAAAATAAAAAAACCGCCGAATCGGCGGTTTGTGTTCAAGTTTCCTGTGTGGTGTGTACATCCGTAACGATTATTGATCTTAACCTAGTGCAATGCTTTACGCCTTGCTGCGACTGATAAAGAGCAGCAGAAATGAAATGACGATGATAGCGATTGTCCAAGCCCATGCCATATGCGCATTTCCCGAATCAACCGCAACGTAAATGGCTGTCGGCAGCGTCTGTGTTTTCCCGGGTATATTTCCGGCTATCATCAAGGTTGCACCAAATTCACCAAGACCTCTTGCAAAGCCCAGAATATAAGCAGTGCCAAGCGAACGATAGGCTAGTGGAAGCGAAATATATCGGAATACCTCCCATTCACTCGCGCCCATTGATCGGCTTGCATCCTCCAAATGATGGTCAACAGCCCCGAAGCCTACCTTCATCGTCTGATAAACAAGCGGAAATGAAACGACGACCGCTGCAATAACGGCTGCCCACCAAGAAAATACGATTGGAGCATGAAACATCCATTCGATCCATTCGCCAAGCCAGCTTCTGCGTCCCAGCAATACGAGCAACAGGAAGCCGACAACGGTAGGCGGCAGTACCAGCGGTAACATGAATAGCGTCTCAAGCGCCGTTTTACCTTTGAAATTGCGGCGTGACATCCACCATGCGGCTGCTACTCCAAGGAAAAGTACGATAATGCTCGAGAGTAATGCAACCTGTAAGGAGAGTCGGACAGGCAACCAGAAATCAGCCCAGTTTACGGAAGCCATTATTCGTTCGGAATCGTAAAGCCGAATGTGACGAATATATCGAGCGCTTCTTGTGTTTGCAAATACAGGTAAAACTGCTCGGCTTCTTGGCTATGTTTAGTCGCTTTAACGATTCCAATTGGATACTGGATCGTTTGATAGGTTTCTTTATCAACTGAAAATGCTATTTTTACTTTATCGGAAGTCAGCGCATCGGTTTTGTAGACAAAACCGGCATCCGCATTTCCGGTTTCCACATATTGCAGCACTTGTCTTACATCCTTCCCTTGAACGGTCTTGGGCTGCAAAGCATCCCAAAGCTTAGCTTTCGTCAAAGCTTCCTTCGCATAGTTCCCTGCTGGCACGCTCTCTGGAATGCCAATGGCGACGGTTTTTACGTTCGACTGAGAGAGGCCGTTGACATTTTCTATCGTTGCTCCTGCATCAGCCGGTACGACGACGACAAGCTCATTATTCAATAAATTAACTTGCTTTGTAGCATCCATTAGCTGTTTATCTACTAGTGCTGTCATATTTTTGACCGCTGCGGAGAAGAAAAGATCGGCAGGCGCACCTTGCTCGATTTGCTGTTGAAGCGCTCCGGATGCGCCGAAATTGAAGTTTAATTTGATATTCGGATGGATTTCTTCATACGTTTTTTGAATTTCGGTTAAGGCATCTTTCATGCTCGCCGCTGCGGAAATGATGAGCTCAACAGACTCTGCAGGCTGTTCGGTCGGAGCTGCTGTGCTTTCAGCAGGAGCATTATTCGTATTTGCATTCGTTTTCGTATCTTCTGCTGCACTGCAGCCAGCAAATACGAGCATCGTTGCGAGGATAATAGATAAAAATAAATAACTTTTCGTTTTCTGATCCATGAACGTTCCTCCAAGTTTATGTTTAGTTATAATTAGATATATCTAAAATGAATTATAAAGAAAAAACACTTCTATTGTAAATGCAATTAACAAAACGTACACATTCTAATATGGTACAATAAAAACGATATTTATTAGAATAACAGCCTATAAGGAGGAGCATCATGTCCAGCGATGTCTCATATACGACAGAAGATATTGCCAAGCTTCTGCAAATCTCTAAACTTACGGTTTATGATCTTATAAAAAAAGGCGAGCTGCCCTCTTATCGTGTCGGGAAACAAATGCGTGTAGATCCTGCAGATCTGGAAGCTTACAAGAAAAGAGCAAAAGGTGTGCAGATACAGGATCGCCCTGCCCAATCAGAAGCTCCTATACGGTCTGCAGCTCCAAGCCAAATTAATGGTTTACGTCCTATCGTAATTACCGGGCAGGATCTTAGTCTGGACATTCTAGCGAAGCATTTGGAAAAAAGCAATGCTGGTATAAGGCCGCTTCGTTATTTCGTCGGAAGTTTAGACAGTTTAATCTCTATGTACCGCGGAGAATCGGATATTGTCAGTACTCATTTGCTGGATGGGGATACGGGTGAATACAATTTGCCATATATCAAAAAGCTGCTCGTTGGCTCTTCCTACATGGTCGTTAATCTGCTCATTCGCAATGCCGGCTTTTATGTGCAGAAAGGAAATCCGTTGTCTATCAAAGGCTGGTCCGATTTAAGCATCTCGGGAATAAGGCTCGCGAATCGGGAGAAAGGCTCTGGTGCCCGCGTGTTGCTAGATGAGCAGCTTCGGCTTCATGGCATTAAGGCTTCGCAATTAGCCGGGTATGACTTAGAACAAAGCAATCATCTTGGTGTTGCCTCCCAAGTGGCATCCGGACTTGCGGACGTGGGAGTCGGGATCGAGAAAGCGGCATCGATTGTAGGCAATGTCGAATTTTTGCCCTTAACTGAAGAGCGCTATGATCTCGTTGTGCTAAAGACGCAGAGCAACCAAACCTGGATTACATCGCTGCTTCACATTCTCCGTTCGGATGAATTTCGAAATGAGCTTGGATTGATTTCAGGCTATGACCTGTCTCGAACAGGAGAAATCTTGCTTGAAACCTAATTTATGATGATGTAAATGAAGTAAACACTTGAAAAAAGCAGCTCCTTTCCATATGTATTTATACTGTTTATGTCTAAATTATACTAATATTAATAAATATATATCGTTACTCACTATAAATCAATCTAATTATGTCAGGATATATTACACTTCTCTTTTGCGAATGCTAATCCGACTACAAGTAAAAGCCTCTTCTCAATAATGAAGAGGCTTTTACTTGTTTTTAGGAATGCTTCCATAAAGAGAAATCGATGACGGGAGTTGTGCGAGGCCTTTCATGTTTGAGAACGTGCCAATCGGAATCCGAGATCGTCGATGCGGAATGTCGGGTGGCTGCGACGGCGGCAAGTTGCTCCGCAGCCTCTTTCCGCTTCGGCCCAGCTTCCACCGCGAAAGATGCGGTAAGAACCGTATACTTGTTCATCATAAAGATCCCAGCACCATTCCCATACATTTCCGAGCATATCATACAGCCCCCAGTCATTAGGGGCTTTCTTGCCTACGGGATGAATGCTGCCCTCAGCGTTTTCGTTATACCAGGCGATATGGTCGAGCTCGCCATAACGGTAGCCTGTTGTCCCTGCTTTACAGGCATGCTGCCACTCGGCTTCACTTGGCAAGCGGTAACCGTCTGCTTCCCAATCACAGCTGATGACTTCGCCGTTGCTGCTTGAAGAATAACATTCTTTAAGACCGGCGTTAATTGACAGCTGGTTGCAAAAGGAAACGGCGTCATTCCAAGAAATTTGGACAACCGGATTATGGCCTCCATCTAATGCATTCGATGATGGATCTGATGACGGATTCATAACAAGGTTATAGAAATCAACGGTTACGGGGTATTTGGCAAGCTGGAACGGGTTTAATGCTGTTGTCCAACTGGTCTTTTTGCGATCATCCCTTAATGAAATATGACCCCCAGGAATGTTGATCATAGGCCAATCATTTATGCTTTTTACATCTTCTATCATGCGTGCTCCCTCCTCATCTCTCGCATTTCAACCGATTCTAACGCCATGGCATAAACATACCCTTAATATTCGCAGCTGTCCATATTTCACCTTGTTCGGTTGATTAAACAAAAAGAGGAGGAGCTCAATGAGCGCCCCTCCCCCTATCATTATTGAATAACCAGTCCAAACCCATTCTGAATATAATTCACATTCGGGTGAGCAATATTACTGGTCGTTAAGTTGTTGAATGTCGCAGAGCCATTACCCGTATAGGTGTAAATAGCAGCTCCGGGATGCGGTGAGGTGAACCGCGAGGTTAAGATGCCGTCTCGGCCAGTGCCGTTAATATTAATGTTGTTGAACACGATGTTTTCAAAGCCTCCGCCATAACCGAATTGGATAGCGCTTCGTTGTGTATTGATTATGTCAATATTGGTGAAGGTCACATTTTTGATAGAATCATTGGAGGCCTCCAAATCAATCGCACCGCGTTCGCCATTGTAAAGATCTCTGCTGGTGCCGCTGTTAATAATGGTGGTATCCGAGAAAAGAATGCCCGTATTGTTCTGGAAATGGTAGCCCGGGAACACCGTATTCATTCTAATGCCGGAACCGCCGACAGTGTCGATTATGAGGTTGTGAGTAGCCTTATGTCCGCCTCCACCGAAGAATGCAATTGCAGCCGCACGCCAGTTATTCTCGATGGTGTTAAACGAGAAGGTATTGTTTACACCTGCTGTCGCACCGTTGACGTTACTCGTCCATACGGCCAGTCCATCGTCCCCGTTGTTGCGTACACTGCTATTGCGTACAGTAGAATTGCTCGTTCCCTGCGCGAAATTAACGCCGTCGGCAAGGTTATTGCGAATACGGCTGTTCTCGATTAAGAGGCCATCTGCATAAATAGCTGGCGTATGCGCATAGTCCCCCACCCAGAATCCACATTCAAAATGCTCAACCCACACATTGTGAACCTTTGAGTTTTTACCGAAATTGTCCATAAATCCTTTGTAAATGGCGCCTTCATGATAACGTGAGCGCAGCTTTGAATTCATGTAGATATTGCTGAAATCAAGCTTGCCCTCCACTCTGAACGAGATGCCTCCAGAAGCTGAGTTTGGATTGGTAAACTGAATATTGGTATGCCAGATACCCGCGCCAACTATGGTAATATCATCGATCATGTTGCTGACTGATCCGATTTTCCACATATTCCCTATATGGAAGGTCCCTTCAGGAATGTAAAGGGTTTTTCCAGCTGCAACAGCGGCAGTTACCGTTGCTTCAAAGGCAGCAAGATCATCCAAGCCATCGTTCGCTACAGCACCGTATTCGGTTACGGACACGGCATTCGCTGGTTTTGCTAGGGCAGCTGGAACGGGTTCAATCTCTAGGAAATCTACGCCGTACTCCAAGCTATCTGCATTGCTTTTCTGTATGCGAATCGTATCGCCTGGCTGCAAAGCCGAATCCAATTTCCAATGCACTTCATCAAAGCGGAATAACGGGCGACCGCCGGCTGGCGTATCCGCAGGTTGATCGCTTGAGAAGTACTGCCAATTATAATAAGAAGTGAGCGGAATGGTTTTCGCTTTGACTCCGTTTACGTAAACGTCCAGTGATCCGCTCAGCCCCATTCCATCAGAAGAATCAGGCATCGTAAATCGCATGGTTACGCCTGCTCCGCCTTCACCCTGCCTTACTGTCCATTGCAGGTATGAGCCATTGGTAGGCAGTGCAACGTAGCGCTGTCCGGAAGCTTCCGAAGCCGTCAGCGTTTGATCAAAGGTTGGCGCGGCTTGCAAGCTGGCACCGCCTCCTCTGGTCGCATCATCCGTATCATATCGGCTATATGGCATGCTTGCTCCGCGTGCGGAGTACACGACAAGATTGGTTGAACTCGAGTTATTCGTCTGCTTGATCGCTAACTCGTTCGTATCGGCAGCAACGGCGGTCGATACGGTATAGTTGCCTGTAACGGCTGTCCATGTCCCTGGAATAGCAATATTGATTGATGCGCCAGCTGCTAAAGTTCCGGTGAACGTACCATTATAGGTTTGAACCGTTGTGCCGGCAGCATTTTTCAGAACGACTGTAACGCCATGGGCACCGCTGCCCGAAGCGATATTCCCTTGGTTTTTAAGGTTAACATTGAAGGTTACCGCATTACTCGCGACTGGATTGCTAGGCGTCCACGAAGTCGTTCCGATCAGGTCGGAGCTTGCAACAGGAGCAACGACGAGTGACGATGTAGTTGTAAAACTGTTGTTAGTATCATTTTGTTCAATAACGGCATTGCTCTCATCTACTTTAGCATGGACAGAATAAGCTGCTGCAGCTTTCGTTCCGGCATCTACAGTCACCGTTGTCGCAGCGCCTGCTGCCAGCAATCCGACAGAAGCGGTACCGGCAAGCGAATTGTTCAGATAAAAGTTGACTGAAGTAGCTGCCGAACTTGCGTTGCCTATGTTCTTAACGGTCGCGTTCAGAACAATGGCGTTTGTTTCGATCGGCGATGCTGGTGACCATATCACATCCGTTATAACCAAATCAGGGTTTGGCGAAGGTGTACCGAATACTTGGAATTCAGCGATCTGCCCTCCAGCAGCCCCAGAGTTAGCTGAGATGTTAAGCTGTAGGCGTTTAACCGTGGCTGTTATCGGAATCGTTACCGTATTCTGGGTGGCTGGGTTGAATGTATATGATTGTGCCGCTGCCAGGCTGCTGAAGGTCGTTGTGTTCTGATTAGACCCTAGCACTTGAATTGTTTGTGTACGCGTGCTCCAAGCGGATGATGGATTTAGCTTCAACACGATTGAGGTAACGTCATGATTCGCGCCAAGATCAAGTGTCAGAATGCTTGAGCTGCCGCCTTCCCAGTAGGTGGTGACATCATTGTCGTTTGCATTAGCAGCGATAAAGGATTGTGTACTCGTGGCAGCATTAATCGGTTTACCGATTGCAAGATTGCCGCTTGGAGGTACCGACGGAGTTGCAGTTGGCGAGACCGTTGGTGTAGGTGTAAGCGTCGGCGTTGGTGTAGGTACTGGTGTTGTAGTAGGCGGAGGTGTTATCTGCGGAGTTGGCGTCGGTGTAGAGGTTGTTGTGGCTGCTACAATGATTTGATCAAGATTAATATTGCCTGAATCTCCGGCATCATATTTGTAAGCAATGGTGTTGCTGCCGGCGTTCAATTGAAGCAATTCTTCGCTATTCCCCCAGGTATCCCAGTTGGCAAGGCTTGGGAGCGTAGATTGTCGTATTTTCACGCCATTGACGTAAATGCTGATGGATTTGGAGCTGCCGCTTGCATTCGCATAGGTCAATGTTACATTTCGATTGCCGGCAGCTGATGCATTTACCGTAAAGGTTGTCGCAGCACCCTGCGTCCAGTAACCATCTACGAAGCCAGTTCCGGCATACCCGATATGATCAGTATTGATTTTTGCCCCGCCGGAAAGCGCAGCTGATTCAGCCTGATACGTACCAGTAGGTGTTGGCGTTGCTGAAGGTGTTGGTGTAGGACCAGCGCTGCCATAGATCTCAATTTCTGAAATTTGCGCTGCAGGCCAGCCGGTATTGCCGGTCACTTCAAAGCGCAAGTATCGTGTGCTTGTAGCCGAGAAATTGATCGTAACGGCGTTATTCCCGGCGGAAGGATTAAAGACATAAGCCGAGGAGCCAACGATATTCGTAAATGTTGTTCCGTTCGTACTGCCTGCGATAGACAGTGTTTGTGTCCGAGCTCCCCAGTCCGCTGGGATTTTAAGAACGACTTGGTCGACGCTCGTAGAAACGCCTAGATCAACTTGAATCCATTGCGGGAATGCTTGGTTCGTACTTTCCCAGTAAGTAGCTTGATTGCTGTCTTTGATATTATTCGGACCATATGTTTGGGATTGGCCGCTAGCCGTTATGTTTTTACCAAGTGTCAGGTTCGGGCCTCCTGCCGCGGATACGGGAGCGAACGGAGCGGCAGCGAGGAAAAAACTTGAAATCAGCATTGATAGAATAAGCGGCCATGCAACATACTTGTTGTTCATTATATTCCTCCTTAAATAGATGTTAATACGGGAAGTGGATGTACTTTTTCGATTAATGATAACGTTTTCATTTTGAGAGATTTAAGCGCAGCATTAGTTGCTTGATAAGCGTTCTCTCCCTTTGCGAACAGTTACGGCATAGCAGCTGCTCCCTCCTTTCTGTCACACATTCTCATTATAGAGAGTGATGAGGCGGAGCTATAAGATGCGTTCCTACGGAAAATGTATGCATTTCCAAGTTATTAGGAATACCAGCGTCTATAGGCTCAAAAAAAGAACCCGTAAGATGCACGAGTTCCCTATCTTGCTGCATGAGTTCTATTAAATGATCGAATTAACAGAATACATCCCACCTCACATCCAGGCGCTAGCTGAAGCATCAACTTATTCTGGCGCCTTCAAACCGTGATGCCAGTCCACTTCGTATATCCCCACTCGCACCGCTAGCTCTAGCGAATACCTCGACGTAATCATGTGTGTTCAACTGTACGATACCAGAAGCATCGATCATCCCTGTCTGGGAAGTGAAGTTTTCTTGATCTGATATCCGCGGGACGCCATTTATTCGGATTTCTAGATCTAGAGTTACTGCTGTAATTGAATTTAATTCAAACATTATGCTTGCTTGGAGGGTATAGATTCCGGTTTGCTTCGGCTGAAAGGTCGATGTCGAGGTATTGAATTCATGATTAAGATCTAATGTCTCAGCCTGATATCTAACCTTTGTGAATATCATGTCCAAAATAAATTGATCGCTGCCTGCTATCGCATGGAAAGCTGATTTTTGTATTTTAGGAAGCTTTGCGGCAATTCTTTTGCACACAGGCTTTCTGCGAATGGGTCTTTTAGAGATAGTCTTTCTTATAATCGTTTTTTTACATATAATTTTGGAGCAGACTTGTTTCTCAAGCCTTATCCTTTTAAACGCCATTTAGTTCCTCCTCCTTCATATTTCCTAGCACTCGTTTTTAAATATCATATGGATGGAGCATTCTAATAGATACGCAAATGGCCTAACCAATACGAAAAAGGCTTGCTCTCCTGCTTGGTATAAGCACCGTTGCAAGAGGGCAAGCCAATCTATTAATACTTTATGACCACTTTATGATTGCGGTTAGAGCTTGTTCAAGTGCTTTCTCGTCATCTTATTTCCCCATCACTACTCCGATAAATTTCTCCAAGGCGGTTACATCGGCAATATGGCTGTTGCAAGCTTCGCTGCTCACACACATGTAATTGCCAATTGCTTTGTAGTAATCAGTCGATGCGTTAGCTGGCCTGAACTTCGTTATTGCCGAGAATAACGCTACCTCTGCATGGCGATTGCATAAGAAACAAACGCCTTTCTTATGGACGGGGGTCATTTTACCCTCAATCCCAATGAGCTGCTCATCTTGGCGATACAACAGGAACATACGATTTGCTGCGACATCGGTCCAGCCCATATAAGTCAAATAGCGATAATCATAAGTGGCCAAATCCGGCAGCTTCAGCTTTTTCACTTTAGGAAACAGCTTCTTAATCTGTGCGGCCGTAACGGGGGTCCATTCCTTCATTTGTGGTTCTAATGCATGCAAGTAATGCTGGAATTCTTCCGACCTTTTTAACGCTGACAGCTTTGTTAAGCTTTGCAGCTCTAACTCCGTCGCATGAGGGAAGGCTTCTATGATTTTGGCAACCGTGCTGGAACGAACCGCGTCTACTACCCGTGGGTCAGATACGGTGTTGCAGGCAGTTTGCAGTAGATTTGTTTGTTTTTTCACTAAATTGAATTGATGGTTTCTAATAAATGGTTGGATCATCGCTTCTCAGCCCCTTATTTATATTCGGAAATATAAGGTGCAAAGCCATTATTAGAAACGATATAAGCGTATATTGGGCGACTTTCATTCAGTCAGGCCCCATGCAAAGTATCGCCCTATATTAGGCTTTGCATGAGCAGCGTATTATTCCGGCAATATGATTTGCCATTTCTATCGCCTCCTCTACTCCACTATTATAAATGGAATTCCGCCGCATCCGCAACTTCCCTCTACCAGATCATCGCTCTAATGGTTACAAGCTCAGCTTTGCGATAAAAGTCCCCTAGCCATGGAAAAGCTTACAGGATACAAGCTGCCCTTGTACGCGAAGGAAGATTGCCCGCTCTCCTCTGAAATGACGATAACGAGTGCATCGGTCTGTTCCGACAAACCAATTGCTGCTCTATGGCGCGTGCCAAGCTTTTTGTCATCAACACTAACCGTCGACACGGGAAGCACATTAGCTGCCGACACGATTTGGTTCTCAATGATCAGAACGGCTCCGTCGTGAAGAGGATTCCCGGGATAAAAAATGGATTCCAACAAGGAGTGGCTGAGCTGAGCGCCAATTGCAATACCGGAATGGATATAAGTGAGCAGAGGTTCCTTCCTCTGAATCATGATTAAGGCGCCGTGTCTCCTAGCGGACAAATGCTGGATGGTCAAGGAAATGGCCGTGTAATCAATCGAGAACGCGGATAAATAGCATCTCAAATAAAAGGAAGCAGCTACGCTTTCAGCTTGTTTGAAGGATTCTCGGATATTTTCAAAATCACTTAATAAGCAATGGTTGTCATCGTCTATGAGCGATAAGCTATGCTGAAGCGCATTTGTTATTTCAGATAATTGCTGCTTCAATTGTTCTTTCATCGGCGATTCGTCGCAACTGAGCTGATTCAACGCATATCCCCCAATTCTTGTAAAAGTCATAGCTCTAATCTCTGCCAATGGATGCTTTCCTATACAAGCGTAACTAACGGTTAAACCAAAACCCTATATTTTTAAAAGAAAGGCATATAGATTGTTGGGTTGGCATTGCGCTTGCCACACGGTAAAGTTTGAAAGGTATTCGATGAAGCTTGGAGGGATTGGTGATGATGAAGACTTTAGGAACCGGGGCTTATTATACGGGCAATTACCGAAATTTGTTCGAACAGTTCGGATATCACGATGAAGAAATTGAAAAGCGCGTCAAGGATACTTGGGACAAACTATTTGAAGGCGATGAAGATACAAGGATTTATTATGAGGCAGGAGAAGACATGGGTTACCTGCTCGATACGGGGAACCTCGATGTACGGACCGAGGGTATGTCTTATGGCATGATGATGGCAGTACAGATGGGTCGCAAAGATATTTTCGATCGCATCTGGAGATGGACCAAGACTTACATGTATATGCAGGATGGCGAAAATGCGGGTTATTTCGCGTGGTCATGCGAGATCGACGGAGCTAGACGATCTAACGGGCCTGCGCCTGACGGCGAGGAGTATTTTGCGCTTGCCCTTTTCTTTGCTTCGCATCGCTGGGGTGATGGGCACGCTCCATTTGATTACAGCATCCAAGCGAGGAACCTACTTCATGCCTGTGTCCATAAGGGAGAGAATAATGATGGTTTTCCGATGTGGGAGCCGAGCAACCATTTAATCAAATTCATACCCAATTGTGATTTTTCTGATCCGTCCTACCACTTGCCGCATTTTTATGATTTATTCGCGCTTTGGGCGAACCCGGAAGACCGTGATTTTTGGGGAAAAGCTGCAGAAGCTAGCCGGAATTATTTACAGCTGTCATGCCATCAAGCTACGGGGCTGGCACCGGAATATGCTTATTATGATGGTACGCCAAACAATGAACGCGGATATGGGCACTTTTTCAGTGATTCCTACCGTGTCGCCGCTAACATTGGACTAGACACGGAGTGGTTTGGCGTGGATGAATGGCAGCGAGAGGAAGCAAACCGCATACAAGCATTTTTTGCTGGCATTGCTCCCTCCGACTATCGTCGCTACACGATTGCAGGCGAACCATTTGAAGAGAAATCTTTACATCCAGTTGGTTTATTGGCCACGAATGCAATGGCCTCCCTTGCTGCAGCCGATGGCCCTAATGCCAAAAAAATGGTTGATTTACTGTGGCAAACTCCGCTCCGAACAGGAGTGCGCAGATACTACGATAATTGTTTGTATTTATTTGCGATGCTTTCTCTAAGCGGGAATTTCAGAATCTGGATGCCTAATTAATGCTGCATTTTGAAATGGGATAAGCCTTCTTTGAGCTCTTGCGATACAAAGTCAATTACAAGGAAAGATAAACAAGGTCGTCGCTTATGCCCTTCTTCACGTTGCTAAGCGACGCTCCCTCCTCTAATGCTGCAGCGAATTGCTGTGCCACGGCACTGACGTTTGCCATAGCAAATGCTAGCCTCGATTTAGTAAGCCATCCAGCCCGCATCAGCAGCAACGACAGTGCCGTTAACGAAGCTCGCTTCATCCGAAGCAAGGAACAATGCCACCTTAGCGATTTCTTCCGGTTCTCCGACACGGGGATTAATGCCCATACCGATCATTGCTCTCTCCATCCCGAATGGATTGGGAGTTTGCATAGAACTGCTAATATTCGTTTTCACACCGCCTGGAGCAATTGCATTGCATCGAATACCGAGCGGCGCATATTGGAAGCCGACATTTTTGGTGAAGCCTACGATCGCATGCTTGGCAGCTGTATATGCAGCACCAGCTCTTGAGCCTTGCAGGCCGCCTGCGGATGCTATGTTAACGATAACGCCGCTTTTTCTTTCCGTAAAAATCGGCAGAACTTTGCGTGTTGTTCTCATCGGCCCCGTCGTATTAATGGCAAAGACACGCTCCCAGAGCTCATCTGTCAACTCTCCCGCAGGGACAAAGTTATCCATAATTCCCGCATTGTTCACCAGAATATCAACCGTTCCAAGCTTCTCCACGGCTGTGTCTATGAGATGCTGCACATCCTCTTCCTTCGCAACGTTACAAGCAACGGCAATTGCCTTCCCGCCATTTGCCTCAATGGCCGCAACGACGGTTTGCGCGGATTCGGCTTGAAGGTCTGAAACGACCACAGAGGCACCTTCTGCCGCGAACAGCTCAGCAATTGCTTTGCCCATACCTGATGCCGCACCTGTAATGACTGCTACTTTTCCATTCAATCTCATGTCAGAAGCCTCCATATTTTTGTCTAGGATAAGTTACTCGGTCAAATGATCCATTTAACCGTTCCGAGGAATAAAAACCGACAGTTGTTCATTAGCTAACAGCTGTTACTTCGAGTATAATCAAATACGGAATCGTTAAACAATCAGCAAAAAATACGTATTTGTTATCTACTATACAAAGTAATGGATTTTGTTCGAAAACGTGGACAGGAAGTGAACCGGTTGACCGAAAATAACAAAAAAGTAGATCGGCGAATTATAAGAAGCAGAGAAGCTTTACGAGAAGCGCTGCTGTCATTGATGTCGAAAAAACCATTCACTTCCATTTCGATTACGGAAATTGTGGAGGTTGCGAATTATAATAGAGGGACGTTCTACTCGAACTATGAGAGCAAAGAAGCGTTGCTTGACGAAATCATCTCCGGACTCATTCAGGATTTGCTCCGTTCCTTTCGGGCTCCATACGAGAACGTTGAGCTGTTCCGAATCGATGAGCTGCCTGCGAAATCAGTTATGATTTTTGACCATATCTATCAACATGCTTCCGTTTATTCCATTCTCTTTAAAAGCGACGTGTTATTGAATATTAGAGAAAAAATGTTTACAGCTTTAAAAAAGATTACGCAGGAAGAACTGATACAATTTGATAACGGGATTGATAGCGAGCTGCACGCCATTTATTCCATCCATGCTTTAGTCGGTCTGGTCTTTTATTGGGTAGAAAGTGATTTTAAGCATTCTTCGGCTTACATGCAGGAGCAATTGGTGAAAATGATCAATTGGCGCCCGGCCGCAGCCAAAACAGCCATTAGATTAAACCGTTAAGGCAACCAAATGGATATGCGCGACAATTGCATTTTAATATAGCCCAGATATATACCACTTTTCTTATAAACACGGTTGGAGGATACAAGGAATGACGGGAAAACCTAGACGATCGACCTTTCGGAGCAGGCTGGATGATATGATTACAGCACTGAGTGCTGATATCATTAACGGGAAGCTTCAGCCCGGTGACTTCTTGCCTTCGGAGCTCACCCTTGTGGAACGATACCAACTAAGCAAAAATTCCGTGCGCAAAGGCCTCGATAAGCTGCTAGAGCAGGAAATGATTGAGAAGGTGCCTCGAATCGGCACCAGAGTTGTCGGAATCGGGGCTAGCAGCGGAAAGACGCTTAAGTTCGGATATTATCCTACGCTAATGCTGGAGGTTAATCTACCGCAGCTGATTGCGCTCTTTAGGGAGCGCTTTCCTCACATTGAGGTTAAAATGGTTCCGATCTCCGAGTCATTGCTCGCTGCGAATCCCCAGGAAATGATCGAACGCGACGAGCTGGATATCCTCACCTTAAACACACATCATTTCGGCGTCGCTTTGGATCAAGGCGCTTTGCCTGGCATGCTGGAACCGATCCAACCAAATACGGATACGTATCCGTTCCTCTTGCAGTCTTTTATTCAAGATGGTCATGTTTATGTGCAACCGTTAACATTCTCTCCGATCGTCTTATGTTATAACAAACACCATTTCGCGGAAAAAAAGATGCCAGAGCCGGACGGCTGCTGGCATTGGTCTGATGTGCAAACAGCAGCAAAAGCATTAACGATAAAACACGAGCGGATGGGTTTGTTTTTTCATTTACAATCCAATAATCGTTGGCCATTGTTTCTGCTGCAAAATAAGGTCGTATTCGATCGCAGCCCGGAAGGAAAGCTTATCGTGGATAACGAGAGGTTCCGTGATGCGATGCAAATGAGCTTGCGACTCTTTGAAGGATTGAATCCGGAAATGCCGTATATGTCAGAGAATGATTCAGATAGCGAGTTGTTTTTCCTGCAGCAAAAGGCTTCTATGATCATAACGAGCTATTATAGCTTGAATCGCCTGCGCCACGCTGAATTCGAGTATGATCTAGCCCCACTGCCTTATTTGGAGGAGGCGAGAACGCAATTGCTGACAATAGGTCTGTCGATTAATCGATCCAGCAGCAATAAAGAAGCAGCCCATACGCTGCTTCACTATTTGGCATCGAACGAAGCGCAGCAGCATATTCGCCAGCATTCACTCAGCATTCCAAGCAGCAAGCCAATGGCAGAGTGGAAAGGCAAGGAGCTGCTGAATAGGCCTTCCCGCTTTCACATGTACAGGGATATTATTTCTACTTTCCAAAACTATTCAGATATGAACATTACGTTAGCCGAGCTGGAAATTATAAAACGCAATTTCAAGCTATATTGGGCGCGGCTTGAGGACTTCGATTCGGCCTTCCGTAAGCTGGAGGATGAGCTTGAGGCTATTCCGTTCACTCTGGAATAGCTGACGCTCCCGAACCCTGTTCATAATGAACAAGCACGCCGAGCACGGAGCGAGGCGATTCACGAAGCAGCTCATAAGCTTGTGATAGTGAGGATAAATTCATTTCATGCGTAATTAGCGTTTCTATCGAAATACGTTCCTCCGACAGAAGACGGATGAATTCAGCCATATTCCGTCCTTCCGTCCATCTTATGTACCCAATCGGATAATCTGCTCCCTCGCGTTCGTAGCTGTTGTCGTACCTTCCTGGGCCTCCCGCACGCGATATAAGGATTTGGGCTTCTTTGCTGAACATCAATTCCCGGTCAAAGCTCATGCCGACATCACCGACTATGATGACCTTGCCTCGGTCTCGAATCCAGTGCAGCGCTTGATTAATGATGCCGGGGTTGGCTCCATTCGCACAGATGATGACGGCATCTGCCCCTTGCTCATGCGTCATCTCGTCTATCGCTGTTTGAACCTTAGATTCGTCGCTGTACACATGATTGACGCCTGATTCCGAGAGATTGCTGCAGCGCTCTTCCAGAAGATCGAAGCCGATAAGCCGGTAACCGGAAGCTTCAGCAATTCGGCCGGCAATCTGCCCTAGAATGCCTAACCCGACAATCACTATGGTTTCCCCGAAGTGAAGGTCAGATTGGCGCAGCGCATGAATGGCGATCGCGCCAATTCCGACAAAGGCTGCATCCGATGACCGGCATTCATCCGGCAGCGGGATGACCAGATGCTTCGGTACCGCCAACCATTCCGCGTGCTTTACATATGGAGAGCCGTAGCAAGCTGCGCGCTGTCCCACTTGAACATGCGTTACTCCCTCCCCTACTTCTCGCACATACCCCATCGCGCTGTAACCAAGCGGAATCGGGTAATCAGCCATGTTGTTTTTTAGTAGAAGCTCAGTACCCGAGCTAATTGCCGAACAGCTGGTTTCAATTAATACCATGCCTGCTTCTAGCTGCGGCAATTCCTGATTTATAATTTCTATATTTCCACGAATTGAAACCACAGCTTTCATGCGATCCACCTTCATTTTGTATCCCTTCTTTCTGCATTATTTATTGGTTCATATCTGGATCATAACATTATCGTATTCGCTTATATAGAAGCTGTCAAACTTTTTTTTTATATCAACATGGACAGTACATGAATCTGATCTCCTCCGGATTGACGGGAAATTACGCTCATAATATGATAGATAGACGGTTATATCTTTCTCTCATTCTCGATCATGCGTAATCCGTATAGGAACGTTATGGTCACGATATTATATTACTGGAGGCTGCACATTGACTGACAATCCATCAACCAAGCAGGACTCGATCAACCACAATAATCCCTTACAGGGAGATTGCGAGAATTGCTTCGGATTATGCTGTGTTTCTTTACCCTATTCAGCTTCTGTAGACTTTGCCAAAGACAAGCATGCGGGTCAGCCTTGCAGCAATCTGCAGACGGACTTTCGCTGCGGCATTCATGATTCCTTGAGGAGAAAAGGATTTCGGGGATGCACCGTCTATGATTGCTTTGGAGCTGGACAGAAGGTATCCAATCATACGTTCGGCGGCAAGCACTGGCGACAGTCGCCGGATAACGCACAGCAAATGTTCGAGGTCTTTCCTATCATGTGGGAGCTGCAAGAGCTGCTATGGTACTTAAACGAAGCAATGAGACTGGAAGCAGCCCAATCCATCCAGCATGATCTAAGACAAGCATATGACGAAACGGAGCGACTTACGCTTCTACATGCAGATGAACTGATTAAGCTTGAGGTTTCCGTCCACCGCGCATTGGTGAATGCACTACTGCTTCAAACGAGTGAGCTTGTCCGGGCTCGTGCAGCCAGCGAGCAAGCTCAGAAATCGAGAAAGCCACAGAAGAAGTATGGTCGCGGAGCTGATCTTATGGGGGCGAAGCTTAGAGGAGCGAGTTTACTTGGAGCCAATCTAAGAGGCGCTTACCTCATCGCGGCAGACTTAAGAGATGCTGACTTGCGCTCGGCTGACCTGATCGGTGCTGATTTCCGCGATACAGACATCCGAGGTGCTGATTTAACAGATAGCCTATTTCTAACGCAGGTTCAAGTTAATGCGGCAAAAGGCGACTCACGCACAAAGCTTCCGTCGACGCTACACCGACCTACTCACTGGGCCAATTAGGTTCTAGCGGCAAAAGACTGAAGCCCATGTTGGCTTCAGTCTTTTATTAGGTTCAACTGCATATCTAATGATCTGTTGGAATGCTGAGCTTTTTGGTCCATGTTTTGCCGCCATCGCCTGTACTGTATATGGATGGGCTTGATACGCTAGTGTCCGCCATCCAGCCATGGTTTTTGGTTGTAAAAGAGATGACGTTCTCGAAACCTTTAATCGGTTTCAGGTTTGCCCATGTTTTGCCTTGGTCCAATGAGCGGCCAACACCTATTTGCTCACCAGCTGGAGAGAACCCGCCGAGAATAGCTGCGCCGTCTACGAGCTCAAGGTTGCTTGCATGACCTCCGGGAGAGGCTGGTCCCTCTTTCGCGATACCGGCTGCTGCTCCTGGCGCAGGTCCTCCCCCTGCGGTCGCCTGACTGATCACTTTCCGCCAGCTCGAACCGTTATCAGCAGAAGCATACAGGGAATAAGATTGCTGGGACATGCCCACGCCGCCATTGAACCTCGCCCATACCTCGCTTCCGCTGACATTTAGCTCTCCTCCGCTTATCTCGCCAGATCTCACGCTAAGCTTCGTAGTCCAGCTGCTGCCTCCATCCGTCGTACGCGACAGCGTATATCCGAAGCCAGGCACAACGACTAATGCCCAGCCCTGTTTCATATTCGAGAATTCCGCGTAGCGTGTATTTGGCGGTGTGGACATTTTTGTCCATGTCTTACCGCCATTTGTGGTCTTATAAGCAAAGGCCCTTGTATATCCAAAACCGTTTTTAACATCAAGAAAACGGATTCGCTCTAACGCGATCCCGCCTGTTGGAATTTTTGTGAACGTACTTCCGCCATTCGTCGTTTGAATCAGCGCATTCGTGCCGCCTGCTGCCGATTTTGCCAGTGCCCAGCCCGTGGTATTGGAAATAAAATCAAGCTGCGTAAATTGCCAGGTTCCTTTATAAATAGACTGCCAGGACGAGCCAGCGTCAGAAGTACCAATGAGGAACCCATTCCCTGCTGCGCGACCTGTCGTCCCGTTTAAAAATTGAATTTCGCTGAAATGGTAGCTTGAATCGCCTGCCGGCGTACCGTTGAACAATTCTGTGGATCCAACGCTTCCTGCTGCTTGTGCGAACGGTACCGCAGCCGTTATGCCAATCGCAAGCGCAGCAGCAGCCAATCCTGATCTAAGCTGAATGATTCTCATTCGATGTTCCTCCAGTTTCAATATGGGTTGCAAAGCATGCTTATCCTAAGATACCCTTTATGTTCTCAAACGAATCGGTTGATCTGTCTACTTTATATGTTGTTCAGAAGCAAAAGAATGGCTTAGGGGACAAAAAAATGGCTGTCTCCCGCCCATGTTAAGGACGATTGAGACAGCCATAAAGCTAATCATTATACGGACAGTGCATGTTTTGCACGAGCCAGCTCCGTTGCTTCGACCATGTTTTTGAGAGAAGCAACCGTTTCTTCGTAGCCGCGTGTTTTAAGTCCGCAATCCGGGTTAATCCAGAACAGCTTCGGATCCAGAACGCGCAAAGCACGATCAATCATGCTAGTCATCTCATTAACATGAGGTACGCGAGGACTATGGATATCGTATACGCCAAGACCGATTCCCAGCTTATACGTGTTAAGCTCGAAGCTCTGGATCAGCTCGCCGTGGCTCCGCGACGTTTCAATCGAGATGACGTCGGCATCCATATCCTCGATCGATCCAATCATGTCATGGAACTCGCAATAGCACATATGGGTATGAATTTGCGTTGTATCTTGAACGGTGCAGGTCGTCATACGGAAAGCTTTGACCGCCCATGCCAAATAATTGGCTTGGTCTTCCTCTTTCAGCGGCAAGCCTTCGCGTACAGCTGGCTCATCGACTTGAATCATGCCAATTCCTGCTTGCTCAAGCGCTTCGACCTCTTGACGAAGAGCATATGCGAGCTGGTAAGCAATCTGCTCGCGTGAAATATCGTCTCGCACGAAAGACCAGTTCATAATGGTAATCGGGCCTGTAAGCATGCCTTTAACAGGACGTGCAGTTTTAGATTGTGCATATTGCGTTTCTTCAACGGTCATCGCCTCTTCGAATGCTACATCGCCATAAATAATGGGCGGTTTCACGCAGCGCGAGCCGTAAGACTGTACCCATCCAAACTGTGTGAAAGCAAAGCCTGCAAGCTTCTCACCGAAAAATTCAACCATGTCAGTCCGCTCGAATTCACCGTGTACGAGAACGTCAAGACCAATTTCCTCTTGCAGCTTGATCCAGATGTCAATTTGATCGCGAATGAACTGTGCATATTGCTCATTGTTCCACTCGCCTTTACGCCATTGCTGACGGGCTTTGCGTACCTCGGCGGATTGCGGGAAGCTGCCGATCGTTGTTGTAGGGAATATCGGCAATTGCCACTTTTGCTCTTGAACAGCATGACGCTTCTCGAATGGCAGGCTGCGAACGGGCTGCTTCGAACTGATTGAAGCGACTGCTTGCTGAATGTCATTGCGGTTTCTTTCACCAGATTGCTTCAGGGCTTGAACGGAGCGTTCGTTTTCTTCCAGCTCTGCCGCATAGCTGCCTGAGCCTTGAGATACCGCTTTTGTAAGAAGTACAAGCTCATCAAGCTTTTCATCGGCAAAGGCGAGAGCGTTATTCAGTTCTTTAGACAGCTTCTGCTCGCTCTTCACGGTTACAGGAACGTGCAGCAGGCTGCTCGAAGATTGAATGATCAAGCGATCGGAGTCAACCACTCGGGAAAGCTGATTGATCAGAGCAAGCTTCTCGTTAAGCGATGCTTTCCAAATTCCTCGGCCGTCAATAACACCGGCGCCAAGCACTTTATCTGCCGGGAAGCCTAGCTTTTGAATGGAAGCAAGATTGGCTGACAAGCCGTGAACGAAATCCAAACCGATGCCTTTCACAGGAAGCGCAACGATGTCTTGATAATGGTCAACGGATTCAAAATAGGTTTGAAGCATAATGTTCAAATTGGGTACTGCAGCCGAGAATGCGGCATAGATGCTTTTAAGTCTGTTAAGATCCTCTTGCGATGCTTTCGTTACCAGAATCGGTTCATCGATTTGAACCCATTGCACGCCTTCGGCAGCCAGCTCCTGCAGGATTTGCACATAAAGCGGAATCAAACGGTCTAACCAAGCATCCGTTTCGGCTTTATCGTAGCCTTTGGACAGCTTTAGGAAGGTAAGCGGTCCAACAATGACCGGTTTTCCTTCAATGCCCAGCTTCTCTTTGGCTTCGCGGTAGGCTTGCAGCGGTTTGTTCTCGGTAAGGGTTGGCACTGCACCATCAAACTCAGGAACAATATAGTGGTAGTTCGTGTTGAACCATTTGGTCATTTCGCTTGCGGTAGCATCCTTCGTACCGCGTGCAATGCCATAATAGAGAGACAAAGGCACGACACCGCCGTTATATGTAAACCGTTTTGGAATAATGCCGAACATTGCGGCCGTATCCAGAATGTGATCATAATAGCTGAAATCATTGACAGCAATCAGATCAATACCTTTTTCTTTTTGCTTGCGTAGGTGGCTCAAACGAATCTCTTGCAGCTGAAGGACAAAGTCTGCTTCCTCCAGTTTGCCTGACCAAAAGGCTTCAAGCGCTTTTTTCCATTCTCTATCCGCACCAATACGGGGGTATCCGAGTACACTGCTTTTTGTCATATGAAAGCTCCTCTGCAACTTGTTACTAGAAAGATAACATGGTTGAGTGGATATAGTGTAACTGTATTAAACTATATCTAGTTATAGCCGTAAGCTATACCAGAGAGTTAGTAGGAGGTAGCCGAAATCAATGCATCAATATAAGCAGCGCCAAGCTTGGAGAGAGTCGCATTTTTCTGGGAAATCCACCCGACGTTAATCGACTCTTCGCAGTCCAAAGGCACGGGAATAATTTCGTTTCCGTTCAGGTCTTTGCTTAGCACGCCTGTTGATATGGTATACCCGTTCAAGCCTATCAATAAATTAAAGAGCGTTGCCCGGTCATTCACGCGAATGCTCTTTTTATGCGACATCGTGCTTAGAATTTCCTCCGAGAAATGAAAGGAATTGTATTCGCCTTGGTCAAAGGAAAGATAAGGGTAATCCTGAAGCTGCTCAATCGTAACCATGGATTGCTGGGCAAGCGGATTTTTGATGCTGATAAAAATATGAGGCTTGGCTTGAAATAGGCTGGTAAATTGCAAATTTGCCGTTTTGAGCAGCTTATTTATGACCTTTCCGTTGAACTCATTCAAATATAAAATACCGATTTCGCTGCGCAAGCTTTTGACGTCCTCTATAATTTCGTAGGTTTTTGTCTCGCGCAGCGTCAATTCATATTCATCATGGCCGTATTCTCTGATCAAGCTAACGAACGCGTTAACCGCAAAAGCATAATGCTGAGTTGACACCGAGAAATGCTGAGGCGAGGGCTTTGCGTTCAAATAGCGGCTCTCCAGCAGYTCGGCTTGTTCGACAACTTGTCTGGCATAGCTTAAAAATTCCACGCCTTCCTTGGACAAGGAGATCCCCTTGTTGGATCGGTCAAAAATATCCAGCTGCAGCTCTTCCTCTAGGTCCTTTATGGCGTTGGAGAGGCTGGGCTGCGAAATAAACAGACGCTTAGCGGCTTCGTTGATCGAGCCGCGGTTAGCGACTTCGATCACATATTTTAATTGCTGTAACGTCAAGGGTATGCTCCTCTCAATTAGAAATATAGACTCTTTATGCAGATGCTGTGAGTTGGAATGGCTTGGAATGGCTCAATTAAGCTGCCATTTCGAAAGCAACAGCCAGCATTGTTGTACCATTACTAATTTGTTCATACTTCTACCGCAAATTGCTTACTATTATTGTATCATGCTTGTCCTTGGGAGCAACAAGTCCGGGTAATCTCAAAATAATGTCTAACATATCTGTATAATTGTTAACATGATTTGAGATGCTTTAGGAGATATCCTTGCAACGAAAAAAGGCTGGAGGATTGTACCCCATGCATACGCTGTTAAATAGTAACGCACAACCCAAGGAAACCGACAATGACCATTAAATCTGCATCTGGCCTTGAGGAGCTGATCGAGCTCTCCAAGCGATCCAGTGACTTTAAATCCCATCGTTTGTCCATAACCGATCCGCCGCTGTACATGAACTATTACAGTACGTTAATTGACGATAATCGCCTGCAGCAGCTTTTCAGCACCGTCCTTCAATCGCCTGATAGCGCATCAAATATACGTGAATTGTCTGATCTGAGATCTATTTTCCCTATCGATGATATCGAAATTACGGATTGCTTTGACGTTATCCAATCCAAATTGTTCAAAGGTTACGCAATCATCCGCTGGGATGAAAATACGGATACCTGTGCGTTAATTCCTCTAGTCAGTGACAAAGGCATTCGGAAAAGCAACGAAACTGAAAATGAATTCAGTGTTCTGGGTCCAAAAATCGGTTTCGTTGAAGATTTGGATACGAACATACATCTCATTCGGATGCAATTAAACTCACCGAATCTTATTGTGAAAGAGTTAACGATCCTTTCATTTTGAAGTTATCCCCAAAGTCTTGCTTAATTCAACTAGCTATGATCTTAAGGAACAACAAATCCATAGCGCTCTCCATATGGCTGATCAAAATGGTTGCGAATATCTCTTTGAGTATATGGGCAGCTTGCCGCAGTCTCAAACTTGCGTTTCGAATAAAACCCAAATACAGCCTTATTACGATTCTGGGCTTGTTTGTTGTCGCTGAATGCCTAATCAAGGATTTAGAACATATCCGTTTATTAACCAGTATATATGCGAACATCGGTTTAGGATTTATCATTTTGCTAGTCCCTTGCTTATTTGTGATCACACTCATTAAGAACAAAAACGGGAGGAAGCTGCAATCAGGAAGAAAATAAGAAAGAAGGCTCCAGCTAGGAGCCTTCTTCTGAATCATAAAGCTGTTATGCCCGCAGCGTGTTGAACTTCTTTAGTACTTCAGTGATGCTATCAAACGTAAGCGGCTTGCTAATGTAATCGTCCATCCCCGATTGCAGATATTTCTCCCGATCTCCTAATAACGCATTGGCAGTAACAGCAATGATATAAGGACACTTCTTAGACTCTAACGTATCCCTCAGTACACGGGTCGCTTCAACACCATTCATCTCAGGCATCTCAATGTCCATGAAAATGATATCGAAAGTCTCATAGGCAACCGCTTGAATAACCTCATTCCCGTTTAAAGCGGTTTTTACCGAAACAATTCCCAATTTATCAAGCATCCTTGTTAACACTAGCTGGTTCACTTCATTATCTTCGGCTATTAACACCTTAATGGAGCGCAGATCGGAATCGACTATGTTGTTTTTGCTGTCTGGATGTAAAGCAGCATGGTTATTTTCAACCTGGAGCACGACTGTAAAATGAAATGTGGCACCTTTTTCTTCAGCGGACTCCACCCATATCTCACCATGCATAAGCTCAACAAGCCGTTTGCTAATTGCGAGTCCAAGCCCGCTGCCCTCCTGTTTCCGAGTCATGAAATGTTCGAGTTGGTAGAAAGGGTCAAATAATTGATGATGTCTTGCTAGCGGAATACCGATCCCTGTATCTGACACCGTAAATTGACATCGCACCTGGTTGAAATCAGATGATAAGCACTGAACTGTTATGGTAACGCCGCCAGAATAGGTAAACTTAATGGCATTGCCAATTAAATTAATTAAAACCTGTCTCATTCGATTTGGATCGCCTATGACAACTTCAGGAACATTTGGATTTACGTTAATGATCAATTCCAAATTTTTCTCCAGTGCCTTATGCGTAAGCAGATCAAGCGTTTCGGCAATGCTTTCTCTTATTTGAAAAGGCTCGACTTGCAGTTCAGTCTTGCCTGACTCTATTTTGGACAGGTCCAAAATATCATTGATAAGCCTGAGCAATGTTTCGCCGCTTTTGCTAATGATAGAGACATACTCCAGCTGCTGCTCATCAAGCTCTGTCGTCTGGAGCAATAAGTCAGTCATACCAATGACCCCATTCATTGGGGTACGAATTTCATGGCTCATCATCGCTAGAAATTCACTTTTGGCCTTATTCATTTTTTCGGCTGTTTCTTTTGCAATGAGCAGCTTTTTCTGCTCCGTAATATCCTTCATGATAAGGTAATAGCCTACAAGCCCTTTATTGACAATAATCGGCGCTACGGTTGCTAATACTTCAACAGAGTGCCCATTGCTGTGGCTGATCTTGTCTATGTTTCGTTCAACGATCGTATAATCCTTAGAATCGGAAAGCAGCGATTTATAATTTTCCATACCGATTACGGTGGAAATGCTCAATCCGATTAGCTGTTTAACTGGATAGCCGGTCAACTGCTCTGCTACCGGGTTGCCATTTATAATTTTTCCGTTCAGATCTATGGAAATGATGGCATCATGATTGTATTTTTTCAGGGATGTGTACCGCTGCACGCTTTCTTCCAGATTCAGCTCAACTCTCTTACGGTCGCTTATATCCTGGGTTGTACCCAGCATTTTAATCGGATTCCCATTGTCGTCAAAATTGACTGCGACACGTATATTCAAAAATTTAATCTTGCCGTCTGCCTGTATATGCCGGAATTCATGATTGAATGGCAATCCTTCCAATGCTTCTTCGAAAGCCGTTCTATATTTATTCTGATCGTCGGGATGAATAAGTGAGACAAGCTCTTCTCTTTGTATAGGTTGCTTCGTATCCAAATTGAATATTTTATAGCAATGCTCGGACATCGTAAACAGTTGCTTCGTAATGTCCCATTCCCAGCTTCCAAGCATGGCAATATTTTGCGCGGCTGCCAAGCTATCTTCATGATTCTTGCGATTGGTTATATCACGGCCAATACCGATGAGCTTCTGAACGTTGCCCAATTCATCCTTTACGGTTTTGTAAGTTGTCTCAAACCATATATATCGGCCATCTTGATGACGAACCCTGTATGTCAGCACGTCTGTATCCGATAGGGTTGAGGATTTCAGCATTTGAAAATCATCTGGATGGTAAAGCTCGAAATTCGTTTTGCCTATCAGCTCTTTCGGCTCGTATCCGAGCAAATCACGCACAGATGGCGAAATGTACCGGGTTATGCCATCCGGTGTGATATAAGAAATGAGATCCAGTACATTCCCCGTAATTAAATCATAATCTTCTTTGATGGCAAGCCATTCCAGCTCATTTGTCTTTTTATCGGTAATATCAGTCATATACGCAATGAAAAATGGCGTTTCATGCTTGTTATCATTACGAATGAAAGACAGCTTCAAATCGATCCATTTGGCATTGCCGTTTTTCTGAATGAATGATATTTCGTTAGCAATTAATGAAATTCCATTATGCTGCTTAGTTTCATTCATATCCTGCTTTAACTTCAAACCTTTTTCGTGTCCAATCATATCCGTTAGGTTTAAAAGCGCTAGCTCAGACTGCGTATATCCGATGATTTCACATCCGGCTTCATTCACATAAAGAAATGCGCCTTCTGAGGATACCATAGCCATTCCAATTGGAGCTAAAGCGCAGGCTTGCGAGAAAAAATCTGTTTGATTGACATAATGTTGCAATTTAACGCCTCCAATCGCGATTTTCCCTTATTATTTTGCATAATTCTCTACTAGTTCCTAGTATACTACTTCAACAGAGAATTGAGAGGAAATTCAACAGAGAATCGAGAGAAAATATGGTGAAGTTAGCCAATTAGCCATATGAACGAGATCCCTATTGCTATTTTACAATGTGACTATTTCTTCATCTTTCTCGATTCTCCTCTGTTTGTTTTCAAGTTCCGCTTCGAAAAGTTTCTCTATTTCCTGCTTGTCCCCGTAGACATATAAATGATCGCGTGCTTTGATTTTTATATCGCATTTCCGCAGCTTTTTATTTTCCCTTAGAATAAATAGGATATTAAGATCATTAGTTTGTTGCATAATGTTCACCAAATGGCGTCCATTAAAAGTAGAACGCTCATGAATAATGATTTCTGTGAAAATGTCACGCTTTTCATCGATATAGAGCACCTCATGAATAGGAAGCTCATGAAGCTCGAAAACTTTTTCTAACTGATGCTCTGTTTTTTGCGTTAAATAGGCAGCAATTCTTTTATTTTTTAGAACAATTAGAACAAATGCTAGCACAGCTGTTACAATGCCGAGCTGATATACACGAAAGCTCTGTGCAAGAATATTGCTCAGCGAGGAAATAATAACCGCGAACGAAAATACGCCGAACACTATTAAGAAAATAGCAATCCGTCTTCGGAAAGGATGACGTAGAACCAGCTCTGATTCTTTGGTCGTAAATCCAGTTGCTGTAAGCATGGAAACAGCTTGAAATCGGGCAATTTTATGATCGAGTCCCGTCATAATAAGCAGTGCAGCAGCGATTTCTACCACGATGCCAATAAGTGCGCCATATACCACAATAAATAACCAGTCCATCTCGATTGCCCCTCTCCGTACATTTACATCACATGCATTATTCTTACCATCGAGCGAGCTTAGTGAATCTATGTCCTATATGAATGCATGATAAAGCGAGTGTTGCCTATTCGTGAATCAGTATGTAAAAAGTATCTGAATGCGTTTGTACATGTCTAAAAGAAGCAGCCCATGTTCACATGATGAACGGAGCTGCTTCTTACATTTCATGATATGTTGATGCATCTATTGATTTAACCATTCATCTATAATGAGTCTGATGGAGGCCGTATTGGTTACGGAGTCAGATGCTCTTGAAGCGGAAGATGAAAGAACCGATCGTTTATCAAATGCTTTAAGACCAATAAACGTTCTTCTATTATAAATTGTAAACTTACGCAGCATGTATGTTAGAATGGGGGCTGCTTTGTTAAAATCCCATTTTAATTCTGAATGGATTGCATTTATGATGTTCATCTTGGTCATCTCCTCGAAATGTAAGGCATCGTAAGTGTAAGACTCATCCGCTCACCTTTTATATTTCGAAGTATATCCTTTAATGCGCCAATCTGTGCAGGATGAACTTTTTTCACCCCAGGCATACGGAAGAGGGTGAAAAAAGTTCACCCTAGCCTCATCAATTTCATGTTTGTTATACTAATACTGTAATGCATCTACTGCAGTTGGAGGGGATTTACATGAGCCGCATACGCGTTATGCTTGTAGAAGATGATCCGTTCTGGCAGCAGAACTTGAGCTCGGATTTGGCGGAAGAACAGGATATTGAGGTCGTTGCCGTAGTTTCCACGAGGGAGTCCGCTGTAGAAACGGCACTTCGGGAATCTATTGATATTATTCTGATGGATATTAATTTAACTGGCAATAATCTAGATGGCTTAGATGCCATGAAGGAAATTTTATCACGTATCGACGCGGATACAGTAAAGGTCATCATGCTGACGTCCTTAACCGAACGTGAAATTATTATGAAATCATTTCAGATAGGCGCTCTTAATTACATTACGAAGCAAAGTTACAAGGATATTGTTAGGGCGATCAGAGAAGCCCACCAAGACCGTTCGACGATTCATGCGGACGCAGCACGGATCATGCGAAGTGAAATTCAACTCATGGAGTTATCGCCAATGGAACGTGAAGTTTTTGATTTGCGCAAGGAAGGCCTAAGTAAACAGCAAATATCGGATAAGCTGCATAAATCAACCAACACGATCAAATCACAGCTAAAAAGCATCAAAAACAAACTAACTCATTTCCGCGGTGATTAGGTTTCGGGTTTTTGCGTTGATGCAAGTACGTTGGCGACTTTAGGGCTAGCAGGTTCGATGGAAGTATAGCGATTCATGGGGAATTGAAGCAGGAAAGTCGTGCCCTCCCCGATTTCCGTATCGGCGATCGATAATAGACCGCCATGCTTTCGCATAACCGCAGCGCAATAAGATAAACCAAGTCCATGATTGCTGGTGTTTTTTTTGGTCGTGTAGAAAGGCTCGAAAATTTTGGAGTGCTGCTCCTTCGGTATTCCGCATCCGTTATCCTTAACCTCGATGATGAAGTTTCGTTTGGTTTTGATTGACCGAAGTATAATCGTACCTCCCTCGTTTTCCATCGCATCCACTGCATTCTGCAGCAAATTGGACAATACCTCCTTGATATGAACGGAATCTCCATTCAAAATGCCACTATTTATTTCGGAAAATTCAATGGTAACCGCACGCCTATCGAACAACGGCTGCATCGGCATGATAACAGATGCGAAGAGCTGCTGAAGCTGAATAGGTGTTTCATTTATGATAATATCATCTGCCTTATCCTTGATTTGATTGACCATGCTCAGCAGATGGGCGGTTACTGCATGAATTTGCTCGATGGATTGGAGTGACTTTTCGGTCTGTCCGTTATGAATAAAGCTTTGCGTTTTTTCCGTTAAATAATCGATTTTTTGAATTTCATTTTTAATGGAATGGTTTAGAATAGATACCCCCATCGTTAAGGCGCGCATGGATGAATCCAGCTTCTCGCGCTCAAATCGTAGTTTCACGCCGAGAAAACCGTATTTGACGGAATAATAGATAATAGCTGCAACGAGACCCAAAATGATGACGGCATTTAGCTGCCACGCTCCGTTACTTTCCAGAGTAAAATGCCATTCCTCCAGCGTTAACTTACGGAAGCCGATAAAATCAGAGACAAAAGCCCATAACGTACCGAACGAAAATAAAAAAGCTACCCTCTTCTTGTTTCTTCTTACGAGATGGTCCTTCTCACGTAGATAAGCAGCATGATAGAAAAGGTAACCTAAAAAAAAATAAGCGCCGCTCCACCAACGAAACGTACGAATGTCGAAGCTGTTCCATGGCTCGCGAATCAGATGTAATGCTAGCAGTATGAATGCCGGCAGAGCTAACACCACGCTTAGTATCCACTTCACTTTCGAAGAGTTCAAAGCCCCCATCCATAAGCCGCCCATACTTGTTGCAAGCGGAAACAAGTAGAAATAGATCGTCATCGCCGCTACGCTGAGATGAAAGACGAAGGTGCTCCAGAAAGGATTTAACCATTCATAAGGAAGTATAAAAGGCATGATCGTTAAATGTATGGAAAAGGCAAAGCTCGCCATACCCCCTGTAATCAGGGTAAAAGAAATCCAAACATTGCGTTTAAAGCTATAACGAAGAAAAACGATACCCATTGTCCATAATGATAAGAACATGAGTATATAGAAGACATTCACGAGTACCCTCCTACCTAGATATTTATATTTACGTATGTATTCGCCCTACAGCAAAAATATCCTTTATTCGATTAATCCCGCATCATAACGATCCCGTTATCGTATTCCTCCAATGTATATGATATCGGTAATTCAAGCATGAATCCACACCACTAAATTCATTTCCATTGAAAATGGATCCTACAAGTAAACTCACACACATGATTCAGTCTATTTACGGCAATTGCTTCGTTTGCTTCAGCAGTACTGAGCGGCGAACCGCCCCCAGTGTTAGCTGGGGGAAATTCTGCTGGCTGTGAGATAGAGCCAGGCGTGCCATTCGTACTTGGTATAAATACATTAAGCCCTGCGTTGAACCGATAGTTTTGCGCATTGTTGTTGTCCCAAGTGCCGCTGCCGTTGTTGAACACCGCTTCGAGCTGGGTTGCTGTTCCGAGAGCAATCGTTATTTTGGCATAGCCGCTAACCTCAGAATCGGTCATAGGCTTGCCGGGTACAGCCGTCCAGGCTCCGCCTGCAGGGCGATAGTGGATATATGGCGTTGCATACCCCTTCTTGTAATAAATCGTGACGCTGTTCCCCGCGGCCGCTGGGTTAGTCGTTTCGGATATGACGTTACTGGCATCCGAGACATTGCCTGCAGCATCATATGCTCTAACTGAAAAGCTATAGGCAGTTGCCGCAATCAGGCCAGTATGTGTATAGCTTGTGGAAGGCGTCGCTGCCACTTTGACTCCGTTACGCCAAAGCTCGTAACCCGTGACGCCAACTGTATCGTTGGATGCCGTCCAGCTTAACGTAACAGCGGAATCCGTTTTACCTGTGACAGCTAAGCTGTTTGGTGCGCTTGGTGCAGTCGTATCTGGATTTTGAGTTGGTCCAGCCGTAATCATGCCTGCTGCGCCACTTACACCCGGTGTATACGTCCAAGTACCTGTGCTGAAAAGGTAGTTTTGTGATTGATTGCTATCCCATGTACCGCTCCCGTTATTAAAGCAGGCCTCCAATTGGGTTGCTGTTCCAATGTTGAGCGTCAGCTTGGCGTAACCGCTGATTTCGGCGTTTGGCATTGCCGTACCGGGCACTGTGCTCCACGTTCCTCCAACTGGCCGGTAATGGATATAGGGAGTTGCAAATCCTTTTTTATAATAAACGGTTACGGTGTTTGTACTTGGTGCAGCATTGGTCGAAACGCTTAAAGCAGCGCTCGCGTCTGAAGTATTTCCTGCAGCGTCAAAAGCTTTAACCGTGAAGCTGTAAACGGTTGATGACGAAAGTCCGGTTTGCGTATATACAGTACCGGAGGTTGTCCCTACTTTTACCCCTTCGCGCCAAATCTCATAACCGGTTACGCCAACGGTATCTGTTGAAGCCGACCATGCTAAAGAAATAGACGAATCGGTTTTTCCTGTTGAAACTAAGTTAGCGGGAATGCTTGGCGCTGTCGTGTCTATTCCCTGCGGGGCTCCTGCTGTGATCATGCCTGCGGTTCCGTTTGTGCTCGGTGTGTAGGTGAACACCCCTTCGTTAAAGAGATAGTTCTGCATATTGTTGCTGTCCCAGGTACCGCTGCCATTATTGAAGACTGCTTCTAATTGGATCGCAGCTCCAATCTCGATCGTGATTTTGGAATAGCCGGATATTTCAGAATTTGGCATTGGCTGGCCAGGTGCCGTCGTCCATGTACCACCTGTCGGTCGATAATGAATATAAGGTGATGCATATCCCTTCTTGTAATAAATCGTCACTTGGTTATCGCCTGGCTGCACGATAGGACCCGCATGATTGATAACATACTGCTTGAAGCCTGCGAGGTTGCCTGTAGGCGAGCCATCTTGATTAACGACATTTGCTAAACGAAGCAGTGTAAAACCGTTGTAGCTCCATTTCATGATCTGTTCTTCAATCTTCTGGAAGCTGCCGGTCGGCAAAGCATTTTCCCCATTCAAGCGTACGCCCTTTACATTCGCAATCGAGGAAACCGTATCGACCAAAGTCGAAGGCTGCGAATATGCTGGTGCCGTACCGCTATCGTACATCTCCAGCGCGGTAAACGTTAGATCCAAATCACTGTCTTTGAATTTTTGGATAATGCCATTGTAGTTATAATAACCAGCCGCATGCTCTGCGCTATGCGGGGCTGATGGGTTGTTCATCTGCCAATGGATGCCTGAGATTTTGGCACCAATCCGAACGCCGAATGTCGAATCGAGCTGTGAATGTGCTGCCGCTCCGATGACGCCTAGATGATTCTCAAGCACGCTTTGGTTCCATGCAAGAAAATCCTTTCCGTAATTGGATTGATAACCGCCCGTAGCATAGAAGGAATCGCCGTCTGACGGCGGGTTGATTTGGCTAACATTCGTTAATTGCAGCCCCCATGCTTGGTTTACCCCTGTTAAGGAGCCGTATTTGGTCGTCATGGCTGTTCGGAAAGCCGCTTTTGCTGTGTCGGTGTACACTTGGAACTTCCCTCGTGAAGGATAGCTCCAGCCTGCGGAATTATAATAGGATGGGTAGCGCAGCTCGCCTGACGGGCCAGCGCTTAAATAGATTTTGGAGATGACGGGCTTATAGCTTGCGAAGTTTTGGGCAAATGAGGCGTATAGTTCAGTGTACTGCGTAGAGATTCCGCTCCAGAACGGCGAAAGTGCTTCATTGTTGACGTAGCCGCTTTCGCTTTTATACTTCATTTCATCGGCTGTCCCTTTGCTCCATAACCAAGAAGGAATCGGTATGTTGCAATCATCTCCGGGATTACCGCCACAGGTATGCGTTGATAGAATAGGCACCCATTTCAATCCCGATTCAATGACTGCATTCGCGTACGTTTTGTAATAGCTCCAATCAAATTGGTTGTCTCCTGCTGCTTCTACGTCACCCCACCAAATATCAGTCGTTAAAGCGTAAACCCCGTTATTCTTCAGCGTAATTAATTGGTTCTTAAAAGCGTTCCAATCGGTTATTTTTGTTAATGGTGCCATTACCGATGCTTGAAAATCATTGGCTACGTTTGCGCTTGCGGCTCCGGTAAAGGAACCGAAGAAGGTGGATAAGAACATCACGGCACTTAATAAAAATAAACGAACCTTCCTCCAAATCGTTTTTCTTGCATTCAATACGATCAGCCTCCCGTTATCTTGTAATTTCGTAATCGCTTACAAGTTCATCTTAAAAGGATTCATGACGATTGAACACGCAATTCCTTGTACTAAAAGGTGGAATATTTTGTCTACTCTGCACAAAATAGAACTTCTGCTCAAGTTGCAAGCAGAGGCTTGGCTAATTCATGCGGATTTCCAGCTCCCTCTGTTTTCGCGTGCTTCATAATTAAAACGAGAATGGAAACAGCTTCGATTAAAAAGGTTCCCCAACAAAAAAAGACTAATCTCCAACAAGGAGATTAGCCTTTGTGCTGCCAGTTAGTCATCAAGCAAGGATTTGACGAACCGAAGCGCGAACAGAATGATATTCACGAGATCCAGATAGATGTTGACGACCATTAATGGAATATCGCGCTCATCGAACCCTTCCTTCGACATCCTGCTGAAGTCATATAGCGTATACCCAATAAAGATCAGCAAGCCAAAGCCCGCATACACCGTCTCCATTACGCCAACAAACGGAACGAAAAATTGGATTAGGCCAAGTACAATTAATCCGATTAACGATGCGAACAGAAACCCGCCAAGGAACCGGAAATCCTCCTTCGAGTAGGTCGCATAAATAGCCAATCCGGCATATACAAGAATGGCTACCCCGACGGTTTCCAGTACGACCGCTGTTCCGATTGTCGCTATGTAATAACTAATTGCGAACTGAAGCGTCGCTCCGGAAACAGCCATAAACGCATACATTAATGAATAGCCGATCGCTTTGGACTTTCTTAAAAACATAATGCCGACTATGAGTGCAAGCTCCAAAATAAACAAAGGAATTCTTGCAACAGGCGGCAGCAGCGTTCCAAGCATCATTCCGCCGATTGATACAAGCAAGGCAAAGAAAAACGTTAACATCAGTTTTTGCATGGGCTTTCCGTATCCACTTGATTGACTATAGCTCATCTTCTCTTTCTCCTCGTATGGATATGATTTTGACCCCATAATACCATGAATAAACGTGATTAAAAAGAGCATTCAAATGAATGTGCCAATAAAAATAAAAAAACCTTCATTCTTATGACTAGAAAAGAAATGAAGGTGGTTGGCATATGGTCCTGCTATATGGTTTATGTGTTTAGAATGAGCTTAAGGCCTTCTATTTTCAACTGATCCATACGGGTAACCCAATCCTTTATCGTCTCGTAAGCATGGTCCGACAGCCCGAACTGTTTCTTTAAATCTTCCGTCAATTTCTTTTCATCATCATTGTAATCGCCGTCGGCGTAGATGAGCAGCAGGATTTCAGCAAAAAAGATATTTTTTAAATGCTCGTCATTCAAGCTGCCGACGATATCTGTCAGCTGCTTGCCAGGTGTAAATTGCACTTCCGAGGACTGAATATCCATTTCATTCATATAAGATTGCAAATAATTTTGTTCCTTCTTATGTACGTATCCGTCAGCATTTGCGACGACATGGGCGAGCTCCAGAAAAGCAATTTTATGTTCTTTGGACTGTATGAAATTCAAAAACAATAGGTCCACTCCCTTTACTATTTAAATTGATCGTTAACGTATTCGACACGATTTGAGCATTTCCTACAAGCTCCTATTTTCTTTTATCGCATGGACTGTTTAACTCGGCTGTCTATCTGTTTAATTTTATATGAAAAGGAGCGTGACCACAAATGAGAAGCAAGTCACAGACGGTACAATTTATAAAATGCCTTTACAGTCGTTTCCGGGAGGATGACGTTCCAGCACTTGGAGCGCAGCTAACGTATTACCTGATTCTATCGTTTTTCCCATTCTTAATTTTCATGGTCAGCTTGCTTGGTTTTATCGAGCTGTCCGGTGATAGTGTAATCGCAGAATTTATTAGGGTGCTTCCTACGGAAGCAAGCGATACGCTCAGCGGAATTCTCTCTGAGGTTGTTGACAACGGCAGCGGTACTCTTCTCTCCTTCGGAATGATCGCTACCATATGGTCTGCTTCCAACGGCATCAACGCTATTATGAAGGGACTCAACAAAGCATATGACGTGGAGGAGCAGCGTCCATTCTGGAAGGTGCGCGGAATTTCCGTGCTTGCTACTGTCTTTCTCGTGGTGGTTATTATATTGGTTATGGTTATGCTCATATTCGGTCAAGCAATCGGTCAGTATTTATTTGAATGGCTCAGTTATCCGAGCGGCTTCCAATCGATATGGGGCATTATCAAATATCTCATTCCGATTGCAGCAATGGCATGTGCCTTCACGCTGTTGTATTGGATTGTGCCGAGTCGAAGGTTAAGCCTTAAAGAGGTGGTTCCGGGTGCTTTGTTCGCAACCTTCGGTTGGATTATCACTTCGGTCGCTTTCCAATTTTACATCAACAATTTCTCTAACTATTCTAAAACATACGGAAGCCTTGGAGGAATGATCATTCTATTAATTTGGCTCTACATGAGCTCGATTCTCATTATGCTAGGCGGTGAGATCAATGCTACGCTCGCATCTGCGAGGAATAATCCGCCGCAATCTAAAACAGCCAGACATAGCTTTCGGCTGCCTGTCGATAAAAGCAAAAACATGAACCTGACTTGATTAATCTCCATGTTTGATGGGATTGCGTTCAAAATTCGCATTACAGTTACTCTTGAACGCATATGGGCATATGCTGATGTATCTGAATGCGAGGAGAAATGAAACGTGTATCCTTATCAGCATGAGTGGGTGACCTGGACATATTCCCATCCCTATACAAATGTTTATCCTGTATGTGCTCGCTATGCCACAAGACCGAGTGAACAGCCGCTCACTTTCGTTCTGATCCACGGAGCCTGGGCAGATACGAGTTTCTGGGATGGTATCGCCGCTGAGCTTCGTAAAATGGGGCATACCGTCTATGTGCCGGAATATCCGGGTCATGGAGCCGATACGAATAAAAATGTGACACATGCCATGCTTACCCAATCGATCGTAGATGACATCGTCGCGCGAGACCTGCATGATATCGTGCTCGTTGGCCACAGCTTTGGCGGGACGCTCGTGCAGACGGTCTCACAGCAAATACCAGACCGACTGAAACGGCTTGTTTTCTGGAATGCCTTCGTGCTTAACGACGGTGAAATGGTTGCCGATGAATTCCCGCCAGCTTATCAGGCCTTGTTCAAGCAGCTGAGAGAAAGCACGATTGATGATACGATTATGCTGCCATTTCCAATATTTCGCGATACCTTCGTTAATTTAGCTAGCTTAGGGATGGCCGAATACATCTACAATCAGATCAGCCCGGAACCCGCCAAGCCAAATTACGAAAAGCTGGATCTCAAAAAATTTTACAGCCTCGCCGTTCCGAAGAGCTATATTTATTTGACGGAGGATAACGTATTGCCTCAGTTTAATAGCCAATACGGCTGGCATCCGCATATGTCCAACCGATTAGGTGTATTCCGGTATATAGAAGGAACCGGTGACCATATGACAACGGCAAAAACCAATCCAGCCATGCTTGCCCAAAAAATTTACGAAGCGGGAAGAGATTAATTCCCTTATTAAAAAAGGCTCACGCTGCAGTCATGTTTCATGTCTGCGGTCTGAGCCTTTCTTTGTATTCGATAAGTGGTTTGGTTAAGGAACATATTGTTGAACAATGCGGGTAATTTCACCGTTCTGAACGGTCAAATGATACGGGAAGCTTTTGATATCCAGATCATCCTCCGTGTTCAGCAGCTTGACAAACGTTTCGATTGAAACGGGCTCGTTCCAGACGATATCCGCTTCAGCTGCATTGCCAGTACGGTTGTAGATTTGCATCAGAACTTCAGCATCCTCCGCAATGGGAAGGTCGTGCAGGCTGCTCTCGTCATTAATAATGTAGTAGCCGTCCGGTGGCCCATCCAGCTCGGAGTCCCCTTCTCGTTCAAGAAACGGCGCAATGGCTTCTTGACCCTCGAACCATTCGATCCCGTCAATGGACAACATATAGTGGCCATCCCGTGTTTGCACCTGCTCGATATATCCGCTTTCCATATCCGACGATTGCTCCAGCGGTGTATATTCACGGCCTCCCGTCGGCGCAAAGCTAAAGGCCGTGAGACAAGCTATCGCGACAACTGCGATCATTCCAAATTTTTTCATAGCGCTGACGCTCCTTTTAGGTATGGTTTATATTCATATTCAGCTTACTTATACAATATAACGAAAGCGGGGCTCAATAAGTTACAGAAAGGATACAAATGAATTGCAAAAAAAGAAAAACCTGCGGCTGTCGCAGGCTGTTGATTAAATGAAGAACATATCCATAAACTGCGGGACCGAGGTTTCCTCAAGCCTAGCTTGATTCTGGCACAGCTCCATAATCAGTTGAGTCTGTTTGACAGGGAAACGGCTTCTTAAGTTAGCTTCGAATTTGTGCCAAAGCAATGGGATGCCTTCGCTCCTTCTTCTTCTATGGCCGACAGGATAGGCGATTTCTATACGGTCTGATGAGGTGCCGTCAAGGTAAAACAGCTGTACGGCATTGGCAATTGATCGTTTATTCTCATCCAAATAATCAGCTGAAAATGACGGATCCTCTTTTGTTATCATTTTTTGGCGAAGCTGATCAATTCGTGGATCTGAAGCTGCAAGGTCTTCATAATGGTCCGCGGTCAACTCTCCATAAAGCAGACCGATTGCAACCATGTATTGCAAGCAATGATCACGATCAGCTGGATTGTGGAGCGGTCCTTGCTTATCGATGATCCGCAACGCGGATTCATGCGTCGTGAGCATAATGCGATCCAGATCATGTAACCGAAGAATGGCTTCCGGATGCAGAGCGATTGCCGCTTCAACGGCTGTTTGCCCATGGAATTCGGCAGGAAATGATAGTTTGAACAAAATATTTTCCATCACATAGCTATCGAATTTACGTGCCAGCTGTAGCTTCTTTCCTTTGAACAGCACGTCGCTGAACCCCCACTCAGGCGTGGACAACACCGAAGGATAGCCCATCTCACCGTTAAGAGCCAATAATGAAAGCCTGACGCCACGGCTCGTTGCATCACCGGCAGCCCAAGATTTGCGCGTTCCGGTATTGGGCGAATGCCGATATGTTCGAAGAGAATGCCCATCAAGCCACGCATGCGAGACGGCATTGATAATTTCGGATTGCATCCCGCCGAGCATCGCAGTGACGACGGCGGTTGAGGCAATCTTTACGAGAATAACATGGTCTAAGCCAACGCGGTTGAAACTATGGTTGAGCGCAAGCACGCCTTGAATTTCGTGTGCTTTGATCATCGCCGTTAATACATCATGCATCGTTAGCGGCAATTTGCCTTCCGATAGGTTTCTTCTGCTTACGTAGTCCGCAGCGGCTAGAATACCTCCAAGATTATCCGAAGGATGCCCCCATTCCGCGGCAAGCCAGGTATCATTGTAATCCAGCCAGCGGTTGAGGCATCCGATATTAAAAGCCGCGGTTATCGGATCGAGCATATACGAGGTGCCCGGAACACGGGCGCCGTGCGGGACGATTGTTCCGGGAACGACAGGTCCGAGCAGCTTTGTACATTCCGGATACCGCAGGGCAAGCAAGCCGCAGCCTAGCGTATCCATGAGGCAGTAGCGAGCCGTCTCGTAAGCTTCATCACTTTCAATCTTGTACGCTGATGCATAGGAAGCAATATCGACTAACAGCTGATCCGGATCAGGCTTAGCGTTGAAGACCGGCGATGACATCGGTGCATCAGTCCTCCCTTTCTTCACGATCGATGATCAATTGGCAGCCATTGTGCTGACTCAGGACCTATATATTCGGCATTTGGGCGAATAATGCGGTTATGGCTGCGTTGTTCAATAAGATGAGCCATCCAGCCGCTTATACGGGAAATGACAAATATAGGCGTAAACAAAGAGGTTGGAATGCCCATTAACCGATAAGCGGATGCACTGTAGAAGTCCAGATTGGGGAAAAGCTGCTTCTCCTTTTGCATAATTTGCTCGATTCGCTCAGATACATCATATAGAATCCAGTCCTGTGCATCATCGGATAGCTTTTTGGACCAGCGCTTAATAATGTCCGACCTGGGATCACGGACGGAATAGACACGATGGCCGAAGCCCATTATTAATTTCTTTTCTTGCAGCATATGCCTAACGGCGGCTTCTGCTTTGGCTGGATTCGGGAAAGCTTCAATAAGCGCCATGGCAGCCTCATTGGCGCCTCCATGCAGATTGCCTCTTAAGGTGCCGATACCGGTAGTAACCGAAGAATAAGCGTCAGACAAAGTCGAAGCCGTCACTCTTGCGGCAAAGGTTGAGGCATTGAACTCATGTTCAGCATAAAGCGTCAGCGATACGTCAAGTGCCTTTTCGTGCAGCTTACTTGGAGGATGACCATGCAGCAGCTGCAGGAAATGTTCGGCGATGCTGTCACTGTCCGACTCAGTATCGACACGGATGCCCTGGGCGTGGAAATGATGCCAGTATAAGAGCATGGAAGCGGAGCAGGCAATCAGCCGATCGGTCACGGCATGGTGATCGTTTGCCGTATCTTCAGGTTCATAGGTGCCAAGCGCAGAGACACCCGTACGCAGCACATCCATGGGATGCGCGGCAGCGGGCAGCTGCTCCAGAATGTGAAGCAATCCTGTTGGAAGCTTGCGCAGCTTTCGGAGTTTAATCTTGTATGCCTGCAATTCCGGTAGAGTCGGAAGCTTGCCGTAGTTAAGCAAATATGCCGTTTCTTCAAACACGGCGTTCGCAGCGAGATCTTCGATCGAATATCCCCGATAAGTAAGCCCAACTCCTGCTTTTCCAACCGTCGAAATGGAGGTTTGCCCGGCAACCACATCGGCGAGCCCGCCGCTTTTTTTAACCGTCATCGCTGCTTCCCCCCTTATTGAAGCCGTACAGCTGATCCAGCTTTTTTTCAAAGTCGTAGTAGTTGAGGTAATCGTAAAGGTCGGCTCTTGTCTGCATGCGGTCCATTACGTTCCTTTGGGTCCCTTCGCTTCTTATTGCCTGATATACATGTAGTGCCGCTGCATTCATTGCTCGAAATGCGGACAACGGATAAAGCGCCAAGCCAACCCCGGCATTGCCAAGCTCCTCTACCGAGAATAATGGTGTCTGGCCGAACTCTGTCATGTTGGCAAGGATGGGAACTTGAACCGCATTAGCAAAAGTTCGGTAATCATCAAGCGAAGTGACCGCCTCTGGGAAGATCATGTCCGCTCCGGCCTCCACGCAAGCGCAGGCGCGTTCAATCGCAGCTTCCAACCCTTCAACGGCAATTGCATCGGTTCTCGCCATAATGACGAATGACGGGTCCATTCTGGCATCCGCGGCGGCTTTGATGCGGTCGACCATTTCCTCCTGCTTTACGATCGTTTTGCCTGGACGGTGACCGCATCGTTTGTCTGATATTTGATCTTCAATATGAATGCCAGCTGCGCCGGCTCGATTCATTTCCTTCATCATTCGTGCGATTTGGAAAGCTCCGCCAAAGCCCGTATCGACATCAACGAGCAAAGGAAGCTCCGTTACGCTTGTTATGCGCCTCGTTTCCTCCAAGCAATCCGACAGTGTAGTCATACCAAGGTCCGGAAGCCCGAATGAAGCATTGGCTACGCCAGCGCCAGATAAATACAATGATCGGAAGCCCACTCGTTCAGCCATTATCGCGGAATAGGCATGTATAGCACCTGCAACCTGAAGAGGCATTTCAGCCTGAATGGCTTCCCGCAGCCGCTGGCCTGGAGCAGCACACATTTCACCACCGCCTTTCATCGGAGAAACATTATTTCAACAATTGGCCGCTAATGACGATTCTATGGATTTCATTTGTCCCTTCATATATTTGCGTAGCTTTTGCATCACGAAACATTCGTTCAATCCCCGAGCCCCTCAAGCAGCCGTCCATATCCAAGATAGCCATCGCCTCATTTGTAACCCTGACTGCGGTGTCGGCTGCATACATTTTGGCAGCGGAAGCCTCCTTCGTGCAGGGCAGTCCTTGTTGTCGCAAATATGCAGCACGGTATACGAGCATTTTTGCAGCTTCGACTTGAATGGTCAGTTCAGCCCATTTTGCTTTGTTATTGCGAGCCACAGCAGTGGTTCTTCCATACAGCATGAAACTTTGATTCATCCTTTCATTTGTAAGTCGCAGTGCCGCCTCCGCGATGCCGAGCGCCTGTGCCGCAATGCCGATTCTGCCGCCGTCAAGCGCTCCTAGTGCTATCTCAAAACCATTTCCTTCCCTGCCAAGGCGCTGAGCAACCGGAAGCCGCACCTGATCAAACATGATCTCGCATGTATTGGATCCATGAAGCCCCAGCTTTCTCTCTTTCCTTCCGATTGCAAAGCCGGCTGTATTCTGCTCAACTATAAATGCACTGATTCCATAAGAGCCTTTCGCCGTGTCCGTTACTGCAAAGGTCACATACGTTTGGGCGACCCCTGCATTCGTTATAAAAAGCTTGCTGCCATTCAGTGTATAATGATCGCCTGCCAACTCGGCTGAAGTACGGATAGCGGCTGCGTCCGAACCAGCCTGCGGCTCCGTCAAAGCGAATGCGCCCAAGGCTTCCCCAGCGGCTAGGGAAGGCACGAATTTCGCGATTTGTTCATCGTTTCCATACTTTAAAATAGGAATGGTTCCTACTGAGGTATGAACGGATAAGATGACCCCGACTGCCGCACTCACTTTGGATATCTCATGGATAGCTATAATATAGGAAATAAAATCGAGTCCGGCACCATTCCATTTTTTCGGAATAGGAATGCCCATCCATCCTTTTTGCGCCATTTTTGCTAATAGTGAAGACGGGAATTGATCGGTTTCTTCCATCTCATGTACGACCGGTGCGATTTCTTGTTCTGCAAACTGCCTGACAGCTTCTTGCAGGTCTGCTTGTTCCCGCGTAAAACGGAGCTCCATCGCTATGCACCCTCTCCGATGCAGCTATTGTCATGCTATGGATAGCTATAAAAGCCGCGTCCTGTTTTCCGGCCAAGCCAGCCTGCCTTTACGTGTTGGCTAAGCAGCGGGCACGGTCGATATTTAGAGTCGCCAAATCCGTGATGGAGTGTCTCCATAATCGCGAGGCATGTATCCAATCCGATGAAATCGGCTAACGCAATCGGTCCCATCGGATGCTTCATTCCAAGCTTCATGATCTCATCGACCGCTTCTGGAGAGGCTACCCCTTCATAAACCGTATATATGGCTTCATTAATCATGAGCATGAGAATACGGTTGGATACGAAGCCAGGAAAATCTCTGACTTCGACCGGCGTCTTGCCTATTGCGAGCGAGAGCTGCCTAATTTGATCGTAAGTGTCGTCGGAGGTTTCCAATCCGCGAATAAGTTCAACTAGCGGCATCACAGGCACCGGATTCATAAAGTGCATGCCAATGACGAGCGATGGTCTGCCGGTCGCGGATGCCAGCTCTGTAATGGAGAGAGAGGAAGTATTCGTTGCCAATATGGTATGAGGCAAGCAGACACGGCAAAGCTCGGCGAGTATTTCTTTTTTGATATCCATGCGCTCGGGCGCTGCTTCAATGACAAGATCCGCAGCTTGCGCATCGGCAAGCTCTGTAGATACCGTGATTCGGGACAAAAGCTCGCTGCGCTGCTTATCCTCCAGTTTTCCTTTGGCGATAAGCAGGCTTAACGAGTCGCCAATCCTTTTTAGACCAAGCGCTGCGGCGTCCCGATTCAAATCATATAGCAAAACAGCGATGCCGCTTCTCGCTAGCGCCTGCGCGATGCCGCTGCCCATCTGGCCTGCACCCATTACCGCTGCTGTCCGAATGCTCAATCTTTATCTCCTCCCTTCGCTTCATGATCGAACCTCAATGAGTATGGCGTCACCCTGCGCGCCTCCGCTGCAGATGGCTGCTATGCCGAGTCCGCCGCCTCTTCGTCGCAGCTGGTGCATCAAGCTAAGCACAATCCTTGCCCCGCTTGCACCGATGGGATGACCAAGTGCGATGGCTCCGCCTGCAACATTGACTTTGTCGTCATTCCATCCGAGAATATGTCCGCATACGAGCGGAACCGCCGCGAAGGCCTCGTTGACTTCGAACAAATCAATATCCCGCAAGGAGAGGCCTTGCTTGTGCAGCAGCTTCTGTATAGCCAAAGCAGGCGCTGACGCTAAATGGGGAGCCCTCGTTCCGATCGCGGCATGTGCCGCTATGCGTGCTAGCGGTTTGCAGCCCTTCCGTGCAGCTGCTTCCGCAGACATCAAAACTAAAGACGCTGCTCCGTCATTCACGCCTGGTGCATTGCCAGCAGTGATCGTTCCGTTAGCACCTGCAATCGATTGGAGCATGGCCAGCTTGCGTTCACTCGTGTCACGGCGGGGACATTCATCTTGATCGATCATCACGCTTCCAAGCGTGGCGAATGCTTCGATTTCCTCCGCTAAAAATCCAGCGTCCATGGCCGAGCATGCCCGGGCGTGGCTTCTTAGTGCCCATTCGTCCTGCTCGGTTCTGCTTATTCCATATTCCGCAGCTGCCTGATTGCCATGAACCGCCATTAGGACATCATGAAACGGGCAGAGCAATCCGTCGTGAATTAATAAATCCGTCAACGCCGCATGCCCAAGCTTACTCCCCCATCTTGCCGTGCGCGCAGCAAGCGGGGTCTGGCTCATGCTCTCCATTCCTCCGGCAATCAGCACCTCCGAATCGCCTGCACGTATCAGCTGCTCGGCAAGCGTAATTGCCCGCATGCCTGAAGCACACACCTTATTTATGGTGTCCGCTTGGATACTCCAATCCAGTCCCGCTCGAATCGCGGCTTGGCGCGCTGGATTTTGCCCATTCCCGGCTTGAAGCACCATTCCCATTAAGATGCCGTCAACCTCAGACGATTCCATTCCACATTGCTGCATGGAACCGCGGATAGCTGACGCGCCAAGCTGGACACCGTCCACATCCTTGAATGTACCGCCTAGTTTTCCGAAAGGTGTTCGTTTCCCGCCGACGATAACCGCATGGCGCATGCTTAATCACTCCTTAAGCCATTACGATATGTGAGACGCAGTCGGTGTCCATTCCGCCGGTCCCTAGCTTGGTTGCCAAGCATTTCGCATCACGCAAAAATCGTTCCATGCGGTACTCCTGCATGTAGCCGTATCCGCCGAATATTTGAATGGCTTCAATGGCTGTTTCTACCGCACAGTCAGCCGAATATTTCCGTGCTATTGCCGCTTCCCTGTCACAGCTAAGACCTTCGTCTCTCCGCCATGCGGCTTGATAGACAAGCAGCCTGGCAGCTTCAATTCGCGTCCACATATTCGCGAGCTTGAAGGAAGTGCCTTGGTGCTTTCCAATGAGAATGCCGAATTGCTTGCGCTGCTTGGCATAGGCTGCCGCAGCTTCATAAGCGCCTTGCGCCATGCCGACCGCTTGCGCAGCCGCGCTAATATGTGCCAGTTGTGAGAGGGATGTGAGGAATTCAGCCATATCTTCCGTCTTATTAAACAAGCATGCTCCCGCAGCCGAGCAATGCTCAAACCGAACGGAATGAAGCATGAGGGATCGAAGCCCCATTTTTTGAATATTCTCACCAATAAATAGGCCAGGCGAATTTCGTTCAACAATAAAAGCTAGCGATTCGTCCTTGCGTTTCTGCTTGCGCGATTTAGCGAAAACAAGCATGAGATCAGCGACCCCTGCTTGTAAAACCGTGCTATGTCGTCCGTTAAGCTCCCTTCTGTTCCTGCTGCCGCTGTATGCAAGGGTGTAATCGTTCATCGTACCCGTCCGTATCACGCTGGGCAAAGCGCAGCCGCCGAGCAGCTGTCCGCTGGCAAGCCTGCTCAAATAAGTCTCCTTCAATTCTCCATTGCCGAATGCATAGATCGGCCAAGCCGTAAATAACGTATGAGCAGCCAATGCTGCTGCGGCGGATGCGCATACTCGGGATACTTCCTCTATCGCAATGGCAAACGTCAACCATTCTCCACCTGCGCCTCCATATTGCTCACTGATCGGGATAGCTGCCAAGCCAAGACTAGCCATTTGTTCAAATAGCTTGCGATCGAACCGTTCATGCTCATCTCTGTCCGAGGCATGCGGCGCAACCTCGCTCTCTGCAAACTCACGAACAAATGAACGCGTCATGTCCTGCTCCGTGCTTATTGAAAACTGCATCGCCCTCCCCCTTTACGCTTGAACAGAAGCAAGTGGACAAAGTTCGACGGTATCCGCATTTGCTGTAGTATATGTGCACGACTTCAATAAAAATGCCCGTATGTATTCTTTTGTATTTGGCATCCGATTCTAAACAAAAAGAGGCTGCTCCAAGTCATATTGCATGACATTTGGAGCAGCCTTAGGTTTAAGTAGTTCGGTAAACATATGGATCCTTTGGCGCATCAATTGCACGCCATTCATTAACCTTCAGTACGGGAATCGTTTGTTTAAAAGGCTGGTAATATTCCCATGTGAGCTTTCCCGATACGCGGACCCAATCATCATCCTTGATTTCGGTATTTTTCGGAAATTCAACTAACATGCCAAAGACGCCGGAATCCGCCACGCAGTGTATAAAGCCGAAGCGAAAGACGAAATAATGATTGCCGTCCACTTGCTGCCCTTTATAAGCGAACCCGTCGAAGCTAATCGTTTTCCCCATGAAAGCTTCAGGCGTATTATAGATGACCTCCATGCCCTTTAAATAGTCTTCATCCGTCAAGTTGATGCTAGGGCGATTGACGAACTCAGCCAATTGTTTGTTTTTTACGTTGTCATAGTCGTCCTTGCGGTAAAAAACGCTGGAATCTGGTTTTAAAAACTGATGAGCGCCTGGATTATTCGCAATGTTTTCTTCAAAAGAAGGAAACGAGAACCCTTTCGCCTTCACAAAGCTGGAGTCCAGCGCGTAAGCCGGAAGAAACAGGCCCGTCAGAATGGGTACAAACAGAATGAAATAGCTGACAAACCGTTTCAATCTCGTATTGTTGCCGTGCGCGTGATCATGTCCATGCGCGTGATCATGTCCATGCGCGTGATCATGTCCATGCGCGTGATCATGTCCATGATGGGCATGCGAATGTTCATGCTGCTCATGATCATGGCTGGTGCATTCAGGACTTTGAACCGCTTCAGCCAGCTTCTTTTCTGCTGCGATCTGCTCACGGGATATGCGTACAAATTCAAAAATACTGAGCAGTCCCATGATGACAACAGCGCTTATCGACAAATAAGCATATTTCATATTAATAAATTTATTAATGTCTCCGGTATAGTGAAGCATAAAAAACATGAAAGAAAATCCGAATAAAATGATGAAGCGAATCATCCGAATAACCTCCAGACCAGCAGTGAGCCTAATAATGTAAATACCGTAACGAGCGCAATTAGCGTAAAGACAAACTTGCTGCGGTAGGTTCCGAGCAGCATGAGCGTGTTTTTAATATCAATCATCGGCCCGAACACGAGAAAGGCGGATAAAGAGCCAACCGTGAACGTGCTTCTGAACGATGCGGCAATGAATGCGTCCGCTTCCGAGCAGAGCGAGATAAGAAACGCTAGTGCGATCATGACAAGAGAAGACGTTACCGGATTGCTTCCAAGATGAAGCAGATACGAAGTCGGAACGAATGTCTGCATGCAAGCCGCGATAAAAGCTCCCAAAACTAAATATTTGCCGACCGAGAAAAATTCATCAACGGCATGTACAATCACTTCGTACAGTCGTTTGCGCACCGGAATGCGTACCGAGGCGATACTGCTGGCATGCTCGTGTGCAGCCGCAGCTTGACCGTCCTGTATGCGGAACGGAAGATCCTTAAACAGAAAGGAAACGATGATCGACACCGAAAAAGCAACAGCGATAGCTAATCCCGCACGTATGCCGACCATTTCCCAATCGTTCCCGAACGCGATATACGTGGAGAACAAGACAATCGGATTGATGATCGGACCCGTCAGCATAAAGGCGATGCCGGCATGCAGTGGCATGCCCTTGTTGATCAAGCGTTTAGTGATCGGTACGATTCCGCATTCGCAGGATGGGAAAAAAATCCCGATCCCGCAGCCGAATATCGTCGCGAGAAATCGGTTTTTGGGCATGATCCTAGCAATCCATTGATCCTTCACGAAAGTCTGAATCAATCCGGAAATGAGCACGCCAACGAGCACAAACGGGATCGCTTCCATCACCATGCTGATAAAGATGGTATTCAATTGGTATAAGGTAGTCCAAGTCAACCCTGCTCATCTCCAAAACATAATATGAAACGGGATTACAGGAGCGCTAGCAATCAGCGAATCTATACGCTCTGTTGAACGATGCTGCCGCCGGCTTCATACGTTAGCAGCTTTGTGGCGATTTTATCGATAAAGAACCGGTCATGGCTTACTGTAACAACAGCTCCGGGGAAATGAATCAACGCCTGCTCCATCACCTGTATGCTCGTCAAATCAAGATGGTTGGTCGGTTCATCCAGAATGATGATCTCCGCGCCTGACAACAGGCATTTGGCTAATGCAACCCGTGCCTGCTGACCGCCAGACAGGCTTCCGATGACCTTCTGAAGATCGGCTTCCGAAAATTGCAGCATGGATAAAAACTTATTTACCTTCTTGCGAGGAGCATCGAGACCGAGTCCATAAACATTCACGGCATGACTGACTGTATCCTTCTGATCCAGCTCATCCCACATCCGGTTGAAATACGCGTAGCTAACGTCTTTCCCGAATCGAACGACGCCGGCATCCGGTTCTTCTTGCCCAGTCAGCACTTTGATTAAAGTTGACTTTCCGCTCCCGTTAGGGCCAATGATCGCAATCCGGTCTTCTTTCTGTATATCAAAGCTGACATTCTGGAATATCTGCCTGTCCCCATAGCCCTTGTGGATAGCTTCAACCGAACATAAATTGTCGGGAAACCGTAAATTCTCATAAATATCCGTAATAAGGACATTCACCGGATGAGGCTCGATCCGTTTTTTCATATCTGCTAGCTTGCGCGACAGGCGATCCTTGCCCGATTTTCGTTTGGAACGGTTATCAAGCTCCTCGGATTCCATAAGAAGCAGCTCTTCTTCCCATTCGAATTGCCGGTCAAGCTCTTTCTTGCGCAGCTTCTTCTTGCGGATATAATCGGTATAATTGCCTTCGTATTCCTGAAAATGATAGTTCTCGATCTCGATCGTACGCGTAACGACTCTATCGATAAATTGCCTATCATGTGATACGAGCACCATCGTCCCGCTAAATCGGTTCAGCCACTGCTCCAGCCAAGCCAGCCCGTCCAGATCCAAAAAATTCGTTGGCTCATCAAGCAATACGACATCCGGCAGCTCGATAAGCAGCTTCGCCAGCGCAGCGCGATTCCGCCACCCGCCCGACAGCTGATCCACGGGCTGCTGACGAGCATGCTCGTCGAATCCAAGCTTAGTCAATACCGTATCTATTTCTACCGCGGCATTCCAGCCATCATGATGCTCCATTTCCTCGAACAGCTCAGCCTGCCGATTGAGCAACCCTTCCATTTCCTTGTCGTCGGTTGTGCAACCTAGCTTCTCTCCTATTTCGCTTAGTTCACGCTCAATCGTCCAAATATGCTCATAACATAGCTCTAGCTCCTCGCGGACTGATCGGCTGCCGCTTAGCTCAGAGAACTGGGAAAAGTAGCTTACCTTTGCTTTCGGATCGACCTCAACCTTGCCGTTTGTTGGCTCTTCCCTGCCTAGAATCAGCTTGAATACGGTCGATTTGCCTGCACCGTTTCTACCAATGAGACCAATTCGGTCGCCCTTGTTTATCCGAAAATAAATATCGCGGAAAATTAGGGTATCTTCATATTTTTTCGTAACATTCTCCAACCGAATCACGCTCATGACTTTCACCTCTGTATATGGTTGTAAACCACCAGCAGGCTCTATGTCAAGCGGGGACGCGCGAGAGGACCGATCCACATCGCAGCAGCGACATGTATCGGTCCTTTCATTAGGGATTATGAATGCGTCATTCTCACAATTACTGCATCATTATGTGTGCCAATGGTTTGAGCCGCAAAGGCGTTATCGACACCGTCGAGGTTTTGAAGCCAGGCATCTTGCAATTAGGATCGAGCTCTGGGCTCGTTGCTTTATTTACGTTTTGTATGCCCCCCCAGTGCATGGGGACAAATAACGTATCTTCCCTGATTTTGTCGGTGAACCGGCTGCGAACGCTGAAGCTGCCTCTTCGCGAAGCAACCTCGATCCATTCACCGTCGATGATATGATGCTTTTTTGCCGTTTTAGGGTGAATTTCGATGTAGTTCTCCACATTTCGAGCTGCTAATGTGTGGCTTCTTCTCGTTTGAACACCGGTTAGATAATGCGACAGTACACGGCCGTTCGTCATGGTTAATGGGAATTCCTCGTTCGGCGTTTCTTGAGGGATCCGGCTGGCAACGGGAAAGAATATGGCTTTCCCGTCTGTATGGGCAAAAGTATGCTCGAACATCATGCCTTGATTCCCGTCTTCTTCTGTTGAGGTGCAAGGCCAATAAATTCCGCCTGTCGTTCTTAACCGGTCGTAGGTAATGCCGTAATAATCGGCTAAACCGCCTTTGCTTGCTATTCGCAGCTCATCAAATATTTGTTCCGCGTTCTCGAACGGGAAGTATTTCTTTTTCCCAAGATGTTCAGCGATATCGCATAAGATTCGCCAATCATGCTTCGTTTCACCTGGCGGCTCGATTGTCGATTCCCGCAATAATACGCGCCCTTCCAAATTGGTCAAGGTGCCGTCATTTTCCAAATAGGCGGTGACGGGCAACACGACATCCGCCATGACGGCAGTCTCCGAAAGAAACATATCGGCAACGACAAGAAAATCCAAGTTGCGAAGCCCTTCTTCTACTAAATCCGCATTCGGATTGGATACAACCGGATTCGAACCCATGACAAGCAGCGTGCGGATTTCGCGATTGTGAACGAGCTCCATCATCTCATAGGCTGAAACGCCTTTGCGCGGAAGCTCGTCTGGATGGATGTCCCATACGCCAGCGACATAAGCACGGTCGTGCTCGTCTTCAATATTGCGATAGCCGGGCAATTGGTCGCTCTTCTGCCCGTGTTCCCGACCGCCTTGCCCATTTCCTTGTCCGGTTACGGCACCATAGCCGCAGCCCGGTTTCCCGATTTTTCCTGTGGCTATCACCATATTCAAAAAATTCCGAACCGCGACATGCCCGTCGGTCTGCTGTTCAACGCCTCTTGCCGTAAGCACGATGCCTGTTTCTGCGGCGCCATAAGCCCTTGCAGCATTGCGGATCAAGACTTCATCAAGCCCGGTTAGCTCGGCAATGTCTTTGAGATCGACCGCTGCCAAATGCTCAACAAGCTCAGCATAACCCTTCGTCCGCTGAGCAATGAACGCTTCATCGATCAGGTTCTCTTCTAGAAGCACCTTCAGCATACCGTTAGCGAGCGCAGCGTCGGTTCCGGTCTTCAGCTGCAGATGTATATCGGCAATGGCGGCAGTTGCTGTAGCGCGCGGGTCTATCACGATAATGATAGCGCCGTTCTCCTTCGCTTTGTTGAAATAAGGCATTAAGGTAGGCTGGCACTCCGCAATATTAGTACCTGCCATAATGATGCAGCGCGCTAGCGGGATATCGGCAAGCCTGCATGTAAGTCCCCGGTCAATGCCAAACGTTTTGTTGCCTGCCGAAGCGGCGGCAGACATACAGAATCTGCCGTTGTAATCGATATATTTGGTTCCAAGCGCAACTCTGGCGAATTTGCCAAGCAGATAAGCGGATTCATTCGTCAGCGAGCCGCCTCCATAAACGCCTAGTGAATGTGGGCCGTAAGCATTGCTGCCGCTTTGGAAGCGCTCCTCTATGAGAGACATCGCTTCCTCCCAAGTGGAGGGCACAAGCTCGCCGTTTTTTTTGATTAACGGCTGCATGATTCGTTCCTTGCTCGTTGCATGCTGGTGCGCATTCATCCCTTTCACACATAAGCGTCCCTCAGAAGCCGCATTCGGTATACCTTCAATCGAATAAGCAAATCGCCGTGAGCCCGGAATCGGCAGTTCCTTCGTAATGCGAATTTTGCACTGAACGCTGCAGAATGGGCACTGTGTATCCATCGTATAACCAGCATTCACTTCAGCTGCTGCTAGCAATTGCCGCATATTTCTTCACCTTGCCTTTCGTCGGTTCTTAGCCAAAGGGCTGATGCTTTAGCCCGATCTACGAGCTCTTCCCGGTATTCGGGGTCGAGGACCATTTCCCGTATTTCCACAAGACCTTCTCGCTCGATCCACTTCCACACAGATTCGCCGTACTCTGCTTTTTCGCGGTACAGCTGAAGCAGGGAAACGGATAAGGATAGTGCAAGCCTGTCAGTTTCGGCTATTCCAATCAAATGTGCCTGCTTGACCGGGTGCTCGGAATGACCGCCGGCATAGATTTCCCATCCGGCAGGTGCCCCGGTAATGCCGAGATCATGAACCAAAACGCCTGCTGCCTGATGAAGGCCGGATGTGATGGCCGTCCTCACGGCAGTAGGGTAAGACAATTCGCTGCAAGAAGCTTGGAGCAAGCTGCCTAGTGAATGTGAATCAAATGTCGCGCTGCTATTTATGCCAAGCTCATAATGAGCGTTTACATGCAGCCGGTTGGCATGAACGATCCATGCATCTGCGTTACTGTTCATCATGGCTTTTTGGTTGTGGAGCGAAGCATAATATTGAATAGCAGCTCTGCAAATGGCGCAGCCGGATGGCCGACTCCATCCCAGCATAGCCATACGTTCGTTTGGCGCGATGACCGGATCGGCGGCGATAGCCGCTTTCAGCATTTCGTGACTGGTCTCCGTACAGCTGCAGATAGGCTCAGCCTGCGCTGACATGCCTGCTTTTCCATGTTGGAGCGCATACTGCACGATCGCGTCTACCATAGGGCGACAGCCGCCGCAGGAGCTCGATGCCTTTGTACAATCCCGCACTTGGTCGGTCGTTTGCATGCCTTCCTCCAGCACAGCACACATGATAGCCCCTTTGCTTACCGCGTTGCAAGCACAAACCGTTTCACGATCAGGCATATTTGCGATGAGCTCTTCATTCGCGCTGCTTCCGCCCGAAGTCGCTTTCGTAGCCAGCTCGGTGATCGATGCCTGCTTTTTAACGAGATTCAATAGCTGCGTGCCTTCTGAGGAATCGCCGAACAATATGGCGCCTTTCACGATTCCATCCTTCATCGTAACCTTCTTATAAGTGCCTTTGATTCCATCGTAGATTTGGACAGCTGTCTCGGCTTGATCAGACTGGATGTCTCCTGCGGAAAAAACCTCAACGCCGGACACTTTTAGCTGCGCATAGGGGACCGATCCCAGATAAGGCTCCGTCAACTGACCGCATAATGTACTAGCGAGCACTTTTCCTTGTTCGTATAGCGGAGCTACCAGCCCATATGCAACACCTCGATGCTCTGCACATTCACCTACCGCATATACATTTCGCATGCTTGTTCGCATATAGTCATCCACGACAATGGCGCGGTTCGTTTCAATTCCGCTTTTTTTGGCAAGCTCAATATTCGGGCGAATCCCGACAGAAACGACGATGAGGTCAGCATCGAGCGTGTTCCCGTTTGTGAAACGAATGCCTTTGGCTCTATTTAAACCGATAATGCTGTCTGTTTCTTTGCTCAGCCAGAACTTCATGCCCTGATCTTCCAATTCCTTGCGCAATAAATCTGCCGACATTCGGTCAAGCTGCCTATTCATTAAGTAAGGCGCATTATGAATGACGTCGGTTTCCATTCCTAAGTTAAGCAAGCCTCTCGCGGCTTCTAAACCGAGCAATCCGCCGCCGATGACAGCGGCTTTCTTATATTTTTTGGCATAGGTCATCATCGTTTGGCAATCGTTTATATTACGGAAGGAGATGACTCCTTGTTTATGGATACCGGCTATTGGCGGGATAAATGCAGAAGATCCTGTTGCTATAATGAGATGGTCATAATCCGTTCGGATGCCCGATACGGTTTTGACGAATTGTGAATCCGTATTGATTTGGGCGACGGTTTCGCTCGTGTACAAGCGAATCCCCTTCTCCTCATACCACGACCAATCATTGATGACAATGCTCTCTATAGAGGAATCGCCTTGAAGAACCTTAGACAACAATATTCGATTATAATTGGGATGCGGCTCATTGCCAAAAACAGTAATTTGATATTTGAGAGGAGCTAGCTTGATTATTTCCTCCACGCATCTGATACCTGCCATGCCGTTTCCGATAACGACTAATTTTTCTCTACTCATGTATGTTCACATCCACTCGCATGTTTTTGCTAAATCGTTAGAGAAACAAATCGGACTTCTTGACCAGCTTCGGCACCTGCCCCGCCGGCCTCTATAATGACGAGCGCATTCGCTCTGGCAAACGCGGCTACATTGCCCGACTTGTCGTTGCGCAGCGGTTCAACCATCCACTCTTTTTCCCCTCGATATACGAATGCACGCGCATATCTCGGGTATGGCGAAGGCTTATGGATACCATCGATCAACCGTCCATCTAGCCAAACGGATCGGTATTCATTTCTGCCTGCCGCTTTCAATACGACGGGACGAAGGAGAAGCTCAAGTCCCGCGAAGCAAGCTGATGGATTGCCAGACAAGCAGACCAGCAGCTTGGATCCGAATTGGTACGCTGAAGTCGGAGTACCTGGTCTCATGACCACTTTGGTAAATAAGGGAATGCCGCCAATATTTTCTGCGGCAAGCTTTACATAATCATAATCTCCAACTGAAACCCCGCCTGTAGTGACTACGATATCGGCTTGCTCCAAAGCCTTTGTAAGATAAGCTTCCAACGTTTGCTGGCAATCCGGCACCGGATTGTGCCGGATGACTTTGGCGCCGAGCTCGCGGAGCCTTGCCGATACCATATAACCGTTCGCGTCATATATTTGACCAGTGTTTCTTTGATCGCCAGGTATAGTCAATTCATCTCCGACAGGGATGACCGCTATGACAGGCTGTTTATATACCTTTACCTCCGTTTGTCCAAAAGAGGCTAGCACGGCGATTTCCTTTGCTCCAATCGCTGCACCGCGATAAAGTACCTTCATTCCTTGAGGGACGTCCTCTCCTCTTTCGGCGATATGCTGGCCACGCGGATACGAGCGATCGATTTGTACGGAGGGGTTGCCGATGATACTCTTTCGTTCAACAGCTGTTTCCTGCATAACAACACAATCATAACTTGCCGGTACCGGTGCTCCTGTGAATATTCGTACAGCATTCATGATACCTTCATCCATCGCATAATCCGTTTCAACGTACCCTGCGCGAATTTCGTCTCTAACTTCCAGCAATACCGGCCGCTCTTTGCTGGCGCCGGTTGAGGCTGATGAGCAAATCGCATAGCCGTCCATGGCCGCTCGGCGAAACGGGGGAAGCGGAAATGGGCTTTCAAAGTCGGATGCAAGCACTCTTGATAGGGCTTCTTCTAATGGAATCTTCTCGAACGGCGGCTCTTTTCTATCTCGTGTCAACTTCATGACGGCTATGGAAACAGAAGCTGTAAGCGGGTTTTGCACGCTAATGACCGACATTTAATCCCCCCCAGCCCATTGTTTAATAAAAATGAACAGAAAAAACCCTTTCCCGCGTTTGGGGAAAAGGCATCGTTGCCGTTTGAGCTCGCACGCCACTGTGCATGACTCGTTCTATAGAATATAGATTAGTTGATGGCTGAATATATGTCAATATATATAACACCAAATTTCAAATTTACGGCATCACAAAAAATAATTGTGTAAGGTATATTGACATGCACATTACGTGATCTTATAATTCGAGTTGGGATTACAAATTTGTGATCCAATCATAATCAGTAATTAGGTCGCACAATGACGTGCAACCAATGGCAATGAGGCCGCATTTCGTTCCTATTCAAGGACGAATTGCGGCTTTTTAGGTTTCATTACAGAGAATAAGGGAGAGATTAGGATGGAGAAAAAAGGATTTTGGCAAAGCGGGCATAAACCTACATTATTTAGTGCATTTCTTTATTTTGACATGAGCTTCATGATTTGGGTGTTAATCGGCCCACTAGCCGTTATTATTGCAGCTGACTACCCGATGGATCCCGTTCAGAAAGCGAATCTTGTTGCGCTTCCTATATTAGGAGGCTCCATTCTGAGATTGGTGTTAGGTTTCATGACTGATTATATCGGACCGAAGCGAACCGCTCAGTTCGGTATGCTGTTTACCCTTGTCCCATTAATTATGGGCTGGAAATTTGTTGATTCCTTAGATCAGCTTTATATCGTAGCTTTGCTGCTCGGGGTTGCTGGCGCTTCATTTGCTGCTGCCTTGCCTCTGGCTAGTCAATGGTATTCAAAGGAACATCAAGGACTCGCGATGGGAATCGCGGGAGCCGGCAACAGCGGTACGGTTATTTCAACGCTGTTTGCGAATCGTATCGCGCAGCATTACGGAAGCTGGGAGGTTGTATTCGGACTAGCCATCATTCCGATCGTTCTTGTGTTTATCATATTTACGATATTTGCGAAAAACAGTCCTAATCGTCCTGCTCCAAAAAAGCTTTCGCAATATGCTCAGGTGCTTAAGCAAGGTGATGCATGGGTATTCTGCGCATTCTATTGTGTAACATTTGGCGGGTTTGTCGGACTGTCAAATTACTTAACCATTTTCTTCAATACGCAGTACGGCCTCTCTCCTGTTCGGGCAGCCGACTTTACTACCTTCTGTGTGATCGCAGGCAGCTTCTTCCGCCCTGTTGGCGGCTATTTGTCAGACAAAATCGGCGGCGCGAAAATGTTAACCATCCTTTATGCAGGAGCCGGTTTGATGCTGGCAGCCGTTGCTTCCCTGCCTGCATTGCCTATCGTTATCACGATGCTCTTCATCGGCATGATGTGTCTCGGAGCCGGCAACGGTTCGGTATTCCAGCTCGTTCCTCAGCGCTTTGGCAGTGAGCTTGGCCTCATGACTGGCATTATCGGCGCAGCAGGCGGGCTTGGCGGATATGCTTTGCCTCTCATTCTCGGTCAGCTGTATCAATCTACCGGTTCGTATACATCAGGTTTCCTCATTTTGAGCGCAGTGACGCTGGGATCACTTGTCTTGTTAACGGTTATGCAAACCAAATGGAAAACCAAATGGATGGCCAAAGGCGGAAAAGCACAATTGGACGGCATGTCTGATGTGTCCCATGTTAATGTGTAACAAATTCAAATTGTTTGTATAACACTTAAAATACCCTTAGACAGCTAACCGCTAGTCTAAGGGTATTTTATTTTCTTTCAAAAACTGCTTCATGAATAGCCGTTTTGGATTTTGCAGCAGCTTCGACATGGATTCGGTCCAGCGGTCATTTCGCGCTCCATTCGTTCTTTCAGCATAATAGCTGGATATGTCTCGATCGTACTCGCGCAGCTGCTGAGCGAGCTGTTCTTGATTCAGATTGTAGCTATTCTCGTGATACACGTTTAATATGGGCAATCGCGGCTTCAAGTCCGAATGGTTTGACGGGAATCCCACACTTAGTCCGAACAAAGGAATTACACGCTCCGGCGTATGAATCAGCTTTGCGACAGCAGGCAGCTCATTTCTCAGTCCGCCGATATAGCAAATGCCTAACCCCATTGACTCGGCGGCGACTGCCGCGTTCTGGGCTGCCAAAGCGGTGTCGATAAGGCCAATCATAAACATTTCAGTGGAACTCAAGGTTTGCTCCATCTTTTCCGTTAGCTCACCATTCAATTCGGCAGCTAGCTCCAGTCGATGCAGGTCCAAGCAGAACACGAAAAAATGACCGTTTTTTGCTACATAAGCTTGATTTCCTGCGAGCTCAGCCAGCTTTCCTTTCACTTCTTGGTCTGTTATGCCGATGATGGTGTAGGCTTGCACGTAACTGGAGGTTGAGGCAGCTTGTGCGCTTTGCACGATGGTATGTATTTGTTCCTCCGTTAAGGGCTTGTCTAGGTATGAACGAATGGAGCGGTGGTTCAATAACAGCTCGATAGTAGCGTTCACCGGATCACGTCCTTTTTTATTGTAGGATTATTTCTGCCATGAATAGAATACTCCCAATAAGGATACTAAACCAACCCAAATATTTTGAAACTTTACGCTCTTTGTTTAAACCTGCTATTTCGAAGCTGCGGACATCAATGACAAGGATCAAAATTCCGCTCAGCAAACAAAGCAATATGACATAATTTAAATAACTCATCGTATAACTCTCGCCAATCATCCTGTATGGGTTCCCTCCTCTTTTTATGGATACTACACTACTGGGCTTTCATCCCTATGCGCCGGATTTTCAACGAAACCTTGACGTCGAATTCGCAATCCTTGTACATGCTTCGCCAACCTTCTGCTGTTTTGACATGCGCATTCCAGAATTGTGGCTTGAAAGCCCGGACATATTCGCCAAAGCCGAATATATCTGAACCTTTTGCTTGTGTTTTCTTGATCAGATTGGAGTAAAATAGAACCGACATTCCCTCTTGTTTCTTCTCAATCGCTCGCAAAATGTTAGGATCATTGATCTTTAAATTCTCGTTTAGCTTCGCTTCTAAATTAAGCTCGATATCAATATCTATCGTAAAATGCGGAACATTCTCTCGAATATTCACTTTAATTTTTGATTTTCGATGCGTCGCATTGGTCATGACACTTTCCGATGATTGATCGAGCTGAATATATACGCGGTATCCGGCTGGATTGACACCCTTCATACCCAAATATCCGGCTATTTCCAATGGTTTAGTCGCACCAACCATCTTGGCTCCATTGAAATAAGCAAGCCCGATAATCCCGACATTCTCTTCTTTTTTCATTTCCACATAAGGCAAAAAGCCTTCCTGTCCTTTTTTGGACACGTTGCTCCAGAAAACTCCAATATAGTCCTTGGGGAATTTCCCCATCCGGATGCCTTCATCCAAGGTGGACATGAGATAGAGAGCAGGAACCCTCTCGAGCTGAGGGGTTGCATTCATGAACTTGAGCGCGTTTCCCTTCGCAATCATCAGCCATGCCATTCGCCTTACCTCTGGGTTTCTGCGGAAATAATCGTTTACATTTTCAAGTCCTTTTCGTGCTAATTTCTCGGAGACTACAATAACGCGCAAATGTCCGAAAAACAGCTTGCTTGATACTTGCTGCTGTAAATTCATAAACGCATCATCAATACTGTGGCCTACCACATCAATAACCCATACCGTCTCACCGGCAGAGCCTTTTCCACCGCCGCCTTCTCCTGGTCCGAGCGGTATTCTGCCAGGCAAGGCGATTTGCACCGCAACACGAACCATTCCCATTGAAGGCGGAGGGATGGATCCGCTGATATGCGAAACCTCATCCTCTTCCTCTTCAGCTTCTTTGGCTTGTTCGTCAGACACGGTATCGATAGACACACCTAACACGACCGCTCTCTCCTCTATTTCAAGCCGATCCCAGCACCCGGTAAGGAATGGAATCACGACACTAAAGCAGCAAATTACTTTAACGATTGGGATCCACTGTTTGTTGCGCAACGGGATTACCTCTCTTCTTGCGAAGAATTGAAATAAATAACAGCAATGTTGGATAACCGATCGTCATATACAATCCGATTCGACCGACCCCTTCGATAATTTCATACATTTGCACAATATTTTGCGGCAGCATCGCCGTAACGAATACAAAAGGCAGGAGAAAATACGAGAATTGCTTGTGCTCGCGCAAACGGAATAGATTGCTGATAAAATAAATCGTCAAATAATAACTCGAAAACAGCGTTGTGAATACAGCTGTTACCCAGACGGCCAAAAAAGCAGCATCCAGCCGCTCCAAAATATTCGCCGGCAAAGATGTCGCTTTGGCTAATTCAAGGGTCGGCCACAATAGCTGCTTGATTTCCTCTGAGCCAAATACGCTGACCGCTGCAGCTACTATGATGACATAAAGACCACCTGCAATCAGAATGCCCCATAAGCTTGCTTTCATTGCTTTGCTTGGTTTTTTCATCGCGGGAATGACGGCTGTCAACACGAAGGTACCCTGAAACAAGGCTGCTATCGTAAGCATTCCTTTTAGCATTTTTTTAGGATCAGTCCCCCAAACCGGCAATAAATTAATCACTTCTGCGTTTTTCAAGGAAAGAGCAGCAATTAACAGCACGGGCACGAGCAGCAATGGGAAATAAAAGGTATGGATGTAGGCAAATGTGATGATGTTATTCCGGGTAGATATGGCAGCGAGCAGCAGCATGACGATTACCGTAACCTCTACTGGCGTTGATTTTAAGACGGAAGTTACGACAACCTCTCCAAACTCTCGTGCCGTAAGCGAGGTCAGTACGGAGAAAAAAATAATGATGAGCACACTGCCAACCCGAGCTACACTTTTGCCGATGATCAGTTCGCTATATTGAATGAAGGTATGATTTGGAAATCTCATGCCCAGCAAGGTTACTAGCACCAAGCCGATAACCGCAAGCAGCACACCAAGCATCGTAACTAACGGTGCGCCTGAATCCGCTGCTTGCACGGCAAAAAGCGGAAGCGCCAGCACTCCGACGCCAATGATGGTGCTAACGAGAATTGCCGCCGCTTGGATGACGGTTATTTGACGAGATTCCATTTCGTTATCCTCCCTGCTGGTTTTTATCATTCTTCGGATCAAGCGCATTAGTTGTGGACGCTTCAAGCTCTTCAAATGATTGCTTATTGACCCGATCAGTATCCACGGGCTGTAGAAATGATGGCCGTTTGTTCATCCACCATAACGGGCCTCTAATCAACAAATCCTTCATGCCTTGGAACTCAGCAGGCACAAGCGGGCTTAAATAAGGTACTCCGAACGATTTCAGCGACAAGAGATGATTGGCGATTAAGATTAGACCAATCATGACGCCGTATAGTCCGAAAATACCAGCCATTATAATTAGCGGAAAACGCAGCAGCCTAAGTGCCAAGGCAGCATTATAAGCTGGCGTAGCGAACGATCCAATCGTCGTTAAGGCAATAATCACGATCGTAATCGGACTGGAAAAGCCCGCAGATACTGCCGCTTGCCCGATGACGAGGACCCCTACAATGGAAAGGGCTCCGCCGACCTGCTGCGGCAGGCGAATCGTAGCTTCGCGCAAAATTTCCATGGAAATTTCAATGATTAACACCTCAATGACCGCCGGAAAAGGTACTCCTGCTCTTCCTCCTGCTACGGCAACGGCAAATTCTGTCGGGATCAGCTCCGGGTTGAAGGAAATGATAGATACATAAATAGCAGGGAAGATAAGTGAGAACATTAACGCGATAAGTCTAGCCAATCGGATTGAGCTCATAAGCAGAAATCGTTCCGTGTAATCCTCAATCGTTTGATAAAATTGGCTAAATACGGTAGGCACGAGTAAAGCTAAAGGTGATCCATCCACGAGGATGGACACTCTGCCCTCAAGCAGATTAGCAACAACCTTATCCGGGCGTTCCGTATATTGCACCTGCGGGAAAGGCGAATAATGATTGTCCTCGATAAATTGTTCAATATAGCCTGAATCAAGAATCCCGTCTATATCAATTTTTGATAATCGCGCATTCACTTCCTTGACAAGCTCTGGATTTGTAAGGCCGTCCATGTAACAAACGGCCACTTTCGATTTCGTTCGCAATCCGAGCTCCATCGTCTCAATACGGAGATCAGGCGACTGCAGCCGATAGCGAATTAACGAAATATTCGTTCCAAGCGGCTCTATAAACCCTTCGCGTGGTCCTCTAATGACCTGTTCGGTTGCTGGCTGGTCGATGGAACGTTTGTCGATGCTTCTCGTTTCAAATAGAAATGCTTCTTCAAGCCCTTCTACCGCTACAACAGTTTCCCCTCTTAGAATACTCTCGATCAGTGTAGAGAGATAAGACTCGTATTTGCACTCGCTGTGGTAAAGCGCGTCATTATGCAGCACTTCTTTAAGCTGATCAATTGGAACGTGTTTGTCTTGCAAATGCGGTGGCATATACATAAGCGGTTTCAGAATATCAAGATTAATGACGTTTGGATTAACCATATTGCAGAAATATATGATGACTGCATCATATTGCCCAAAAACATGGAATTTGCGAATTGTAAGATCTACGTTTACGCCTAGTATTTCATCAATAAAGGCGATCGTAGCATCGATTTCGGCAGTTATTTTTTTATCTTTCAGGCTGTCCAGCGTCTGGCTTGGGCCTTTCTTAATGGGCATAGCCTGCTTTTTCTTGTTTCCATATGTAGGCATGTGTCACCAACCGATCTTTGTAAGATGACTTTAGGCAAAATGAGATTGGTAATATTGCTCACATTTGTAGCTTTTACCATTCGTTTCGAAATTAGTCATCGCTTTTTGAGCGGTTCAAAAGCAACTAAAAAAGCCAGGAGAGACCGATTAGTCGGTCTCTCCTGGCTTTCATGCTACAGATTTACTTTTCTATTTGCTTCGCAGTACCGTTCGTATAGCCGACAATGACTTGACTAGCCATTCCGATAAACAATCCGTTATCCACTACTCCTGGTATAAGCTGCAGCGCGGAATGAAGCTCCACGGCACTCGGAATGCTGCCCAAATGGCAATCGGCAATATAGTTGCCGTTATCGGTTACGTAGGGCTTAACGCCGGCTTGCCGCAAAACTGGCTGACAACCAAGCTTCTCCAGCTTGCGCATCGTTATCTCAAATCCAAAGGTTATGATTTCTACAGGCAAAGGGAATCGTCCAAGTTCTGCAACCACCTTGCTCTCATCAACGACTATAATGAGCTGCTTGCTGGCTGAAGCTACGATTTTCTCGCGCAGGAGTGCCCCTCCGCCGCCCTTAATTAGATTCCAATTGGAATCGACCTCATCAGCGCCGTCAATCGTTACGTCAATGTAATCGATATCCGATGCTGCAATCAGCGGAATGCCAAGGCTAATGGCGAGCTCCTCAGATTGCTTGGAAGTCGCAATTGCTTGAATAGTAAGTCCTTCTTGGACTCTTTGCCCGATTTTTTGAATGGCATAATAGGCGGTTGAACCGGTTCCTAAACCGACAATCATTCCGTCAACAATAGATTCCGTCGCTTTTTCAGCAGCCAGTTTCTTAGATTCCATTACTTATCCCCTCCTCTTCCGATTACAGCGTTAAATAGTAGTGAAAATACGTTTCATCCTTCTCATAGCCATTACGCTCGTATAGGCGCTGTGCAATGGCATTGTCACACGCCGTACTGAGTTCTAAGCCCTTCGCGCCGTTCTCTAGCGCGTAAGTCTTGGCGCGATCGAGAAGCAGCTCTGCGACGCCTTGTCCTCTATCACTCTCTATGACATAAAGATCATTCAATATGAAAGCTCTTTTCATCGACACGGATGAAAAAATCGGATAAAGCTGAGTAAAGGCAATCATTTTCGAGCTTTCAGGCTTTATCGCTTTAAAAATGATCGATTGCTCCAGCTGCATTCTATCCGTTAAAAATTGTTGGGCTCTAGGTACGTCGGACAATTGCTTATAAAAGATTCGATATTCATTAAATAAGGTTGCCAACTGTTCAACATCCTTAATCGTCGCTCTGGAAATTTCAATATCCAATGCCGCACCTCCAAGCCAATCTATTGTCCCAATTAGTATAACAGTCCTAATTCAGGATGAATACTAGAAAATCGAAGCGCTATTTATGTCGTTAATTATTAAGGTGACGCTACCAATAACCGACAAACATCACATCTTCGATCTGCTAGAATTTTCAATAGGTTATCCCATCACAGACTAGGAGCGCTGATCATGAACACAATATCGAACGAGCATTTCCAGAACGAAACGATTGCATTTGATGGTTTTAGCTTTATCGGCTGTACGTTTACTAACTGTGTGATTATAATAACGACATTGAATTTCAATTTCGAACACTGTTCCTTTTTCGAGTCATCGCTCCATGTCAATCCGAATCTGTCTATATTCTCTATCTCGCATAAGCTCTCTCAATCGACCTACGATTCAGATACGACCTGTGTTCGCAACGATTACAAATATCCGCAAACCGTTGTTGAGCTGCCAGCGGCAATAACCCAGCTGTAATCCATCCAAAGGGGCAGACGTAAATGTCGGTTTTGGAAATATGAGTTAACGCTTTTTGCGAAATGTTAGACTAAAAAGAACCATCGGCGCCACTTTTGAAAGCGGCGCTGATGGTTCTTTTTGTGCATTTTAAGGGATAGGCTTGCTCACCTTACCCGTATGGGGCAACACCGCTGCATCTAACCGTTCATCATTCGGCTCGCCAAGCGCTCAATTCTCAGCATCAACTCCTGCATATGGAATGGTTTAATGACGTAATCGTCTGCGCCGATCTCCAAAGCTTGAATAATGTCCTCCTTTTGATTGCGGGCTGTCAGCATGACAATAAGCAGCTGCTGCTCGGGATAACTTTCGCGCAGCTCTCGCAGGACATCCAATCCATCAAGCTCAGGCATGGATCCATCCAGCAGTATCATATACTTCTCGCCATCTCTATACCACTCTGAGGACAAAAACGTCTTGCCGTCTTCGAACCCAAAAGCTTTAACCTTCGTATGGGATGTCGGCCTCCATTCAGAGAAACGACTAATGAGAATATYTCTAATTAGCGGATCATCATCCACAACGATAAGATTAAGCAAAGCTTCCGATTTCTTTTCTTGTATATCCGTTGAATAGATCATGGTTTGGTTTCGGCCAGCCCTTTTGGCGCTATAAAGCGCGTGGTCTGCTTGTTCGATCCATTTTTCAGGCTCACTGTTGTTTTCTGCCAGCTGTGCGATGCCTGATGAGAAAGTAACTTGAAAAGTTTCTTCCCCAGTCCGGAATTTAATGTGGTTAAATTGTTTGCGGAGCTTATCGACTATGCTAGTCGCCCCAATGCTGTCGAAGTAAGGCAGTATGAGCGCGAACTCCTCACCGCCATACCGGCAAAATATACCTTTTGCTGCGGTGACTTCGCGAGCTGTTGCTGCAAACGCCTGCAGCACTTCGTCTCCTTTTAAGTGCCCGTATTCGTCGTTGACATGCTTGAAATAATCCAAATCAAGCATGACGAGCGAAAATAGATCATTTTTATGTGTGAATGCATCTATTTGTTGTTTGATCACATGATTGAAATGTTTGCGGTTGAACGCGCCGGTTAACTCATCGAGCGTGATAGATCGATCCCAGTCCATTTTCATCATGAAGCGATTATCAATTAGCGCTGTCAGCAAGCCCACATCAAATGGCTTCGCAAGGAAGTCCATTGCACCTGAGCGATAAGCGTTAATCTGGTTTTCAACGGTAAAATTACCGCTAACCATCATGATTGGAATATGCTCAAGCTTTGCTTTCTCAACGATTTGAAGCAGCACTTCCATTCCGCTTTGATCAGGCAGCACAATATCGAGAAGGAGGAGACATGGTTTCCATTGGTAAAACAATTTCAAACCTCGTTCGGCAGTTAGCGCAATGGACACCTGGTAGTCGCTTTTTTCCAAAACCTCTTTGACATAGGTGACAAATTCCACATCATCGTCTATGACCAGCACTCGTTTGTGATCGTTCAGACTGTCTTGGCTGGTTTTCAAATAAACGTCATCCGTATGGCTACGATTGGGGAGCTCTACCTGTGTTTGGACAGGTGTGATCATGCTTCTTAAAGGAATGAGATGCTCAGACCATTCGGTCCGTGACAATGTATTGTCGCTTCTTTCAGCGAATAGTTGTTCTTTGGACTCTGAGAATCTTTCTATCTCTACTAGTCCAAGCGTTCCGCTCGTTCCCTTAAGATTATGAAAAAAACGATGGATTTCCTGTTCCTCCACAACCGTTTGGCTCGTCCATTCATCGATGGTTTGGATAATTCGTTGCTGGATGAGCTGAATATACTTTTCCGTTTTCATAGCCTTAAACTCCTTCAATTATCGCAGCAAGCGTGAAATAGCTGCACTTAGTCTTCCAGGCAAATAAGGCTTGACTAAAAATTCTGTAATTCCCCATTGCGAGGCTTTTTCTTTTTCTTCGAATGCGCTTGAAATGATGATTGGCAAATTCAATAAGAGATCCGTTTTTTTAATTTTGCTAATCAAATCCCAACCGGTAACGCCAGATTCGAGCATGAGATCAACGACTACAATATCAGGGTTCAGCTCTTCAATGGCATCAATCGCTAACGCGCCTTCTTTGAATAAATGAACCTGATAGCCGCTTGCGAGAAGTTCGTCGCTGAGCAGCGTCGCTAAATTATTGTCATTCTCAACAAGCATGACTTGTATGGATGTTTCATCCCATGCTGCTATGTTAAACTCTTCACTTATTATGGGGTTTGGCTGCTCAGCAATGGGCAGTGTAACGGTAAAGCTGCTTCCTTTGCCGAATTCGGATTGCACCTCGATTTTACCCTCATGCTTCGCAATAATTTCCTTTACGATAGCTAAACCTAGCCCTGTTCCTCCAATTTCTCGGCGATCTGAATTATCTACTCTATAAAACTTATTGAACAAATTTTTCATTGCTTCTGGCGGGATACCAAGTCCATGATCCTCGATTTGAATAAAATATTGATTATTATTAATGCCGCTAACAATATCGATATGACCGCCGTTTGGCGAATATTTAATGGCATTGCTAAGCAAATTAATGATGACTTGGTGCATTTTATCTCGATCTGCAAGCACAATCGTGCTCGGCGCATCATGTCTCGCGTTTATTTGATGGGTAGGCGCCGATAACTGCTGTGTGTCAATCGCATCGGTTATTAATGGCGTTAATGATAAAAGCTTCAATTCATAGGTTTGTTTGCCCGACTCCATTCTTTGCAAGTCCAGAAAATCATTAATTAATGTCGTTAACCTTCTAGCTTCCTGATGGATCGTGGATATGTATTTGTGCTGGCGTTCTGGTTTAAGTTCCCTGTGCAGCAATAGCTCGGCAAAACCGAGTACGCTGGCAAGCGGTGTTCTTAGTTCATGGCTAACGGTGCTCACGAACTCGGATTTCATCCGGTCAACCTCATATTCCTTCGTAATATCCCGGTGTACAAGCAGCAGGCCGAATTTAGTCCCATTGCGGTATAGCGGCTCGCAATAGAGCTGGATAAACCGTCTCTCCGGCTCAATCACTTCATAGGTAATACTACGCATACCTTGATAATGACCATATTGGACAAGACCCTCGATAAACGGAATAAGCAACTCAGATTGAGCGACAACAGCGCGAATATGGTTTTTAAATTGTTCATCGCTCATCATCATCGTTTGCTCTGTATCTGTGAAAAACGGCAAAATATCAGACATTTTACGGTTGATTTGGCGAGTTGAACCATCTAAATCAATTAATTGTATACCTTCTTGAATCGTATCAAGCATATCGCTGGTCATCAAACGCTGCTTCTCCGACATTTCGTAAAGCTGCAGCTTGTCAAAGGCTAAGGATACCTGCGTCATCAATCCTGCGATTTCGACCTCTTCCTGCATGGAAATTCCGCGATTCACTTTCGTGATTACAACGCAAGCTACGATTTCTTGGCTTGCATTTAGAATAGGAAGTACAAGATCAGTCGCCTTCATCGAACTTTCATGGTATCCTTTTTCGCCGACATTACAATCCCTTATGATGCTGTACGATTTTTTCGTTTGCATGGCTCTCAGCAGAATGCCATCATTTACGTTTTCAATAAACTGTAACGCCGCATCTTCTGAAATGCCAACTGAAGCATATTCATGCTCACGATCCATTTTGACGATGATGCCTTTATCACTTTCGGTAATGGACACGATATTTGTAATAATGCTCTCTAGCAGCTCAGTCTGATCAAGTGTACTCGAAAGCGATTGAACGAACTTATTTCGCTTTAACAAATATTTTTCATTCTGCTCCATCACTTTAACAGCTAATTGCAGTTCTTCCTGCTGAGCTTGCAGCTCATCCTGCTGGGCAATAAGCTCCTCGTTCTGTGCAACAAGTTCTTCTTCTTTGCCTTGAATTTGGGCCAGCATCCTATGGAATGTACGTGCCAGCTCTCCTAACTCATCAGCTCTATCTTTCAGATCAACTTCGGTATATTCGCCGTTAGCAAAGTTGCGAGCTTGGCTAGTCAGTGTCATTAAGGGCACGCCGATTGCCTTGGCAACCCTTCTCGTCAACAATGAGGATAGCACTAATATAAATACGATATAGGCAATGAATAATAATGCTTGATACGATAGCCGTTCGATTAATTGATCATTTTTTTGTTCGGCAATCAATCTCACTTGCGATTCCAGATCATGCGCATATGTAATGAGCTTGTTCACGGGATTATCCTCGCCTGCGGATATAAGGACTCGCAACGCTTGATAATCCTCAGACTTCGAATATTCAATGGCTTTGGGTAAAAGCTCGTCAAAATAATTAGTGAAAAAGTTTTCGATGTTCAGCATGACTTCTTCTTCAGAAGCGGTTAGCTTCAGTTTTTTTATTTCCACCAAATTTTCATCCAATAGCGCTTTTTCAGCGAAAATTTGTTCATACTCATAATCCGATAAATAAACATAATACCCACGGGCTCTTAAAATAACTTCGTTGGAATGATCGGCGATTTCCGAGACGAGCTCTTGCTTCTGTCTTAGCAATGTGGTTTCAGCTGTATAACTCTTCAAGGTTAATACTGCACTTACTAAAACAAACACGGCACCGAGCAGTATTAGAGACAAGGAGAGCACCATCATGGCCACAAATTGTCTTGTAATTCGTTTATTCAAATAGCGGCGCAGCTTACCCACGAAGCATCTCCTCTACTTTGTCGATCAGCTCCAAAGGGCTGAAGGGCTTGGACATGAATCCATCTGCACCCGCATGAAGCACCTTCTCCTGCTCTGACTGCTGGCTCTTCGCGGATAACATTAATATTTTGGCGTTCTGCCTGTTTTCGAGCCGTCTTGTTTGTTCGATTACTTCGATTCCAGTCATTTTTGGCATCATATAATCCAAAATGATCAGATCAAACTTTGTTTCTCTTATTTTTTGCAGCGCTTCTTCCCCGTCCGCCGCTTCATCAAGCTTATAACCTTCATCTTCGAGCGTATCTGCTATGAGCATCCGTAAGATCGGCTCATCCTCAGCAATAAGCAATGTTTTCATTTTTGATATCCTCCGCTATTTTCTCGTTTGTTTTTCGACATTTCACGCCAAATTACAACAATCACATAATTCATTCGACATTTTATTATGAATTCCTTTGTACTCTACATTTCTTACTTACAGCAATCGGTGTGACTCCACCAACAAAAGAAAAAACAGACCGCAATGACGGCCTGTTTAAATAGGGTTCGTTATCTTGATTTCACGATAATCTTGCGGATGCTCTCGCCTGACAAATGATATTTCCGCTCCAGGTCAGCGACTGACCATCCGTTTGAATAATAAAGATAAATTTCCTTATTGCGTTCCGCCAGAAGCTTGCGAGTTCCGCTCACTTCACCCCAATGGGCTCTTTGCTCCGCGAGTTTTGGTACGTAAATTAAGTCGCCTTGAATGTATTTTTGCAGCTCTTGCAACAAACTAGGGGGAAGCACATCTCTCCCATTTTTGTAGTTCACTATAGACGTCCTCCTTGAAAATGCTCATCTTTGTAAGATTATTGGATTTCGTTGTCATCAACATTTTTTACTTCCTCCCTTCGATTTTTGGTAAACCTCATCTTCATATAATCAAAAAAGCGATGGATGCTGATCCCGACCTCTCAGCTTTTTTCGCCCTGTACTCTGTCATTATATTGTAAGCCTTTTCGGTTGACAAGAAATGTTTGACAATATTTCCATCCTAGCACTTTAACGAAATAAAAGGAGACCTTTCGGTCTCCTTCATATGAGCGATCTCCGACTAAACGGAGATCACCTCCAGGTTGTTAATCAATTCGATCAGCTCCTTTCCTATTCATTTGTCGGCCCGACTTCATCAGTATATATCCAAATGCATCACCGTCGATAGTGAAAAAACAGCTATAAATAATCTTTACCAGCGATCCCGCTGTCAAGTTAAAAATTGCCGTTTATTTATCATCACTTTTTAATAAAGACGATTTTTATCAGTAATGGCAAGGGTTTGTTTCCTCATAGGTAATTGTTGGGTTTTTAATCTATGTTATGGTATTTCTAGGCGATTCACTAGATTCACAATCCAAGGAGGAACAACATGATTAACATGACGAACAGCCGAATGAAGAAAGCCATTGCAGGTATAGGAATTAGCTTGTCTATCGCTATATGCGCAGGATCCATTGCAATGCCCCAATCAGCGCACGCAGCGACAGCATCAAGCTCCTCAAAAGTAAGCAGCATGGTTTCCATTGGGAAGAAATATATCGGCGTGCCTTATAAATTCGGAGCCAAATCAGGCATTACAAGCTCCTTTGATTGCTCATCCTTTACACAGTACGTGTATAAAAAAGTAGGAGTAAGCCTGCCAAGATCGTCTAAGCAGCAAGCAAAGTCAGGCTCGTACGTATCTAAAAGCAATCTGAAAGCAGGAGATCTTATATTCACCGATACGAATCGTGACGGCAAAATTAATCACGTCAGTATTTATATTGGCAACGGCAAGCTGCTGCATACGTATAGAGTCGGTGTTGGCGTAACGATCTCCAACTTCAAGGGCAGTACGTGGGACAAGACCTACGTCACGGCGAGAAGAGTAATTAAATAGGATAAGAGGGTGCTATCCCAGCCGGATAGCACCCTCTTTATCCTTTATTCAAGCAAGCCAAGCATTTTTAATCCATACATAATTCCGTCTTCCGTAACATCCTTTGTTACATAACGAGCAGCCTGCTTTACTTCATCTGGAGCGTTCCCCATCGCTACGCTATGATGAACATGCTGCAGCATCTCCAGGTCATTGATTCCGTCGCCAAATGCATAGATATCCTCGCTTTTAAAGCCGGATTTTTCAATTAATGCCTGAATGCCAATGGCTTTCGAGCCTCCTGGAGGAAGAACATCGCTTCCAAACCGATGCCAGCGAATGAAGCCGAGCTCAGCAAAGCCTTCTTTGTAGTAGCCTTCATCCTCCTCTTTGCAATAAAGAAGACATTGGTAAATGGATTTATCTATGTGGTAATCCGGCTCAAGCGGCGGCAGTCTCTTACGCAAGGCCTCGTCAGCTTCGTTCGGATAAGCCGTTTGATGCGAGCTTGAACGCATGCCTTCCGGCGTCATATACACCAATGGATGATTATTTTGTAGCGAAAGGGCAGTAAGCTCTACAATTCTGGCGGGATCGATGGGATGGCTGTATACGACCTCGCCGTTATATACGGCATACGAACCGTTAAAGCTAACATATGATTCGATTTTTAATGCTTCGGAAACAGGCTTTAACATAAATGGCCCTCTGCCCGTGGCAATAACCAGCTCATGTCCCGCCTTTTGCAATTGCTCAATCGCATCCTTTGTTGAAGGCGGGATTTTTTTTTCGTGATCAACCAGAGTTCCGTCTATATCAAAAAAAATGAGCTTTTTATTCATCATATTTGCCTCAGTTCTCGATTGCTTTTGTTCTATTATAGCTTATTTCATGTGAACGGATGCATCCGAGGCAAATAAAAAGCTGATTCCATCATGCATCTGCTGCATCGATAGAGAGACAAGATTACGCGGCGAGCGATTTCCATGAGCCTTCCAGGCATTGCGGCTGCGACTTTTGACGAGCCGTTTTTAGTTTTATGCGTGTCGTTTTGCCCATTAACAAAGGTGCCTCCGCCATATCTCTTTGTGCCAGCTCGATTAATAACGAAATATCACCGGCATGATAGGCTATCGCCATTACGCGCAGCCATTGCGTCCACTCCTCTTCCTTAGGAAGCGGTATTTTGCCGGACTCAAGCTCGGCTCTTGCTGCTGTTAACGCATCACGGGCTCGGAATAAAGCGGCTTTTACGGCACCATCCGTTGTACTCAGCATCTCCGCGGTCTCTGCTATGGAATAATGAAACACCTCGCGAAGCAGGAATACCTTTCGCTGTATAGGCGACAAATGCCGGATCAACGCATATAGCGGTTCTTCGCAATCCGTTACATATTGATCCTTTCTGGCATCCGAATTTATAATTCGTTCTATAATCAAACGATGCGAATGATTTCTCCGCAATTGATCAATCCAAATATTTTTGGCAATACGCAGAAGAAACGCTTCTGGATTGGCATGTGCGGCAGCTAATATAGTAGGCATGGCTCTTAACCATGTATCCTGTACGAGATCATCAGCATCCCAGCTTGATTTCGTTAGCGAGAGGCAATAGCGATGCAAAGTCGCATATAACGCTTCAAGCATGCTTTTTTGTTCATTCCCTTCGATCGTCGGCGACCATTCAGCTACCTTCATTCCTCTGCCTCCCTCGATTAAGGTTATCTCCATTCCATCCAACGGATAGAAAAGCGCTTATGATGTAAACGAATGAAACGGTCGAAAAGTTACGCAAACGGTGAAAAAAACGCCGTATCTTTTAGCGGCCATTGTTCGTTTACCTTACGAGTCCAAAAGTAACCAAGGAGGATAAACGAATGAATAACTTTGTTCCTTATGTAGTCGAGCAATCAAGCAGAGGTGAAAGATCCTATGATATTTATTCCAGATTGCTGCGGGATCGTATCATTTTTCTCGGTTCAGCGATTGATGACTCTGTTGCAAACAGTATTATTGCCCAGCTGCTGTTTCTAGCTGCCGAGGAGCCGGATAAAGAAATATCGATGTACATTAACAGCCCCGGTGGCTCTACCTCAGCTGGCTTTGCTATTCTGGATACGATGCAGTTCGTTAAACCGCCCGTTCACACGATCTGCACTGGTTTTGCGGCCTCCTTCGCGGCCATTCTGCTGCTAGCCGGAGAGAAAGGACATCGATCTGCACTGCCTAACAGTGAAATTATGATTCATCAGCCGCATGGCGGCGTGCAAGGGCAAGCAAGCGATATTGCGATCAGTGCGGCCCGTATCCTGAAGATTCGCGCCAAGCTAAACCAGATTAGTTCAGAACGCACTGGACAGCCGATTGAAAAAATTGAAAAGGATATGGATCGAGATTATTATATGTCATCGGAGGAGGCGTTGGAATACGGTATCATCGATAAAATCGTCACTTCGATGTAGCAATCAAGCTCTTATGGATCCAGACTGCAGCTTGACTCCCGTCCCCCATCGCTAAAGTGACCATTTCGGAGTGGGCAATGACATCGCCTGCTGCCCAAACATTTTTAACGTTAGTCTGCTTCGTACGAGGGTCAACGATAATATGGTTGTTTTTCATGAGCTCAACACCTAGCTGATTGGCCAGACTGGAGCGAACCTCATTGCCTCCGAATGCGACAAAGCAGCGGGACCGCAGGATGACGGAGCCATCTTGAAGGGCTACTCCGTTGAATTGCTCACCCTTTGCCAACACCTCGCGAATAGCTTGATTATGAAAGGCAATACTTCGCTCATTCAGTTCAGCCAGCAGCGAGTCATCAATCGGTGAAAGCTCATGGTTCACATAGATGATGTCGGACGTCCAGTGGGTAAGCGCAAGAGCCATTCTCGCGCCTGCATTGCCCGCACCAAGCACCAAAATAGCCGAATCCCTTACCTCATATCCATCGCAGTCCGGACATACAAAAACACTAATCCCCATGCACGGAACCAGCATGGGGAAATCAGGTATGCGGTCTTTAACGCCTGTAGCAAGCAGAATTCGTTCTGCTCGGAACGTACGACCGTCTACTGTATTTAATAACCAAGAATCGCCTTCGCGCGCTGCCTGAGCAACCTTTCCTTGAATAAACACCGTTCCAAGCTGCTCAGCTTGCAGCTTCCCAGAAGCAAGCAGCTCCGGTCCGCTCACGCCGTTTGGAAATCCGATTAGATTATGATAGTTTTTGCATAGGGAAGATCTGCCGTCGCCAGCATCGATTATGGCAACAAGGTGACGATATCTTCCCAGCTGTATGGCAGCCTGTAGACCGGCTATCCCTCCGCCTATGATAATGCACTCGAACTTCATCGGTTCCCTCCATTCCCCTCAAAGCCCTGGGTAACATGAATATTTGTATATCCATCTAGTATCCATGCGAATCCAGTCCCTTATTCAAGAAAAGCCGTTTATCCTTAAACAGAAATCCCTGTACGACGATTTAACCCGTTTTTTCTTCGTTTAATCAGCTCCGGCAGTGCGACTCCGACTAACACAACGACCACGCCGATCCATTGGAGTGCGCTAACATGCTCGTTCAGTACGAAGGATGACAGCAATACAGCTACCGGCAGCTCAGAAGCGCCTAGAATGCCTGCCATTCCTTCTCCGATATGGGGAACGCCAATCGCAAACAGGACAGGCGGAATAAAGGCTCCGAACATGCCGAGCAGAAAGCCATACAGCAGCAAATCTCCCCATAGCTGGCCGTTAAATAAAAATGTCGGCGGGAATAGAATAAACACAAGAACCAATCCGCCCGTAATCATCCAAGCACTGCGATATGCAGGATGGACGGAAGGCACCGCTTTGCCGCTAAATAAGATAAACATCGAGTAGCTTGCCGCAGACAATAGGCCTAATACGACACCCATAACATTAAAATTTCCCGTTCCCTGTTCCATAATGCCAGCAGCAAGCATCGTTCCTCCAAATAAGATGGCAATGGTGAAAAGCATGATTCCGCTAGGACGTTTTCGCTGCCCGACCGCTTGGATCAATACGCCGATCCATGTAAACTGGAATAACAATATGATAGCGAGCGACGCCGGGATATAACGCAGCGACTGATAATATAGCAGACCTGTTATCGCCGTAGGTGCTCCTGCTGCCATCAGCAGAAGCCGCTGCTTCCATGTTAGACGAGTGGAAACCGCTATAGGCTTATTGCTCGACTCCATCTTTTTGCTATTGTTCCATTTCTCACGCCATTTCATGATGAATGTCAGAATCCAGGCAAGGATAAAGCCAGTCAGCAATTGACTTCCGACTACTTCTCCCAGTTCATAACCTTTACCATACGCAAGTACTACGATCGTGGACAAAATCCCGTAGCTTGCCGCACCCAAAAATACAGATATCATATACTTCATCTTACTGTAAGCACCTCTCTTGTTCATTTGATTCAAAGACTTAAACGCAAAAAATCCTAACTAGGAATACAAGATCATCGCGTAATGATCGCATATTCGTAGTTAGGAAGTTAAGGCTTCCCGTAGAAACCCTCACCCTGCTTGATCCTATAATGTCGTGAGGTTATACGAAGCTATTTAGTTGGAAATCCATTTCATAAGCATTATGAATGTTACATGACAAGTAAGGTTAAGTCAATAGGTATTTCACTGGAAGAGCTAAGTTTCATCTCATTTTACTAAAATCGTCGATATGATCGCCCGCTTCTTATGCTATGATAGGAAAACATGATTACGGATATCGGATGGAGTGAGATGGCATGGGTACTATTGTTCGGAATGGAACGGTTCGTTCTGTTTGCCCTTTTGATTGCCCTGATACATGCGGGCTCAGTGTGACAATTGAAGAAGAAAAAATAACTAAAATAAATGGCGATGCGGCACATCCTGTTACTCGCGGTGCAATATGCAATAAAGTAAGGCAGCTAGGTGACCGCGTGTACCACCCTGAACGGCTTCTCTACCCGATGCGTCGCAAGGGACCTAAAGGAAACCTGGACTTCGAGAGAATAACTTGGGAAGAAGCCTACGATGAAATTGCCAAACGCATGACGGCAATCATAACGAAGGATGGGCCGCAAGCGATTTTGCCGTATAGCTTCTATGGCAATATGGGCGTATTGAATGCGGAAGGAATGGATCGGCGTTTTTTCCATCGACTCGGCGCAAGCAGGCTCGACCGGACCATTTGCAACGCGGCAGGATCAACAGGCTATGCATATACAATGGGCGGCTCCATCGGCATAGACCCGGAAGAGACGGTTCATACGAAGCTATTCCTTATCTGGGGCTGCAATTTAGTATCGACGAATATGCATCAAACCATGCTGGCAAACGAAGCGCGAAAAAACGGCGCAACAATCATTCACATAGACGTTCATCGCAACCGAACTACTGCGTGGGCAGATCAGTTCATCCATTTGCGCCCAGGCACAGACGCTGCTCTCGCACTCGGAATGATGCATGTCATTATTCGAGACGGGCTTGCGGATCAAGCCTTCCTAGAACAGCACGCAATTGGATACCAAGAGCTTGCCGCTCAAGCATTGTCATATACGCCTGAATACGTTGCAGGCATTACTGGTGTACCAGCTGAGCAGATCGAGGAGCTCAGCCGCTTGTACGGAAAAACCTCTCCTTCTTTTATTCGTATCGGCAACGGTCTGCAGCATCATGACAATGGCGGCATGGCCATAAGAACCATTGCGTGCTTGCCTGCCCTGACGGGCCAATGGGGTGTTCGTGGCGGCGGCGCGCTGAAAGGCAACAGCTGGTATTCACGCCTTAACGTCGACCAAATCGAGAGGCCGGATTTAATGCCGGATCCAAGCGTGAGAACGATAAATATGAATCAGCTTGGGGATGCACTTCTTGATTCGTCTTCCCCTGTGAACATGCTGTTTGTCTATAACAGTAATCCAGCAGTCGTAGCTCCCGATCAGAACCGCGTTCGCAAAGGCCTTATGCGGGAGGATCTTTTCACCATCACGCATGATTTATTTCTGACTGACACCTGCAAGTATGCGGATATTGTGCTGCCGGCTACTTCCCATTTCGAGAACCTGGACTTGTATACCTCCTATTGGCATCTCTATTTGCAGCTTCACGAGCCTATTATGGAGCCAATGGGAGAATGCAAGTCAAACTTTACGCTGTTCAAGGAACTAGGGCTGCGTCTCGGCTTTGAGCATGAGGCGTTTGCTGTTACGGAGGAACAAATGATTCGAGAAGCGCTGGACAGCAAGCATAATTCGTTCCTTTCGGGAATGACGTATGAAGCACTGAAGTCGCAGTCTTGGATGAAGGCCGGCGGGAATTCGCTGCCTGCTGTAACCTCATTAATTCCTACGCCATCTGGCAGAATCGAACTTTATTCCGAGCAGATGCTGCTGGATGGTTATTCCCCCCTTCCTACGCATTCATCTTTGATAGAGCCTGAGACCTATCCTTTCTTGCTTATGACGGGACCGAATCATAGCTTTATCAACTCGACCTTCGCAAACCAAGAACGGCTTCAGAAGCTGGAGAAGGAGCCACTGCTGCATATGCATAGCAAGGACGCTGCAGCTTTAGGCATACAGGACGGAGAACGGGTAAAAGTACGAAACGATCGTGGTGAGGTCGAGCTCAGACTGCGCGTAGGTAGCGACGTGCTTCCAGGTGTTTTGGTCACGCAAGGACTTTGGTGGGATAATCAGCGTAAAGGGCATCAAGCAGTCAATGCACTCACGCCTCAGCGTCTGGCGGATATGGGCGGCGGAGCCACTTTCTTCTCCAATCGCGTCGAAGTTGTTAAGCTGAAGACGACTTAATCGATCAAAAATCGTTGTAAATAAATAACCTGTACTCCGATTCATGCGGAATACAGGTTGTTTGATTCGATCTCATTCAGTAAGCAATACCAACACGCTCGCGGATGTGCTTCTCATTCCTATAGACATCAACCGCAAATGCAGCTGTATCAGCAAACGAAATAGCGGTTCCGCCGCTTGGCAATACATCCTTGCGAACACGAAATTCACCACTGCGCTCTTCCTCGACGAGCCTAGTCGGACAAATGACCGTCCAGTCTAAATGCTCCGATTGAAGGAGCTTGTTATAGACGGATTCATGCTCTATTGCCGCGTCGTGGTTAATCCGTTTATTCTCAACAGACTGATATCTATACAGATGGGGCTGCGCTTCACTTTGTAGGATGCCCGCGGTTCCAATGGTAACTAGCCTTTTGATATTATGCCGCTGCATAGCATCGATTACATTTGCCAACCCCGTTAGCAATGTTCCGTTTCCTTCTGTATTAAGCGCGCATATTACGCCTCTCACGCCAATCATCGCCTGAAAGACATCGTGAGGCTCACGTACATCGCCAAGAAAGCTTCCGGGCAGCATTTGATCCTCAGCGCGCACAAATCTTCGATATGTAGCTTCCTGCTCCGCCAAATAACGCGCGATATATTGCCCAGTTTTACCTGTAGCTCCAATTAATAAAAGCTCAATAGTAACCAATCCTTTTTTCGATGTAAAACCAATTATGATTGCATTCTCGTTTCATTCCCATTTTCCAAGGATTGAGCTTCAAACTGGGACGGGTTAACGATTTTTCGCAATAAATGCATGGGTCCGTCCCCGTTATCAAAGTCAAAAACATGCAGCCTTTCATACCCTCTTCTCTCGTACATCGCAAGAAGCCATGGATGCTTCTCGGCAGTTGCAAGCGTGACTGCGGCTGCTCCGACTTTCTCCTTTATTATGGTTTGCTCAAGCCAGCTAAGCAGTTTGTTGCCGATGCCCACTCCTTGATAAGCAGGGTCAACGGCAAACCATTTAATAAACGGAAACGTCGTAATCGACTTCACCTCATCGCCTTTAGATAAGGTAACCGTCGCAGCAATTTCACCGTCAACCTCCAGAACATAGCACTCATTCGAAATAATATTATCTTGAATCAATGCCAGATCGGCATGCGCAGCCGGCCAATGCAGCTCAAGCTCTCTGATCGTCACGTAAGCCTCATATACGACATGAAGAAGTCTCTCCGCATCTTCTAATTGAGCTAATCGATATACCTCGCTCATTATGTCCACCTCTTTGTTCAATGAAATTCATAAATACCGATTCGAATAATCGGGATAACATGGTTTCACTTTATCATTTCGCTGAGACGGTAGCAAATAGAGATCTTCTATACGTAAATAAACATTATGAATGCTTAATTAGAAGTTTATCGGAGCTCGGCTACCGTATTGGTCGGCGTTTGTCCCGTTAACGCATTCACAAGATTCCGAGCGGCCAGCATTGCCATGTTAGCTCTTGTTGCTTCGGTTGCGGATCCGATATGCGGAAGCGTAAGTACATTATTCATGGTCAAAAAGGGATGGTCCTCTGGAATAGGCTCCTGCTCGAATACATCAAGTCCAGCAGCCGATATCGTGCCGGCTTGCAGTGCTTCGATTAAAGCAGCTTCATCAATCGTTTGCCCACGCGAGACATTAATAAAAATCGCTGTTGGCTTCATTAGCTTAAATTGCTCTCGTCCAATCAGCTTATTGGTCTCAGGCGTAAAAGGCGCAAGCATAACGATAAAATCCGATTCAGCGAGCAATTCATTCAGAGCTAGGTAACGGACGCCTAACAGCGCCTCGGCTTCTGGCTTTTGGCTGCGATTGAAATAGGCGACATCCATGTCGAAGCCAAACCTCGCCCTTCGAGCTACGGCTTCGCCAATTCGGCCCATACCGATTATGCCGAGCTTCGCGTGATGAACATCTTGTCCGAACCATTTATTCCCTATACCGGCCTTCCATTGGCCTTCCTTTACGTACCGATCCAGCTCAGCAACTCGTCTTGCCGCACCCAGCATAAGAGCCAGAGCTAGATCTGCAACCGTATCATCAAGCACATGCGGCGTATGTGTCCCAATAATTCCGTGCTCCTTCATCGCGGCTAGATCGAAATGGTTGTAACCTACACTGATGCTGCTTACGGCTTTCAGCCTTGGTGCATTTGCGATCAATTCGGCGTCTACATGAGTTCCGGCAGTCAGGAGGCCTTCCGCATTCTCAAGCTTTCTCAGCAAAATATTGCGAGGTATAGGGGAAGACTCTTCCCATTTGTCGACTGTGCAGTATTGTGCCATATAAGCCTCGACCTCGCTAGGCACACTTCTGTCAATAAAAACATTTGGTTTCATGGATAGTCTCCTCTCGTGCTTTGTTATAAATAAGCATAACATAACAAGAGTTTCCGAGCACCTAGCTCGGATTATTTATGCTATCGGTCAATCCTTTCATTCCTAGATGCTAGTGTTTATGCATGCATAGCGGTTTGACGCTTCAATAAATCCTCGACAACGATACAAGCCATCGCTTCTACGACGGGAATAATGCGTGGGCAAATGCACGGATCATGCCTGCCAATCGTTTCAATCATTTTTTCGTTGCCGTGTATGTCAATGGTATGCTGTGGCAATGAAATCGAAGATGTAGGCTTAACCGCGATTCGGAATATTATCTCCTCCCCCGTACTAATGCCGCCTATAATGCCGCCTGCAAAATTGCTAAGGAATCCTTCCTTATTCATCTCATCGTTATGCTCGCTGCCAAGCATGCCCGCTGCAGCAAAGCCAGCTCCGAATTCAATGCCTTTAACCGCTCCGATTGAGAGCATCGCTTTGGCAAGCTCGGCATCGAGCTTATCAAAGACTGGTTCGCCTATACCCGGCTGTACGCCTCTTATACGGCACTCCACGATCCCGCCGCAGCTGTCGCCAATCGCCGCCAAGTGCTCGATTTTCTCGATCATCCTAATTGCAGCCTCAGGATCACATGCTCTCACCGCATTTAGTTCAATCGATTCCTCCACAAACGTTTCACATTTAATGCCGCCGATTTCGGTCGTGTAAGCAACGACACTTATTCCTTTTGCTTCAAGCAGCTTGCGGGCTACAGCGCCACCAGCAACTCGTCCAGCGGTTTCACGTCCGGATGCGCGCCCGCTTCCGCGATGATCCCGGATGCCGTATTTCTGCAAATACGTAAAGTCCGCATGACCTGGCCGGAATGAATATTGAATATCACTGTACGCATCCGGCCTCATATCTTTATTGTGCAGCATAATAAACAGCGGTGTTCCTGTCGTCTTCCCTTCGAACATCCCTGAAAGTATGCTAATGACATCATATTCCTTGCGTGGAGACGTGACGGTTGATTGGCCTGGCTTGCGTCTGTCCATCTGGGTCTGTATGTATCGTTCATCCAGCTCTACCCCTGGTGTGACGCCATCGACGATAACCCCAACGGCTTCTCCGTGTGATTCTCCAAAAGTTGTAATTTTAAAGCTTTCGCCATACGTATTCCCTGCCATGACTATTCCTCCCGTTTGAATGCGTTGACGCATTCTTTATCTGTCCATTATAATTTCGTTAATGAAATAAATGAAATCAAAAATTCAAACTCCTGTCATAGAGAGGGATTATATCATGCAAGCTAACACGGAATGGTATCGCATCTTTATGCATACCGCGAAACTCGGCAATCTAACGAAGGCGGCCCAAGATCTCCATATCACGCAGCCTTCTGTCAGTTATGCCATCAAGCAATTAGAAGCGCAGCTTGAGGTGAAGCTTTTTGATCGGCTCTCCAAAGGAGTGAAGCTTACCCCAGAGGGTGCAGCCGTACTTGAATATGCTGAGAAGTCATTTACCATTCTGCAGCAAGGGGAGGCGAAATTACAGGCGCTCAAGCAAATGAGTGCTGGCGAATTAAAAATAGGAGCTAGCGGTCCCGTCATCAAGCATCTGCTGCTCCCTCTGCTTGATTCCTTCCAAGCAGAATATCCAGCTGTTCGCATCCGCTTGCTTCAAGGGAAAACGTCTGATATTCGGCAAAGGTTAAAAGCGGGGATCATCGACATCGGCTTCGTTCATTTGCCATTCTCAGATCCTGAGCTGAGCGTGCAGCATGTGACAGACATTCAAGAGTGTTTTGTCGTAGGTACCGCCTATCAGCATCTGTCAAGCCAAACGATCACTGTGGAACAGCTGGCAGAAACCCCGCTTCTGCTGCTCTCCGAAGGAAGCAGCACGCGAATGTTCGTGGATCAGTGGTTTTTGTCGCAAGGAATGAAGGTCGAGGCTGACATGGAGCTAAGCAGCATGGACATGCTTGTCGAGCTTGCCATTCGAGGTTACGGCGCGGCGTTTGTCACTAAAACCTTCATCCAGGAACAATTAAATGAAGAGAAGCTCTTTGCGCTAAAACCAAGCGAAAATGTGCCAATCCGATCCATCGGTCTAGCCTTTAAACGTGAGACCTCGCTATCGATTGCCGCCAAACGATTCGTAGAGCTGTTGTTTTAATGTGAAAGAGCCCCTCCTTCTGCCAGAGAGGCTCATTTACATGTTTTGCAGGTTTATGGATTAGTATGCGCGCCCATATGGCTTAGGCGGCTTAGCTTAGCCCGATACTCCGTAAGAAAAACCGTTTTGGGCTTCTGCTTTCATATGTTTTTCTATTGAAATTATGAGACCAGTCAACTATAATATAGTATGCTTTTATTTGTTTACCGGAAAGGAACGACTATGATGAACGAAGCTAAACCATATCGCGTTTTATTGTATTATAAATTCGTAGCTGTACCCGATGCTGAGCAATTTGCCGCGGAGCATCTCGCATATTGCAAGGAATTAAACGTGAAGGGCCGCATTCTTATTGCTGACGAAGGCATAAATGGCACCCTTTCGGGCACCGTTGAGCAAACGGAGCACTATATCGAACATATGCGCGCCAACCCTTTGTTTGCGGATATGGTGTTCAAAATCGACGACGTGGATCAGCATGCGTTCAAGAAGATTTTCGTAAGGTACAAAAAGGAGCTCGTAACCCTTCGTTACGACAAACCGCTTGATCCGAATACATTAAGCGGCACGCGTCTCTCTCCGAAGGAATTCCATGAGTACCTGCAGCGGGAAGATGTTATTGTCCTGGATGGACGCAGCGACTACGAATATGACCTGGGACATTTCCGCAACGCGATCCGTCCCGATTTGGAGACCTTTAAGGAATTTCCCGAATGGTTACGCGAGAACATGGCTGAGTTCAAAGACAAGCCTATTCTTACGTATTGCACGGGCGGCATCCGATGCGAGAAGCTGACTGGCGTTATGATGAGAGAGGGCTTTAATGATGTCTATCAGCTAGAGGGCGGGATCGTCACCTACGGCAAAGATGAGGAAGTTCAAGGCAAGCTGTTCGACGGCAAGTGTTATGTATTCGATGAGCGTACCTCCGTTGTCATCAATCAGACGGATGAAGCGGTTGTCGTAGGCAAATGCCATCATTGCGGCGAGCCTGCCGATACGTATATCAACTGCGCAGATGATTCCTGCCATTTGCAGCATATTGTATGCACGGATTGCCAAGAAACGAAGCATGGCTATTGCTCGACGGCTTGCGAGGAGCATGTTGTCGGAGTTAAATAACGATATAGAAATCAAAACTAAGCTTGGCTTCTGCATTAAGGAGGCCAAGCTTAGTTTTGTGTTTGATTCCATTTCAACCACTGCTTCATTCGTGCAGCGATATAAACGAATAACGGGAAAATGACATTACCGGCGAGAATATATAGCGTTCCGGCAACCGCGATGAAATCCCCGATCATTTGAAAGTCCTTCGCTAGCCAGAAGGTAGTAGTAAATAAGAGCACACAGACTGGCATGACCAAGACTTCGGGTTTGGTTACCCCACAGGTTTCCGCAAGGCCTTTGAAAATCGCGTAATAATAAAAGCTAATCTTAAAAAACTCTCCGAGCACCCATACCATCATCACGACTGCTTCTACATGCTCGAAAAATTCCGCATAAGCAATATAGCGTGAAGCGGTAAACAACGGGTAGTTAAAAAATGCAGTGCTTTCCCCCATCAGCAAAAAAGCGGTAAGATTAGCAATCAGCATCATAAGCATGATACCCGTCACAGCAAGGTAACCCCATTTCCGTAGGGCCTTCACGTCTTTTACCATTGGCAGGATGAAGAGAATGAGCGAAAGCTGGCAGAACCACCCAGCAACGACGACCGTTCCCTTTACAAGGGGGACAGCACCTCGTTCGAATACTGGAAGAATTTCCGAAGGATCAAGCTCCGGAATAAGCAGCATACAAATAACCAAGGTACATAAGGTTATAATCGGGATGAAAATTTGCCCGGTTCGCGCCATCACCTCGATACCGCTCTTCACAACCCAAGCACACATAAGCAGCATGGCGCCAATGATGACTTGGACAGGTGTTTTCAAGAAGAAATTCGTCACGATAAATTCGCCATAATCTCTAATCGTAATAGCCACAATATGAATTTGAAAAAGAATAAAAGCAAAGCTGATGCATTTGCCGACTAATCTCCCAAATGTTGTCTCCAGGAGCTGCACAAACGATCCATTGGGAGAGATTTCATGGATTTTGAGCACCATCCAGATTGTCAGGAAACCAAGAGAAGAGCTCAATATCGGCGTCATCCACATATCCTTGCCTGATAGGGCAGTCGAGATCGATGGCATCAGTAAGACAGAGGAGCTTAGGATGAGCTGAAACATCAGAATTGATAATTGAAAGGCGGATATCCGGCCCTGTACCATAACATCCTTCTCCTTTTCTGAACCTTCGATTCGTATCGTTTTTCGCGCTTCTAGCTTATGGAGTTAACCAGTTTTTGAAAGGACTGAATAGTGCATTTATCCATTCCGTTAATCCAGGAAGCTTCGGGTTTATGCCTAGACATATAGATAACAGCAGTGATGCGCCTAGTATGCTGAAAATAAGCATTTTATCATGCTTTGTGTGCTTCCTCCATGACTGGTTCACAAAGCCATATATACCGATCGTTCCCCATACGGCGGCAATCGTTGTCCAAGGCATTTATTTGCTAGCCCCTTTCATTTGAAGGATCGTTTTATTCAGAACGCCAGGTCGAGGAACATTAACCATGACATCTAATTCAAGCTGCACCTGCTGGAAGGCCGTACTCCAATCGGATTTCACTTTACTCCATTGCTTCGGATATTTTTTGCGGAATTCATCGCCGAATTGAAGCACATCTACCTTGTATTTCTTTTGCAAAATTCGCATCGTATTCGAAATGCTGAATTTCACCTCTTCATTAGCGAGCTTGACGATTTCAGCATGCTGCTTCGGATTCATGAAATCGATGTCGGACGTATTTTGCAGGAGATTGCCTTCGCTGCGTACCTTGACCCTCATGATCCATTTCCCATCTGCAGTAATGCGCGGAGTTAACGTCGTTTTACTTCCCGTGAGGAGGATGGCAATCGTTTCTTGTTGAGGCATGTCGAGCGCAATAATCGTATTGCCTTTAATGTTATTCGTTATCCAGAAATATCCCCAACTAACGTTCGTATTCAAACTCCCGATCATCTTCGTCTTTTTAAAAATGCTGACTCCCTGAAAATAAGAAACGTTTGGATTACGAACATGGTTCTTGTCTGTGATCATTGTGCCGCGATTGATATAGGGTATGGAAAACGATTCGTCAGGCGTCTCTATGATCTGTTGGGTCACTTTTTTTATATCGACAGTCATGCTGATTTCCGTTTTGGAAAGTTCGCTTAATGCTTCCATCGAATTCGGCTCCAGCATGGGGATAATGCCGAGAATGTCAACAGCCTTGCCTTCCGCGACATAGACGTTGGCTCTCTCCCGCATCCGAACATAGCGCAGAATGAAATCCAGGTCATCCTGTATACCTTTCTCTGCTCGTTTTTGGCCAAATACAAAAATGTCATTATGACCCCAATATAGCTTCCTTGACGATCTCTCTTGCAGCTTGTACATGGCTTCAGCCATCGATGCGCCAGTAGCGCTTGAAACGAATGTTTTGCCATTGCCGCTATTGCTTGCGACTCCTCCGACCTGGGACTCCGAATTATTCTCCTCGGGAATATAGATCTCAGCGGAGAGCTTCACCTGATTAGAGCTTGCTTGATCGATGCCAGCACCGACAATAATCGCAATATCGTTGACTTCCATTCGATCCCAGCAGCCGGTTAGCTGCACCAAGCTTAATACGCTAAGACTACATAGAAACAAACGAGTACGGAAACGCTTCATCGCTGCTCACTCCTTATTGCTTGCGGTGCCCACGTTTTTGCGTTTTGCTCCTTTTCGAAAGCCTCCCCCGCTTCTTGTAAATCTGGGCCTTTGCCTCGAAACCCAGCCAGGCGGCCGCATGACGACGTCTTTCCATTCACCGACCATCATTGGCGCAATCGGCGATAGGTACGGGACACCGAAGGAGCGCAGGCCGCTCAGATGGATAACAATTCCGATCACGCCGAGCAATAAGCCAAGCAGTCCCAAGACGCCTGCCATAAGCATGATCGGAAACCTTAATAATCGAATGGATATTCCAATCGAATAGTGAGGCAGTAAAAATGAAGCAATGCCCGTAATGGCCACAACCATAACCATTGGCGAGGAAACCAGTCCTGCCGAGGTTGCCGCCTGTCCAATGACAAGTGCACCAACGATACTGACGGCAGCGCCAACCTGCTTCGGAAGTCTTACTCCCGCTTCCCGCAGCGCTTCAAACATCGTCTCCATAATAAACGCCTCCACGAGCGCGGGGAAAGGAATCGATTCTCGTGATTTGGCAATGCTGAGCAATAGTGCGGATGGGATCATTTCTTGGTGGAAGGTAAGCAGTGCCACATAAGCAGACGGAACAAGCAAAGCGACCAAGAAAAACAAATAACGCAGCCAACGGATAAAGGTAGAGATCAGGAAACGTTGGTAATAATCCTCTGGTGATTGAAGCAGTGAAAATAAGCTGATCGGCGCCACCAATGCAAACGGCGTATTATCCGTGAAAATAACAGCTCGCCCTTCGAGCAATCCTGCTGCTACCGTATCCGGACGCTCAGTTGAGATCAGCTGGGGAAAAGGAGAATAAGGCTCATCCTCAATATATTCTTCAATATTGCCGCTCTCCAGAATGCCATCCACCTTTATGGCTGACAGCCTCTCCTCGATTTCTTTTATCAGCTCAGGGGCGGCAAGATCTTCAATAAATCCGATGACAATCCGCGTTTTGGTGTATTCGCCAATTTCCATCCCTTTCATTTTCAAGGATGATTTGCGAATTCTCCTCCTTAGCATCGCCATATTATCATCAAGGGACTCCGTAAAGCCTTCACGCGGTCCTCGGATGACGGATTCCGCAACAGGATCCTCGATCGCCCGTTTCCGCCAATCCGACAGCGAGAATACAAAGCCGAAATCAAAACCTTCGACCAGTAAGACCGCATTGCCAAGCGTCATTTGATCCATCATATCGGTAAACGATTCCATTCTTGTGCAGCTGAAAGACGTGACTTCCTGCTCCACAGACTCCAACCATTCCTCCGCACTTCCGATATCCCATTCTGACATTTCGAATCTGATTTCATTCAAGCGTTCTTCATTCGTTAAACCGTTGAAATAACAAAATATGCCCTTTACTTGACCGCCAAGCTTGCATTCCAAATAGGCAGCATCGCTGCAGTCCTTCAGCAATGCCTCCATTTGTATGCGTGACTGCTCGATATGCGCGGATATTGCCTGATCATGATTAAAGGCGACTGCATTCATCTCAGTGGTTCCCTTTCATGGAAGCGGAATACAAGGTCCGTTTATTATTTTCCAGTCCTTCGTTTTCTATCCAATGCACGGCAAGGACAAATGAATTCCAAGGAACATGGATAACCTATGTTTGCTTTCTCAGATCAGCATATGAACAAGTGGAGGTTGTCAAATGGCGAAGCACAAAAATCAATCAATACCCGCAAAAAACGAAGCTTTCTTAGCAAGCTCAAGCGAAGCAGAGAATAACACAGCCGCATCGACTGAAGAAAACCGCAATCAGAAAGGCCATGTGCCGAACAGTCCATCTACAGGGTAGAATCTTGGTGTACAGAAAAAGAGCTGTCCGCGACGATGTCTGCGGACAGCTCTTTCTTATTTATTCACAATGGATTCCCATCTATGCTTGTTGGCGATCAATTTCGGATGCAAGCTAGGTGGCTCTTCTGATAGCAGCAATCTAATTTTGACGATCCATTCATCGAACGATGAATAAGAAGCGAATAAATTAGCCAATTCGCCCGTCACGAGCAAAAACAACGGTTTAGGATAAGTCTCTGCCAAATGTCTCAGAGCCGAATCGATCGGCGTATATTTTTTCCGTTTAATCTCCAGTCTTTCAACAACAACATCAGCAGCACCGCGTTCCTGTTTCCATAAGTGAAGCCGGTCTTCCCTTTTATAGAAAGGCTTAACCTCCTCTTTGGTCATCCGTTTTATGCTCTGCTCGTGCAAGGGATAAAGCACCAGCTTGCGAAAAGAACGCTCCTTGGCAATCGAAGCTGCGAGGTCCAGCTCTCGATCTGTCGTATGCTCGAAGGAATCATAATATACGATTGTGCCTTTCCGCTCATCTACTGGTGGTTCGTAGCCGAAAGGCATTTTTTGAACCATATCGCTCATAGCCGGCAGCCTCCTTTGGTCAATGATCTTCAATCACCTAGAAGTTGAAAATACCATATTGGCTGCAAAATTGCCATGTTAGAGCTTTCTATAATCGCTTTTCATAATGGTTTTGACTAAACTCGACCACTTGGAGTTGGCAGGACAATATTTCCGGGCTACCTTCTCGATGGTGGTAAGACCTTTGCCCACGTAGTTTTTGGAGAGCAGCTGGCCGAATTTGCGTACGCTGTCCCCTTTCGTTTCGAAGCTGAACGCTTTGTTGTACTTATCTCCATCAATAGCGTTTAAACCAAACAAGTTGTTTTTGCTCTTAGCCAATCGGCTTTTTCCGTTTCCGCTCTCCAGCTTCATTACTGCAATCGTAAAGTAAGCATTGATGCCGTACTCATCTTCTATTTCAAGGATAGCTTGTTCCAAATCATGCCCCGATAGCGCCGTTCCTTCAAATATGGTCGCGATATGCTCCTCCGTGAGACCGGAATCGGATTCGACGAACGAAGTTGGCGCGTTTAGCTTTTCTTCAGCGCTTTCGCCTTTCTCTGTTTCAATGCCCTCATCTATGCTTTCAGACTGCTGCGCAATTTGTGCGCCGTTGTCAACAATTGCAATTGTTGGCTGTCTGTTGCTTGAAGCTGGTACAGACAGAATGGAAACTTCATTTTTCATTTTTTTGGCGTAACCGCCATGGACGAATCCGCCGTCCTTCAGCGCTAACCAACCATTCGCTGTTTCTTTTGTAATCATTAATGGCGTTCCTTGTTTCACGACGCTTAGAATCTCGGATTTGGCATTCGGCTCTTTCCGTATGTTTAAGTAAAAGGCAGTAACTTCATATGTAGGCAGCGGATCTTCAATGATATCCGCCGAGTTCGGTTTGTTTTGGGAGATTTGCACCGGTTCAGGGGGGCTGTTCGTTGAAAGGGTTGGTTTAATGATCGACGCATAATTCTGTGTGGTTGGTGGCGTACTCGCGGGACTTAAAGCTGGAGATGGTTCAATTGTCGGAATCTCAAGTACGGGTTCGGATACGGCAAGCAGCGTTTCCTCCGCCGGCAGGGTGCTGCTGACTGGAGCTTTAGCTTCATTATTCAAAGGTTGCACGTACATACCCAATGTGACGACTAACGACAATATGAGCAAATAAAAAAATAAATGCTGACTCAACTTTTTTCGCATGATTATACCTCTCCCTTAAGTTAATGAAGTATACCTGTTACGATATAAGTTAGATCGCGATTATAAGCAGGCATCAAGAAAAAGTGGACGGTCTGTGATGAGTATATGTCGGTCCGTCCATCAAAAGACGAGGTTTCGGCCAAATTTTCAGCTAATTGCGAATTATGAGGAAATTTTCAGTAAATGATCCAAGCTTTATTCTTCATTCTCGGAGGTTAGCTTCAAGCGCAAAAAAGCTCTTAATCCCTAAGGATTAAGAGCTTTTTTCAGATATGCGCAGGTGTTTGAGCTTTATTTTTTAAAGCCTGATTCATGTGCGGCAATGATCATGTCCATTTGAAGATTCCATGCTTCGTCTTCCGTACAGCGGCTCGGATGGTCTTCAAACCAAGCAACGGTACGCTTGATTCCTTCTGCAAAGGATAACGCAGCATCGAAATCAGGAACCAGTGCTTTGATCTTGCTATTGTCAAATACGCTCGTAACTGATTTGTCCCCGAGCAATCCGCCTTCCAGGTCTGGATCATGGGAGATTAGGAACGAAGAAGCGATGTGGACGAGCTTTGGCGCTTCACCGGCAGCTGCGCCTATTGCTTCATAGATTTGGTTCCAGGTTAAAACCTCATCCGATGTAATATGATAGGCTTGACCAATGGCTTCTTCTTTGCCTAAAAGACCGACAAAACCTTTTGCAAAATCCGTATTATGTGTCATGGTCCATAATGATGTACCATCGCCATGTACGATTATAGGCTTGCCTGCGCGGATTCTAGCAACGATTGACCAAGGGTGCTGCCAACTATTAAGAGACGCTGGAATCATCGTATCCCCATACGTATAGGATGGCCTAACAATGGTGACGGGAAAACCACTAGCAGCTTGTTCTTCCATTAAGAGCTTCTCGCATGCGATTTTGTCGCGCGAATATTGCCAATACGGATTATCAAGCGGCGTTGTTTCCTCTGTAATAATATAATGCTGCGGTGGTTTTTGATAGGCGGAAGCGGAGCTAATAAATATGTACTGTTTCGTGCGCCCGCGGAACAGCTCAATGTCAACGCTTACATGCTCAGGCGTGAAAGCGATCCAATCCACGACAACGTCGAACTGCATATTTCCGAGCGCTTCGGCGGCCCCATTGGCGTCTCTTATATCACCAGTAATGACTTGAGCGCCTTCCGGCACGAATTCATCGCGCTTGCCCCTATTGAACAGAAATAGCTCTATTCCTCGCGCTATCGCCAGCTTGGAAACGGCTTCGCTTATTAATCCGGTTCCTCCAATAAATAACACCTTCATCGTTTATCGCTCCTTATCGTTTTGTGAATTTGAGACGATGACATAGCATGAATGCCAGCCCTGTGTGCAGAAACGGCGGATCGTACATCCATAGTAGCATATAAAGCACATTTTTAATATTTTCATATCATCTGTTTCTTTGAAAACGTGCATGCCGCATGATGGAGGCATTCGTCCATTATACGGTTTGCAAAAAAACAAACAAAATCATAACTTTACGGCATCGCCACCTGGGGGCCAAACTTACTAAGATTAAGCTATGATTTCATCTCATTTTCCAGATTGCATGTTGGAGGGGATCTATGCTCTTGTCAAATTATGTTGTTTTTATTACAGATTCGGATAGCGCCAGCGGCAAAGCGGCTATTCGCAGATTCATCTCTGAAGAGGCGCATTTCCTATTGAACAGTGAATCTGGAGGGGCAGCCCTCTCTGAAGAGTTGAAGCTCGTCGAGGAATCGGGTAAGCAAGCGATAGTCGTTAATATTGATCTTTGCAAGCATGCTGATGTAATGGATATGCTGCAATTCGCCGAGCAGCAGCTTGGCACGGTAACCACGCTTATCCACAACAGCAAATTGGTCTTGCCGAGCTCAATCGAGTATGGGGATGAGGAACTGTTCTCTCAAAGCATAGCGGTTAATGCCAAATCAGCGTTTATTTGTACGCAAGCCGCCGGGAAGCTCATGAAGGAGAAGCAAGCAGGAACGATTATTTACGTCTCTTCCATTCATGCTGAGAAACCTACAGGTGCAGCATTTACCTACAGCATCGCCAAAGGTGCTGTCAACATGCTGGCGAAGGAAGCTGCTCTTGTTCTTGGCCGTTACGGCATCCGCGTAAATACGGTTGAAGTTGGTCCGATCGAAGCTGATACGCAGCTGTTCGAAAGCACGATTTCGACCCTTTATAACGATTATGAATACAAGGTTCCGAATGCTGTCCTTGGGACGCAGGAAGATCTGGCCGAGCTCATTTACTTCCTCTCATCAGATGCCTCCACGTATATAAATGGCACGGATATTAGACTGGATGGCGGCTTCCTGCTCCATTATATGAATGTCAAAATGAAAAAACCTTAACCGCCGTTTTGGAGGTGTAGCATGAGTATCGCAGGCAAAATCGCATTAGTGACGGGAGCAGGAACGGGTATCGGCAAAGGGGTAGCTGTCGAGCTCGCAAGGCGCGGCGTACAGGTCGCCGTGCATTACAACCAAAGCGATGCAGGCGCGCTCCATACCAAGCAAATGATTGACGAGATAGGCGGAAGCTGCCTTCTCGTGCAGGCTAATGTGGCCAATAAGCTGGAAATAGAGCGAATGGTCAGCCGTATAGCTGAACATTATGGCGGTGTCGATCTTTTGGTCAATAACGCTGCGCTTCAGCTTAACCATTCTTTTTTCGAGTATAGCGAAGCTGATTTTGACCGAATGTTCAATATTAATTTGAAAGGATACTGGCAGTGCATTCAGGCTGTCGTTCCTTATATGAAGGCAAAGCAGTTCGGCCGGATTATTCTCATGTCCTCGGTTCATAGCAAACGGCCTACCGATTTCGATGTGGTATACGCCATGACGAAAGGCGGCATTCGCATGCTGGGCAGAGAAAGCGCGATTGAGCTGGCCCAATATGGCATTACGGTTAATACGATCGAACCTGGCGCAGTCGACGTAGGCAAGCAAAGCGCACGTGAATCGAAACCATTCATGACAGCTGAGGAAATGGATAAGCACAAAAGGCAGTCTCGTCCCATCCGCGAGAAATTCCCGCTCGGACGCGTGGGCCGCCCGCTCGATGTTGCTCAGCTCGTTTGTTTCATCGCATCCCATGAAAGCGAATTCATGACGGGCTCTGCGATTAGGCTTGACGGTGGCAGCATGCTGCTTTAATCCAAGCATTTTAAAACAATTCCATTCTACTAACCAAGGAGTGACCTTTGTGTCCAATAATCCGTCTTTTGAGGAAACACTTGCCCATGTCAGTACGTTTTCCAGTCCTTCCACGCTTCGCATAACCGATATTCGGTTTACGGACATCGTTGGCGGCCCTTTCCACAGCAGCTTGATTAAAGTGTATACCAATCAGGGGTTGGTTGGTTTTGGCGAGGTACGCGATGGTGCGGATAAAGTGTATGCGCAAATTTTAAAAGGACGTTTATTAGGCGAAAATCCTTGCAATATTGATAAAATCTTTAGGCGTATCAAGCAGTTTGGCGGCCATGCCCGTCAAGGCGGCGGTGTCAGCGGCCTCGAGATCGCGCTTTGGGATTTGGCAGGCAAAGCATACGGTATTCCGGTATATCAAATGCTGGGCGGTAAATTCCGTGAAAAAATCCGTATGTACTGCGATACGGAGGTTGTTGGCAAGGACACGGGAACCGCAATGGGGTTAGCTCTTAAAAAACGAATGGAACAAGGCTTCTCCTTTCTCAAAATGGATTTGGGCATCGGTCAAATTATAAATGAACCGGGCACTTTAAGCGCACCCGTCGGTTTTATCGATGAAATGCGGAACGCTTCAAAAAACAGGTACAGCAATAATCACGATACGCTGACCGACGAAGAAATCCGCGATATCCGCAATCAGCACTACGATATTCACAACATTCCCCATCCGTTCACGGCGATTCACGTTACGGAGAAAGGATTGGATATGCTGGAGCAGTATGTCGCGGACGTTCGTGCCGTAATCGGTTATGAGGTCCCGCTGGCAGTCGACCATTTCGGTCACATTGGACTTGAGGATTGCATCAAGCTTGGCCGACGTGTCGACAAATTCAACCTTGCGTGGATGGAGGATATGCTCCCTTGGCAGTATACCGATCAATATGCCAAGCTTTCACGCGCCGTGGCCACTCCGATTTGTACGGGCGAGGATATCTATTTGAAGGAAAACTTCCGCCCGCTTCTTCAAGCCGGCGGCGTATCGGTCATTCATCCGGATGTGCTCACGACTGGCGGTATACTGGAAACAAAGAAAATCGGAGATATGGCGCAGGAGTATGGCGTGGCGATGGCCATTCATATGGCGGAGAGCCCTATTGCCTGCCTAGCCGCCGCACATGTTGCTGCAGCTACAGAAAACTTCCTTGCTCTCGAATACCACTCCTGCGAGGTGCCTTGGTGGGATGATATCATCATCAGCAGCAAGCTCCCTAAGAAGCTCGTCCAGAATGGCTTTATTCATATGAGTGACGCTCCGGGTCTCGGCATTGACGATCTGAACGACGAGATTCTCGCGCAGCATCTGCATCCAAAAATTCCTGGCCTATGGGAGTCCACAGATCAATGGAATCACTATCATTCCAATGACCGTCTATGGAGTTAGCCCAAGGGCATGCATAACGGAAAGAGGAGCGCTTCCCGGCGCTCCTCTTTTCTTATGTCTATTTGAAGGTAACATTCTATAGCCATCATATGCCGATAAGCTCTGATATCCTGACAAATGATTTAATCTGGAATGACAATTCTATTTATTTTGTTCATGATCTATAAAATCGAAAAGAGCATCTTCCGCCTCGCTTGCAGCGAAGCAGAAGATGCTCAGTCGAAATCCATTATTCAGCAAAGCGTTAGAGCGAATGGCTTCCTGCGACTACTTTCATGGCCTTATCAGACGAAGCAGCCTCCATTAAGCCTCGAATATATCCGATGCCATACAGCCGGCCAAGCAGCTCGTAGCCCGGGTTTGCGTTATCCTCGCCTTCCATCGTAGGGACATGATCCGGTCTAGCAGGACCATTGAAACCGACGTCGTAATAAGTACGCATAGCTTGCAGCATATCGGTTTTACCGTCATCATGAAAGGTCTCCTCGAACTTTTCGGGAGTGCCTAGCACATCCCGGAAGTGAACGAAGAACATTTTGTTCTGTTTGGAGAATGAACGAATGACACTTGGAATGTCCTCCCCTGCTGTAGCAAGCGTGCCTTGGCATAAGGTAATGCCATTATACTCGCTTGGGACAAGGTCAATGGCTCGCTGCAGCGCCGCTGCGCTCGTAAGAATACGAGATATGCCGCGAATCGGTGTAATCGGCGGATCATCCGGATGAAGCGCCAGTCTTACTCCTGCTTTCTCCGCTGCTGGAACGATTCTCTCCATAAAATATTGGAGGTTCTCCCACAGCAGCTCCTCGCTTACCAGCCCCGCATCCGTCAATGGAGCATCCTTCATCAGACTGTGGTCATAGCTAGAGACGAGCGCTCCGCCGCGCGTACGAGTCGTCGTCGAGGTACGGAACCAGTTGAACTGCGCCATAAAGTTATAGCAAAGTACGGGGATACCCGCAGCTCCCATATTTGTAATGAATTGCTCGAACACTTCGATTTCCTGATCGCGCCCCGCCGTACCGAGCTTGATCTCATTGCTTGGCGGCATGGATTCAATGACCGAAAGAGTAAGGCCTGCGTCGGCGTAACGCTGCTTCATGCGAATAAGCGGCATAAGATCCCAAGGTTTTTCATGCTTCTCCTCCCATGGTAATCCTCCCACTGCATGGTTGACGCCAAGCTGCTTGGCAAGCGTCCATAATCGATTGGGCTGGGATGAGAAAAATTCTGCAAGCTGCATGCTATGAGCACCTCTTTCAATTTGTATTAATTGCTGCCAGCCTTCGAGGCAAGCTCCTGGCCCATTTTTTCGATCTTCTTAAATGCATCTTCAATGGATTGTTGACCGAAAGTAACAGCCTCCATCTCTTTCTTGTATGTGTCGACCCATTCCGAGAAGCCAGCTGCTGGCGGATAGAATGGCAGCGCCTTATCAAGCGACAGATCATAAAGTTCTTTGCCCAGCTTATCTTTGTTCTCGAGGGTCGGCTCAAGCTCCTTATAAATGTCTGGATTAATAGGAATGCCTCGCGTTAAGCCAAGTGCTTGACCGGCTTCTTTGTCCGTAATAAACCATCGAAGGAACTTTTTCGCTTCGTCCTTGTTCTTGGAATTGGCGCTAACGCTTAGAAAAATCGTCGATTGTGCCCAGCCGCCGCCTGAAGGTCCAACCGGCAGGTTAACGACGCCGACTTTGCCTGGCATTAGCTGCTCCAAGGCACTGACCGAGCCCGTTGTTGCGCCGCGCGTCATGACGACACCGGAAGCCATTGGATCTGCTTGGGGATCGTTTTCGAGGAAAGCGGCTGCTTTCTCGGCTGGCGGAACGATTTTGGCTTTGCGGAATTCCTCGTAGGTTTGGTAGAACGTCATGAATAGCTCTTTGTCGAGCGTAAACGTCTTGCCGCCATCCGACATGACCGCGGGTTTCCCCATTGATGTTTGATAATAGTTGAAGCTATCCCAGGTTGTTGTATCGCCGATCGGGTATTTGCCTTCCGGAAGCTTTGCTCTTGCGTCTCTGGCCCATTGGAAAAACTCGTCATAGGTCCAATCCTTATGCGGAAGCGGGATGCCATATTGCTCCAGCTCCGTTTTGTTGAATGCAAGGCCTTGCGCGTTCTGGCTAAGCGGTATACCATAGAGCTTCCCGTCAATTTGCAGGTTGGTAATGACCGTAGGATCAACTATGCCGCTTAAATCGATATCAGAGAGATCCTCCAATTGACCGCGTGACACGTATTCTTGGAGATAAGCCGCATCCATTTGCAGCACATCCGTGATCGATTTGGATGCCGCGAGCGTTGGGAGCTTCTGCCAGAAGGCGTCCCATGCCATGAATTCCGGCTTGAACGTTACGCTTGAATTTTGCTTCGTATAAATATCCAGCGCTTTTTTTGTAGCCTCGTGACGGGCGTCAGGCCCCCACCACATGATGCTGAGCGTCGTTGCAGCGCCTGCCCCTTTATCGCCCTCGTTACTCGGCTTATCCGTGCTTTCTTCACCTTCATTTGCAGGCTTATTGGTATTGCTTCCTCCGCTGCTGCAAGCTGTCAACACTAACAGCAAAACCAACATCAACATTCCAAAACTCTTTGACCAACCTTTGCTCATTCGCATTCATCCCCTTTATATGGTTGAACTGTGAAACCATCATCCCTTTAAGCCAGTCGTCGCGATGCCTTCGACAAAGTGCTTCTGCGCCAAGAAGAAAATAACTACTGACGGCAGGATAGACAGCAATGACATAGCAAGCAGCTGCCCCCATTGAATATCGAACTGGTCAATGAACATCCGCAGCGCGAGTCCTACCGTGAATTTGTCGACGGAGCTTAAATAAAGCACTTGAGCGAAAAAATCATCCCAGCTCCAAATGAATGTAAAAATCGCAACTGTCACAAGTGCTGGCTTCAGCAGCGGAAGGATGACACGTAAAAAGATGCCATAAACGCTCGCTCCATCAATCGTTGCCGCTTCGTCCAGATCTCGCGGAATGCCCCTTATGAATTGCACCAGAAGGAAAATGAAGAAAGCCCCTCCTCCGAAGAAATGCGGAAGTACAAGCGGAACATAGCTGTCTACAAAACCTAGCTTATTAAACAAAATATATTGGGGAACGACGGTAACCTGATTGGGAAGCATCATCGTCAGCAGCAGGATGGAGAACCAGACACCGCGAAATTTGAAGTTCAATCTCCCGAACCCGTAAGCGACGATTGCAGCCGTAGCTACCCCGCCGAGTACATTTCCAAGCTCCATCAGCAGAGTGTTGCCGAAGAAATGAGCGAAGGTATACTCCGATGAGAAATGCCAGCCATTCCAGTAATTGCTCCACATCGGCTTCGATGGCCACAGCGTCGGCAGACTAAGCTCCTCTGTTTTTTTGAGCGATGCCCCTACCCACCAAATGATGGGATACAGCATGAGGAAGGAGAACACGGTTAAATACAAATGGCTCGACAGTCTTGCGCGCACCGAATTCATTTGGTCTTCCCTCCATCCGACTCATAGAACACCCAGTATTTCGATGCCATGAAATTAATGATTGTGAGTACGGCGACAATTGTAAGCAAGATCCAGGCAAGAGCCGAGGCATAACCCATTTGGTAATGCTTAAATGCTTTTTCGTAGAGGAACATGGCATACATGTATGTGGAGTTGATCGGTCCGCCCTTCGTGATAATAAAAGCAGATGTAAAGGTTTGGAAGGATCCGATAACTCCCAGCACAAGATTGAAAAACATGACAGGCGATAGCATTGGCAGCGTGATGCTAATAAACTTCCGTACCTTGCCCGCCCCGTCAACGGATGCGGATTCGTACAGCTCCTGCGGCACCTGCTTGAGGCCGGCTAGAAAGATAACCATCGTTGACCCGAATTGCCAAGTGTTGAGCAGAATCAACGTACCTAGCGACGTATCGGGATTCGATATCCAGCCGACGCCTTCTACCCCAAACCAAGCGAGCACTTGGTTGATATAGCCGTCAATCCCGAACATATTGCGCCATAACGCGGCAACGGCAATGCTCCCGCCAATCAAAGACGGGAAGTAAATAGCCGTGCGATAAAGGTTCATCCCTCTAATGCTTTTGTTCAATGCCAAGGCGACCATCAACGAGAAAAATAGCTTCAGCGGCACGGAAAACAGTACGAACATGAACGTAACACTGAGCGATTTCGTAAATGTCGTGTCGCTTGCGAAAATTTTGGTATAGTTGTCTGCTCCCGTCCATACGGGATCCTCTAGCAAAGAGTACTCGGTAAAGGACAAATAAAACGATTGTGCGATTGGCCAAAGCGTAAGCAGCAAGAAACCGATCAGCCATGGCGAAATAAATAAATAGCCGGCAACATGGTGTGTCCCTTTCTGCTTTTGCTTAGGTTTCGTTGGTTTCGTTGCTTGCAATGAAGGAATCGCGGTTTCTGTTTTCACCCGAATCATCTCCTCCCCTTTCATGGATAACGTTCCCTTACTTTAAACGAAAGCGGTTACATGGTTGAAGGGGAATATATTATGAATTCGTTTGATTTTATATAGGGTGAAAAATTCATACTCCATCAAAAAAATGCCTAAAGAAAGTCGCATCGACAAAAAATCGATTGTCCTTAACAATAGACGTATGATGCAAGTCATATTGGACTTCCACTCTACTTTGCGAAAGAGGTGCTCTCGATGAAATTTGATAATCCAGAAGACATTATTCAGCTTACTCCCCAGTGGGATGGTGAACGCTTCCCCAACGGTCGTCCCAAAGTATCCGAGGACGTTCTTCGCCGTATGCGCAAAATTACGCTCGAGGAAGCTTGGGGACCCTTATGGAATAGAGGTTATGCGTTCCAATTTGAAGGCGATTTCAAAATCATACACCCGCAAAAAGTAATGGTCGGACGCGCCGTTACCGCCGTCATGGTCCCCAAACGTCCGGATCTTCATGAAACATTGCTCAAACATGGCCATGAGCAGGAAGGCAGAAAAGGATTTTTTAATCAATGGGTAATTGATGAGCTCGTGGAGGATGACGTTGCCGTTGTCGATATGTTTGATAAGGTTCATTTGGGCACCTATGTTGGCGGGAATTTGTCGACGGCAATCTCTACCCGCACCAAGCGCGGCGGAGCGGTCATCTGGGGCGGCATACGCGACAATCAGCAGGTCGTTGAGATTGATAACATTAACGTATTTTACCGGGGAAGTGATCCGACAGCCATCGCAGACGTGACTATGGTTGGCATGAACGTACCGACACGGATCGGAAAAGCGATTTGCATGCCGGGCGACGTAGTACTCGGCACGCCTGCAGGCGTAATATTCATTCCTCCCCATTTGGCCGAATTAACGGTTGTGCAGGCGGAAAAATCGCAGGTTCGAGACGTCTTCGGCTTCGTTCGCCTCCGCGATAGCGTATACTCGACGGCACAAATCGATGCGGCCTGGGATACGGCGTTGTGGACCGATTTCTTGAACTGGTTCGAGAACGATGAAGCCGCAAGCGACTACCGTCATCTCACGTGGGAGGCTGAGCTTGCTGATGCGAAAAAGAATGAGCGAAATGGACCGCAAAGCGATGTGCGTCTATAACTTGAAACAATAAAAGCAAAACTATAAAACAAAAACATAATTAGCAATAAAAAAGGACTCTAAATGGCAGCTGTGAACCGCTAGCCGATAGAGTCCTTCTTACTTACTTACTTACTTACTTACTTACTTACTTACTTACTTTCTCACTTGCTTTCTCATTTTCTTCCCGTTATCTTCCGATGGATTCCCTGTATTCGCTTGGCGAGAGTCCCACCTTTTTCTTGAAGATTTGACTGAAATATCGCGGATCCTGGTAACCGACCTTCTCGGCGACCTCATAATTTTTGAAATGCGTGCTTCTTAGCATATCCTTCGCCTTATCGATCCGTATATCAGTCAGATGCTCGATAAAGGTTTTCCCCGTGTTTAACTTGAACAGAAGGCTCAAGTACGTGGGGGTCATATACACCTTCTGTGCAACACTTTGCAGAGAAGCATACTGACACTCCTGTTCCATATGATGAATGGTTTTTTTTATGATGCTGCGATGACTCTCTTTCTGGCTGTGTGAAAGCACTTCCCTTAAACCAACCAAGAAATGAATCACATAATTCTTCGTGTCCTCCAATGTTTCAAGCTTAACGATCGACATAACGTCGAAGCGCTCATACGCAATCACATTTTCCGTTTCGGTGAGCACACGCTTCTCAATGCCAACGAGAAGCCTGACCGTCAGATCATAGACGCTTTGGGCGTCCAGCGGACCCTTCTGCAGGATTCGACCATAAAACTGCTCTACGCAGCTCTGAATTTCCTCTATTGTCTCCGAAGCTTTGAATGCATCATACAATTCCTTCTCATGCTCAGACGGATACTGCTTGAGCGATTCCAACCGCCCAAGCTCGCCATAATAAATAATCGCACCTGTACCGCGGTAAAATTTGAATTGCAAAGCTCTTGCCGCTTGCCGGTAGGAATGGACTACATCGCATAAATGACTGCAGGGCTTTCCGACTCCAATGTTGACCTGAAGGTGCAATTGCTCCTTCAGCATGCTTTGAATCAACTGAATTTGGTCCTTTGAAACCCAGGAAAACAGCAGCCCTACTCGTCCTTCTTCATCCACGAACACAACGCTGCCGTTAGAAATGTTTTTTTGCAAGTGATCGCGCATCCGCTCCAAGTACAATACCTTCTCATGCTCGTCGGTGAAATGGGCTGTGGGTTCTAACAGTGCCATTGCGGGAAACGTATAATAAGGATTTAACTGAAGCTGAGACAAGCTGTCCTTCAAATCCATTTTAACCGGGCTTGCTGAAGCCACTAAATTCCGGAAAAAACGATCCCTCATCCAAGTCAAAATCACATCTTCTTTGAATAGCAATCCCTCGCTGCGCATACTCCACTTCCCCTTTTGTAAGGTTAACTTGCGAGATGCATGACACTAATTCAGATGAATGCTTTTGTAAGAATGCATGTGCTCGATAAACGTTTTCTCCGCCAGCTCCGCATTGCCTGTTCGAAGCACCTCGACAAGCCTCAGATGCCAATCAGCAAGGCCTTCCGTTGAGTAATGACGGTTGGAGATCGCCATGAACCGCATAACCTTCATTCTCATTCGTGTCCAGAGCTCTAGGAGCATATGATTATCGCAGCGCTTATAAAAAAAACCGTGAAACTCCATATCCAATTCCAAAATGTTTAGAATATCCTTCTGCTCGTGTGCCAGATGCATGTGACGAATAAGGCGTTCCAAATAACAAAAGTCGTCCTCCTCTAGAAATTGCATAGACTTTCTCACCGCGAAGCCTTCCATTATTTCTCGCAGCTCAAAAATATCCTTAATTTCCTTGGAGGTTATCGTAGATACGATGGATCCTTTGTTCGGTATACTCGTTATGTAGCCGGCAGATTTCAATCGCTCAAGCGCTTCTCGAACGGGTGCTTGACTAATATTGAACTTTTTTGCAATTTCGAGTACGAGCAATCTTGCGCCTGGCTGAAGATCTCCAGCAAGAATGTCTTTCTTGAGCGCGGTAAACACCTGCTCGCTGATGGAGCTTACTGATGTGATCGGAATATCGCTGAACATTGCGCTCACGTCCTCATTTGATATTATCGATTATCGATAATGTCTATTAAAAAAAGAAAGCGTTATCATTATAAAATAAAAAAAACGTCATTTCCCTCCTTGCTACGGATTATCGATAATGTGGCTCATACCGTCATTATAGAACTTCTTTGTCCATATGACAACGGAATTAATTGTCGAAATTTAGGAAGTTATCTTATGAAGAACCGTTGTTCACCGTAATGCCTGCTTCGTAACCGTTTCTTTCTTGAAAATTCGCTCCTTAACTAGTCATGCCACCGTCAAAAGCATATAATAGAGAATGATCTATATCCGATATAATTACTTGGACAAAATGGAGATAATAGAATGAATATGAAGCATCCTACAATAAAGAAGCAGGTTTTTGATTTTATTATTCGCAATGGTTCGGTATCCAAGGCAGCATTAATGGACAAGATGACCTTCACGAGCACCAGCTTGTCCCGCCTGCTTGAAGAGCTATTGACCGACGGCTTGATTCTCGCATCTGAGTTAGGACTCTCTACCGGTGGGAGGAAGCCGATTCTATACCGCGTAAATCCAGATCATCGCGCAGTGTTCGGACTGGAGATTTCACGATTCTCCTCGTCCATCGGCTTGTATGACTTGAATCTTAAGCCGCTCTCCTTCGAACGCTGGAAGATGGACGAGCGCATGACTCCCGAAGCACTTGTTGTCAAAATTACGAAGCTTGCCGAACAAATGCTCATGGATTGCGGAATTGACCGGGAAAAGGTCATCGGCATTGGCATTGGCGCAGTTGGTCCGCTTAGCCGCGAAGACGGCATTATGCTAAAGCCTCGCTATTTTCCAGCGGAGGGATGGAGCAATGTTCCGATTTGCGAGTGGCTCGAGCAGCGTTTAGGGATGACTGCCCTGCTCGATAATGGTGCGAATACCGCCATTATCGGGGAGCATTGGGCGCTTCGCAATGAGGAAGTTAAACATATGCTCTACGTTCACGCTGGTGTCGGCCTCCGAACGGCAATGATCGCGAGTGGTCAGATCGTGCGAGGTGCCGTAGATATGGAAGGCTCATTCGGCCAGATGATCATACAGACTGATGGGCCGAGGCTGGGAGATGAGGGCAACTATGGCGCCCTTGAGGCGCTTGTCTCCATCCCCGCGCTTGAGAAGAAAATACGTTCACAGCTCAAGTTAGGCCGTGCAAGCTCTCTTTCCGGCATCCCGCCGGAGGAAGTTCAGTTCGATTTATTACAGAAAGCGTACCGTGCAAAGGATGCTTTCATTACAGAGCAGTTTCTGCAGACTGCCACTTATTTAGGAATCGGAATCGCTAATCTTATCAATATTTTGCATCCCGAAGCAGTGATTCTGGGCGGCCCGTTAGTAAATGCTCACAAGTCCATCTACGATACCGTTATACAGGTAGCCAGAAGCAACATTTATTACTCCCCTCAATATGAGCCAAAGTTTACGCAAGGCCAGTTGACGGAGGATGCCGTAACGGCTGGAGCTGCACTGATGCTTCTTCAGGAATGGGATCTAACTTAATATTGGCAAGTCAAATAACGATGCATTGGATTGCATCGTTATTTGGTTTGTATTAGAAACGCACGAGCTAACCGGAGCAGTAATAGGTCCTCTTTTATCTCTTGCTAGTAGCGGCTAGCCACGCGGCAGCCACTTCCTTTAGCTGCTCTTTTTTCGTCTGCAAATCATTCCAATCCGTTAGCTTTATAATAGCCCTATCGTTTGTAGCCCAGTCCAATAAGCCTGTTTTGTCGTTTATGATGCGTTCGTTTTCTGAAATCGCCTTCACTTTCGCCCCGCAATGGAAAATAATTCGGAAGAAGCCTTTACCTTGCAAATTAAGCGTTATGCGGTCATCCTGATTGTAGCAGAAGCTTGGCGCATTCCATTTGATATGTTCGGTTATAGATTCATTCACACTCAATATGATCCTCCGTACCTCCTCTACTTCTTTCTTAAGAGGATGCTCGAGCGTACTCAAAAAATCGACGACTTGCTGATGGCCAGTTTGTATTTTTTTGCTTTCTTTTTCCGGATCAAATCGTTTTGCAGGCATATGCTTTCGTTTAATCCTCCTCGTTATCATGGCTGCCGCCGGTAAGCTGGGATAAATATATCGGATTATAGATTTCGACATAACCGCATTGCGTACAGGACACAAATAAATAATGATGATATTGTACATTGAACAATTTGCTTAAACCAGCACCGGTCGTTGCAATTTCATCGATGTCGCATTCATTGTGCCGACATTTGACGCAGCTGTAATGATTCGCGATGATGGTCTCTTTGCCTAGATCTAGAAGATGGACATCAGGCTGATGATCAGATTGTTCTTGATCACTTGCGTTTGAATTATTCAAATGCTCGGGCATCACTTCATGCTTGCACACCGGACATATCGTTCCATCCAGAATGACTTGACTGCTGCACCATGGGCACTCGATCATAAGGCAGCTCCTTTCGTGTATCCCTATTTTTATAGCTTGTCCTATCTTATTCGCTAAATGACAATCATTTCCTTCATGATTGATCTGTCTATGCAAAAAGGCAAAACACCCGTTAGGATGCTTTGCCTTTCATCATTACTCATTACGAATCCTTTGATCGGTTAGCCATATCGATGATCATTACGATAAGCATGAGCAGTTGAATGAGCAGATCGATACTCATTGCAATCCCTCCCAGCTGCAAGTAATGCTCCTTCGCTTCGGCTTCTCCTCTCGTTTATCTTGCTTAACGAACATCTCCCACTATCATGTCTATGGTCGAAATTTGAATTTTATGACGGAAATTCGAACTGCGGCTGCAGCCATCATAATCGACACCACACATACTGCGGCAAAATGAATCAAATGATTGGCTATAAGCCATCTTTCAAGGTTTACCGCCTCCGCTGCTCCACGGATCAGCACAATCGCTAACGGGTGCAGGATATATATCCATACACGCCATTCACGGTATTCCTTGTTAAAGCTCCAACTCAAAGTCTGCGCCCAATAAAACAAATAATAAGTTGCCGGTATCGCAAAGATATACATACTGTCATGGCGAGGGAATTTGGCTTCATGCAGCAGAATGGCTTCGGCAAACAATAACCCGAGAAACAAAAGAAACAATGCTGCAAAATTCATCGGCTTTCTTTCTGGCTTCGGATGCTTGGCTGCCCATGCACCTAGAACAAGAAATATAGGTGCATAAAATAAGCCATTACGAGTATAATCGAACACTTGGAATAAGCCGTCATACATCAGCTTCAAACTCGTTGCATTTTCAGTTATTGCATAATAGCTATCACCTAACAAACCAATCATAAATAATAAGATAGCAGAGCCGACCAACCATTTTATTGTGAGCTTTTGGTACAGAACATATGTCAGGCACAGTCCGATGATAAGCGCTGGCAAATACCACAAATGATAGAAAGTACCGTCAAATACTAGATCCTTCATAAAAGAATAAACCGTGAAATCCTCTGAAAAGTATCCGGTATATACGTTCAATGGTACATATAACAAAATCGAAACGCCATATAAATAAGCAATTTTTTTAACATATTTCTGGAGTGCTCTCTGGTCGACTACTGGATCACCGGTTAGCTTTCGAAAGAAAAAATAACCGGAGGACATGAAAAAAACGGGCACGGCTATGCGAGATAAAATTCCGCTTATAAGAAAATCAGCATATTCGTTGTAAGACAGCAACGGGCCAGTATGATTCGCGATAACGAATACGGCTGCGGCGAATTTTAACCAGTCAAGCCCGCTTTCACCTCGCTTATTATTCACAGACTTGATGTCCTTTTCCCGTATACGCTGAAATGATAAAGCCATCACTGTTATTGCCGGATATCCGGTATAAATCACAATTCACAATCGGAACCGTCGTCGAGGGAGCAGCTTCCGCGGGCACGTAATAGATGGAAACCTGAAGCGTATCATTCTCATAGGTGAAGCGTTCACCGGAATAAGAGTAGCGTCTAATCCAATCGATGTACTCCTCCAAGCAAAAATCCATTTCCTCCATGATTTCCGCATGCGGAAAACCAACGTAACGAAAATGCCAGGGCTCGCAGGAAATGTTCGTTATGGATTCTTTTCCTTGTTTGTAGCGTTGGATAAAACCGTATTGTGCCGCTAATTGCTTGAAATTCTGATAAACTCCGTTGTCTGGGAACGATGGCGCGATGAAATCAACAAAGCTGTCACGTTTGCCAACGTCGATGGCGAGACCGGTCTGATGCTCGCTTTGGCCCGGTTTGGCTACATAACAAGCCGTGTATTCAGGACCGTTCTCCAATAATGAGCTGGCGTATATCTGTTCTTGTTCATCCTTCGATCGGTAGCCGCTTACCGCTACGATGTCATCTATGCCTTCGCATGCTTCAAGTAGCGCGACTAATTGCTGGAGGCAGCTCTTCTCTAGCAGCATGCCATCCTGTAGCTCGTTGAGAAGTGGATATATGCTTAGCGGTTGCAGCTTGTCTGGTGAAAGAGGCTGTTGAATCGGATTGGAGCGATTCACCAAGACGAGCGGCCCTTCATARATTTCGCTGCGGCTAGCTTGCACGGCAGCATGCTTTACATTTTGACGCTGCTCGATGTGAATGGAAGAGTTTGTTTGACCCATTTGGCTCCCGCCTCCTTTTTGCCTGTATACTCTCTTGCAACCCTTGCCGTTAATGATGTTGAAATTTCCTGTGAGACCGAACCGATATGGGCAGCTAGCTCATTGAACGTTATTTCCTCATCCCCTTGCTTGCCTATCAAGGTTACAAGCGTGCCTTCTTCGCAATATTCCGGCAATCTCACCATCAGCTGATCCATGCAGATCTTTCCGACAATCGGAGCACGCTGCCCTTCAATGAGCAGCTCGGTATGCTGCATGCGCTGCGACCACCCGTCCGCATAACCAATCGGTATGGTACCGATCCATTCATCCGCTTCAGCTTGGTACAAATTGTCATAACCTAGAAATTCGCCTTTCATCAGCTTTTTCACCTGAATCAGTCGGCTATGCAGGCTAAGCGCCGGTTCAAGCTGTAAGTGTGAAATTAGATTTTGTGGATAAAAGCCGTACATCGCTGCACCGATGCGCACCATATCCATCGCTAAATGCGGGAAACGCAGAGCAGCGGCGCTGCCTGCACAGTGAAAATGATTAACCCGGATGCTTGAGGTCTCACTCCATCCCATCATGGTCATAAACCGCTGTGCTTGCTGATCAAGATAAGTAGTATCCGCCATGCCTGCTGTTGCAAAATGTGTGTAAAAACCATCGACCACAATGTCTGCAGCACGGAGCCAAGGAACGATTTCATCCCATTCTTCTTTTGTTTTAATGCCGATTCTGCCGAGACCCGTATCCATTTTCACATGCACCTTCAGCTTCGAGCAGTAGGCTTCCTCTTTAAAAACTCTCATTTCTTCGAACCAAGCAGCGCTCGTAACCGTCAGCATCAAATCAAATGCGATGGCCAGCTGTACATCATCTGGCTTTATCGGAGTCAGAATAAGAATCGGGAGCTTAATTCCTTTAGTACGCAGGTGAATCGCTTCGTCCAAATAAGCAACGGCTAGATAATCTGCACCTGCAAGCTCTGCGCTGCGGGCAGTCTCAACATCGCCGTGGCCATAACCATTTGCTTTCACGACGGCCATGAGCTTAACCTGCGCAGACAGCGTTTGGCGGATAACGGACAAATTTGTACGGATATGATTCAGGTTGATCTCAGCCCAAGTATCTCTGTACATAGGGATTCACCTCGTATAAAGAATAGATTCTTTTTCCGCATGACGCGTGAAAGCATAGTCGATTAACCTTTCTACCAATGCTGAATAAGGCGTGCCGTCCGTTCGCTCCCACATGACGGGATACATGCTTTGATTCGTGAATCCGGGCAGTGCATTAATTTCGTTTACGTATAAAAGACCTTCGTCATCAAGAAAACAATCTACACGTGCAAGACCGCAGCAGCCATGAAGCTGATAGGCTTGGATGGCTATTTTTCTTATTTGCGTGGTCAATTCTTCTGAGATTTGTGCCGGAATCGACATGACCAGCTGCTTGTCCAAATATTTGGAATCAAAATCAAAAAACATATGTTCATGTATAAATTCACCAGGCAGCGAGGCTAACGGCTTCTCATTGCCCATTACTGCTACTTGAATCTCCCTGCCTTTTATCTCTTTCTCAAGCACGAGCTTATTGTCATATTTGAAAGCCTCCACTATTCCTGCTGCCAACTGCTGCTTATCCATGCATCTGCTTATGCCAATGCTTGAACCAAGTGAAGCCGGCTTCACATAACAAGGAAATCCTAGATCCTCTTCCACCTCTTGAAGCAGCTGCTCACGATCCTCAAGCCACTGGTCATAGCGATAGACGAGATAATCGGTTTGCCGAATGCCAGCTTCAGCGAGCAGCCGCTTGGAAATCGCTTTGTCCATTGTAAGCGCGGATGACAGTACGTTATTGCCTACATAAGGAATGCCAAGAAGCTCTAACAATCCTTGTACGGTCCCATCCTCCCCGTTCGAGCCGTGCAGCAGCGGCATGACGACCTTTCGCCCCGGCAAAGACAATTGATTCATGAGAATTCGTCCCATCGATTCTGGAATTTCGGCTGCGTTTGGCTTTGCGATTAGATCGGTTGGCTGCAGGCTGCCAAGATTCAACGTTTCAGGAACAGACCAAATCCCCTCCCGTGTAATATAAATAGGAAATACCTCGAATTTGGATTCATCTATGGATTGAATRACGGTRTATGCTGTTTTCARYGAAACCTCATGCTCGACGGATTTGCCGCCGTATARGACATATAGTTTTGTTCTCACAAAAAAAACCTCCTATAGTTGACTCGTTATCTATTACTAAAGATAACCTTCAACGTTTAAGAGGCTTGTAAGTAAAGTTTAAATAAGTCTTAAGAATCCTTAAATTGTTTATATGCTTTTTCTACCCGTATCTGTAATAGCACCAGCAAGCGCAAGCAAATCCTGTCCTTGAAGCGCTCCAGCAATAAGCTCAGGAAGCCGATCCGGTGTACAGCCGAAGCATGGAATACCTAAGCTGGAAAACCGCTTTGCAAGCTCTGCATCATAGGAAGGCACGCCGCCATCAGACAAAGCAAGCAAGCATATAACGCTAACGCCGGATTGACGCATATTTTCCATTCGCCGAATGAGTGCGGATTGGTTACCGCCTTCGTACAGATCAGATATTAAAATGAAGAGTGATTTCTTCGGATCATGGATGAACTGCTCGCAATACTGAACAGACTTATTAATATCCGTACCCCCGCCGAGCTGAATGCCGAACAGCATATCGACAGGATCGTTTGCGCACTGCTCGCTTAGATCTGCTACTTCCGTATCGAAAGCAATGACATGCGTATCAAGCGACGGCAAGCTGGCAAATATAGTACCAATGATCGAAGCATAGATTACGGAATCAGCCATAGATCCGCTTTGGTCAATATCGAGGATTACGGTCCATTCCTTGCTGCGCTTTGCGCGTTCGAAAAAATAAAACTTATCCGGAATGAGCAGCTGCCGATCTGGGTCATAATGTTTAAGATTGCGCCGTATCGTCGTTTTCCAATCCAAGCCGGTTATAGATGGCAGCGGTGAATGCTTGCGACGATTGAGGGCGCCGGTGACTGCACGGCGGATTTCATGCGCAAGCCGTGCTATAATCTCATCGACGACCTGACGGACAAGTATTCTCGCTGTTTCCTTCGTTTTCTCTGGAATTCTTCCCTTTAACGATAGCAGAGTTGCCACCATTCTGATGTCCGGTTTTACCTGACTTAATGTTTCTGGCTCGAAAAAAAGCTGCGTCAATCCCTTTCGATCAATGGCATCGGCTTGAATGACCGACACGATATCAGAAGGAAAGAAGCTGCGGACATCACCAAGCCACTTTGAAAGCTTAGGCGACGATGAACCAAGGCCAGCCGACCTTGCCGAATTTCTCCCGTTGTTGTTGGATATGTCATCCGTCGTATCGTCATAAATGGCGGCAAGAGCTTCATCCATCAACGTTTGTTCTTCATCAAGCAGCTGCCGGCCATTACCCATTCCCATCAGCTTATCATTCGCTGCATGTCCGAGTATAAGCCGCCACCGCTTTAATTGCTCGAATTGCTCGTTATCGCTCATATCATAGGTCTCCAAAGTCGAACTCATTGAGCTCGTCCAATTTTTGTTGCTCCTCGCCGCTAAGCGGGCGCTGCAATACATCCGCAGCTTCTAGGCTTCCAAATCCCCATACATCGCCAAGCAATTCGGCGATCGCGTTCTTCTCCCTTGGCTCGAAGGAAGCTAGCGCTCTTCTAAGAAAGACTAAGGATCGACGGAATTGCTCATCATCCAGTGAGGCAGTGTAAAGATTGAGCTGCTCCCAGAGCTGCCTGCGAGACAACAGCACGTATCGGTTTCTTAGAGATAAACCTTCAAACCAACCGGCTCCGATATCCGCTGGTATGCCTGGCGATAATCTTCGGGACACCTCCCTCGCTAACCGTTCATTATCAATAAGGCTTCGCTCAAGAAGCAGAGCGAAGGCAATGCCGGACAACTTGGCATTCCGATCATCGCGGTAAGCGAGCTCCTCCAGCTGCGTAACCCATCTTACATCATCCACAACGTCATAGTGCTGCTGTGCTACCGCATGCATATCAATGATCGCACTCGACATATCCGCAGCAGCATCGTCGCTGCATGCAGCAGAATCAACGAGCAGCAGCGCTCCTCTCAGAAACAGCTGCTCAAGCAGTGGTACCAAAATGGCGGTGTCCATTTTGCGTACATCGCCAAATTGCACCAGCAGTGAAAGCTCCCTCAGTGTCCCGGCAACCTGCGCATAATCGCCTGCTTCAACCGCTAGCTCCTGCAGCATCTGGCGCGCATCCTCCATCGAGGATGGAAGCCCGCAGTTCCAAGCTGCTTTTACAAGCTCAGCCGCTTGAAGCGTATTCGTACATTGCGAAAGTGATTCTTTAATGAAGTAAGCTGCGGCCAGCTCTATCGTCTCGCCCTTGATGATGGATTCAACAACTTCGATTTCAGCTTCAGGCGTCCATCGCAGCACCCATTTCTCAGCCCAGGTTGCGCCGTCCTGCTTAACTGCCCGTTTTTGGGCAAAGCTTATTGCAAGCAATTGAAGTCTTTCCAGAAAAAAAGATCTTCTCAGATCAAGGAATGCCGCATCCTCGGATTTCACTCTGCGGTTTTCCCGCAGATCCAGTTCGAGATCAGTGGCAACCGTCGTTTTATATTTCTCCAGCTTCAGCATTTTCAAATTCCGATTCAAATCATCCTGGATCGGTGTTTGGCTGATCCCTTCGGGCAAAACCCCGATGGCTGTACCTACGTCCGTTCTTGCAAGCGCATCCGCAACGTTTGAAAGCTCGCCGTATCCGAGGCAGGTAATTGCAGCGTCATGAAGATCCTTAAGCGCTGGCAATCTGCCGCCGTGCAAGGAAGCTAGCGATTCAGCTAGGCGAACGGCTTCAATCACAGATGCTGCCGAACGAAAGGTGCCGCTATCTCGCATATGTCCGGCAATCGACGATAAGTAAAGGGTAGGAAGCTTCTTGGGGTCATGTTCTTTTGCGCATTGCCATGCCAGCTCGAAGTATGACGGTGCCGCATTTCCCGCTCCATATCCAGAATGAGTAGAAAGCTTATAATACGAATAAGGCATCAAAGTGAGCTTCGTTGTGATGGAAGGCAATGAAGCTGCTTCCGACTTCGACATCAAATCGTTATCTGCCTGCAATGCTGCTGCGTGATAAGCACCAGTAACGACGACGATGCGGTCTGCCGGAACTCCGCTAGCAATCGCTTCGGCGATTTGAGATCGCATATAAGCTTCACGGATTTCATTATGAGCCGATTCAAGGGGCGTATGCGTCCGTTCTTCTGATTCCGAGAGCTGGCGCATTTCATGAGAGAAGGCATGTATGGCATTCCGGTACGTATCGTGCCCTGTAATTTGCTCGAAATGCCGTTCCCAATAGGTCTCGTAATCTGGCTCCCCCGCAAGCTCCGCTACCTGCTCATATCGTTTATTCGTTCGCCTGTAGTACTCGCGGGCACCTTCTTCATTCCCTTCACGTATCGCGGCTCTTCTGCCGGCATAAAGACTGACAGATACATCAGACGGTAAATCGATGAACCTCGCTTCAACGCCATGGGCTGCTGCCCAATGAAAAGCTTGATATTCGGGAGAATATTCAGCCAGCGGGAAAACAACGGTTCGAATCGGAAGCTGCTCGGTATAGGCAAGTATGGCAATCGGCGGTTTCACACCGCTTAGCGTAATTTGATTGATTAGCCTCGTCGCGTCTGACGGACCCTCGACTAGGACGAGCTGCGGCTGCGTTTCATTCAAAAATCGAATCAAATGCACGGCTCCGGCTGGCGATAGATGGCGAATGCCAAAAATGTGAACGCCGCACTTTGCTGCGGCACCTACGCTCACGAACTCAGCTCACGGCAAGCTCGATATAGCCCTCTCCACTCGGCTCCCCGTTTCTTCATCACGTTTTCCAAATACTCTTTCCAGACGGAGTCATCCTTCGCTTCGTCCTTGACGACGGCGCCAAGCAGTCCTGCAGCAAGATCCTCCTCAGCCACCAGCCCGTCCCCGAAGCTGCTTGCAAGCGCCATGCTGTTTATTAACAAAGATATAGCCTCTGCCGTGGATATCGCACCGGAAGGCTGCTTCAGCTTTTCCTTTCCGTCGAGCGTCATGCCGCTGCGCAGCTCTCGAAAAATAGTCACGATTTTACGGATTGCCTCCTCCTCCGGAACCGCTTCCCCAAGCCGGTAATTGGCTGCGATCTCGCTTACGCGCTTGCGAACGATCGAGACCTCTGTCTCCAAATCCGACGGAGCTGGGAGCACTACGATGTTAAAGCGGCGCTTAAGGGCTGCCGACATATCGTTGACTCCTCGGTCTCTTGTGTTCGCAGTCGCAATGATGGAGAAGCCTCTTTCAGCTGGAACATCTCTGCCCAGCTCCGGGACGGAGATCGTTTTCTCGGACAGGATGGAAATAAGCGCATCCTGAACCTCAGAGGCACAACGGGATATTTCTTCAAACCTTGAAATGCCTCCTGCCTCCATAGCACGGTAGATCGGGCTTTTCACCAGAGCTTCCTCGGTCGGTCCATTCGCCAATAACATCGCGTAATTCCAGGAATACCGAACCTGCTCCTCGCTTGTCCCCGCCGTTCCTTGAATGACTTTGGAGGAATCCCCGTGAATAGCAGCAGTCAAGTTTTCTGATAGCCAAGACTTTGCCGTCCCGGGTTCACCGATCAGCAGCAATGCGCGATCCGTTAATAAAGTAGCGATTGCGATTTCAACCAGACGGGTATGTCCAATATATTTGGGAGTAATGGCAACATCGCCTGCTTGACCGCCTATGATGAAAGTGAGCACGGACCGCGGTGAAAGCTGCCAGCCAGCCGGTTTCTCTCCTTTGTCATGTGCTTTTAGCGCTTCTAATTCATGTGCGTACAGCAGCTCGGCCGGCTGCCTTAAGATAGTTTGCTTTTTATCCATGATAGAAATTCCGCTCCTTCTTGTTTCTGCTCGAATTCTGCAGGTTTTGAGGCGATATGCTCGGCTAGCTGCTTAAGCTGGTTTTTACCGTATTCATAAGTGATTTTGTCTGCGATCATGGATACCTGTTCAGCATACCTGTTTGGGAGCATGGCTACGATAAATTGTGAATCACGATCCAAGTAATAATAGGATTTCTTCGTAGCAAGCTCAAGGGCGGACAGTACTAATTCCGGTGTGTCTCTATGCCCAAGTCTAAATAAAGCATAAAAAATTTGAATCGTGCGCGGCTTCAAAAGCTGTGGCGAAACCTTAGCCTTTTCAAGTAAATAGGCGATCACTTTTTCATTCGGCGTTTTCACAATGCGACATACCAATTCCTCTTCGTTTAAATCTATAAAACGATCCACCCACCGCTCGTCCCATGTGAACGTCTTGGCTATATGATTATCGAAAGAAATGGGGATAAGCGGATTCGCGGCATACTGATAGACTGCCTGAAGAAGATCACTGACGTACTTGCCCTTTTTCGTAGTGAAATATCCTTCATACATGTTATAAATTTGATCTGAATCATAGATATGTAGAGCTGCTTTTAGGGAGTAACCAATGAAGTAAGCCTTCTTATCTCTCAGCTCGTGTAAGAATAATAGCGCGTTCTCGTCGCTAGAGTGCAGCAGTAAATGAGCGGCTTCGCCAGATAAAGATTCTGTCCCTTTGAACTCTAGCTCATTATTGTCCATCGCTTTCAATAAAAATGCGATAACCGACGGCTGTTCAGCCCTAGGTTTTAAGCAATGCAGCACGCGAGCGAGATTCTCGCGTATACCAATTACATTCCGATCTAGCACCGATTTTTCAATGAGGGAACGACCATAGTCCAGCAGCTTCTCAGTCAGCGGTACGGAATGACTCACTTGAATGGGCCATAAGACTAACTCAGCATCCTTACCCATTAAAGCTTCCATGAAGCGATCATCGATCTCAGGCGATGTCCAGTTGGATAATGTGTTCAGCGATGCTTCACGTATTTCTTTTTTCCTTGAATAAGAAAGCTCAAGCAGCTCCTTCTGGAAATGAGGCGAGTCCGCCATCAACGAAATGGCCGACAAGCGCACGGGAAGCGCTGCCTCTTTAGCAACCGATGAGAGCAATGGCCATAGCGCTTCTGGGTTATCGCTGAGCTTGAATTGTACAATCAAAATTCTTGCATCTCCACTGTTTCCATCACGGTTGAATGCTTGATGAAGAATGGAAATCACTGCTTTTCCTAAGGTTGGCATAACATGCTCCGCAACATAATCGGCAATTTCTGCATAACTATCTCGCAAGGCATGGACAGCTGGAACATACGTTCTTAAATCGGCGAAAGAGCCCTCTTCCTTTCCCTGCCTGATCATTTCAAGACGTCCAGGTCCGCGCTGCGTTAACGCATCCAGTAACGGTTTAAGCTTGCGGTACGTAATCGATGTTCCTGACTGATTTCTTTGCGTAGTTCCAACGGAAACAAGATCCCCTGGAGCGTCAGTCGAGCTTTGCGTGTGCAGCACCGCTTGTAGCAGAACCGCCAGATCTAAAAGCTTGCCAGCGGCTTGCTCCGGCCGTGCTTCGGTCGTGCTGCTCACTTCTTCAGCAACCCGTTTGAAGATTGGCGCTTTCTCGCCTAGCAGCTGAAGCTGCGGCAGCATTCTTTTCAGACGGCTGTCGTCTATTGCCATACTTGCGCCTGCAACCATTAATCTGCGTACATCCTCATGCAGTTCTCGCAAAAGTGGAATACTCATAATCTGCTCCCTCAACATAAATTAATAGAATAATCGGATCGTTTCCCTCTCGTTAATAAGTGCTAACGGCTGAGCTACCAGCTTGCCCTCCGCGATACGATCCTCGAACATGACCAGCACAGCAGTATCTATCAAGCTTTCGTGATCCAAAAGAGAAAGGAGCTGCAACGTCGCATCCTTTAACCTGCTAATCGTTGCTAGCGGAAGCCGATCACCTTGTCCATCGATCAGAACATACCCGTTATCCGTCTGAGCAAGCTGTGCGGCATGAAGAAGCAACACAGGGTTTTTATCTGCCAATGGACTTTTGAGCTGATTTTTTACCGCCTTTATCGCTGCCGCAAAGCTTGGCTCCGCGAAGGAGCGCACAGCAGCCCGGTCGGAAGGATGAGGCTCCCTCATCAACATTTCTTCCCAACGTACGCGAACGTTCATATCGCCGGGATAGGCATAGAGTTCTCTCGTCTGAACGACAAGAAAGCAGCTATCCTCTTCCTTCATATGCTTAGCTGCGCGGAAAGGACGATAGTTTCGGGTGATGACGATTTCACCGTCCTGAAGCTGTACCCAGAAGCCCTCATCTACATATTCTCCCCGTGCTTCATCCGTATAGGAATGGAATGATAGTTGGATGAGCTCTACGTCGTTTCGAACGCGTTCAACCTCACGCAGCTCGCTGAGCTGCCAAGCATGTCCAATCTTCTCCTCCAGTACCGACATGGTATCCATCGGTTTTTCAGGGTCCCCCAGCCTAGCTGTCAAATGGTCTCTGCTCCGTTTAATTAATCCGTGTATGGAAGCTAGCTTCTCAGCTGCTTCCGAATAAATAGATTCGATTGACTCAGCAGAGCCTGCCAGAATGAGTATTTCACGTACTGCTGCTTGAAGCCCCGGCACATAATGATTGCCGAGCTGCTTTGCTTGATCCTCATACATACGAATGGAACGTTTATCCAATGCCGCAAGCCCGGTTTGCACGATTTGCAGAACCAGCTTGTGTGCAAGCTCGACACCTTCTAATTGAGCGTTAAGCTTTTTGGCCAACGCATTTTTATTGACTTTCTTCTTGCTCTCCGAGCTTGCCGGGGCAGCTATCGTTTCATTCTTTTTTTCTTCGCGCTTGTCTGCCTTTTCCCGTTTGTCAGCAATATCTGTGGGCAGCGCCTCTACGGCAAATGGTTTATCGGCTGCAAAAGCGTACATCAATGCTAGAATATGCTTACATGGGAACTGGCGGCTCGGACAAGAGCACCGGAAAATAGGCAGCTCAGGTTTGATGAAATCCGCCGAACAGCTGTAAGGCTCCTTTCCACTGCCTTTGCATTCCCCAAAAAGCAGCGTTCCGTCCTCCGTGCGGCACAATTTTTGAAAACTGTTTTTCCGAACGAGATCATTTCCGTTTTTAATGGCTCCCGCGTTCAACGCGAGAGAATCAATATAAGCTGCTGTTAATTCAGTCATCGTTTCCCTCACCTACTATGTTGTTTTTCAATTCATATTTCCACGAAATATGCTTCATTTCCTGCTTTTAGGAAGATATTAAGCATTTTTCAAGGTGAAACGGCTATTGCCGTCCTTTGGCGGCGCGGCGCGTTTCATTAAGGGAAATATAGAGAATATATAGCCTGGGGATATGTTTTCCTAAAATTTAAAGAAAAGCCCAGGCAGCAGCGCCTGGGCTTTGTATTACCATGGAATATCTCCGATTTGATGCATAATCGCGTCGATCTCGGTTATTTCTTGCTTCGTTAACGGTGCACCTTCGAGTGCCTTCACATTTTCCTCAATTTGGCTGACGCGGCTTACGCCGATAAGAGCAGAGGTAACGCCTCCTTCGCGGAGTGCCCATGACAAGGCGAGCTGTGACAAGGTTTGCCCTCTTCCAGCAGCAAAGGCTTCAAGACTGCGAAACTTTTGAACTCTTTGCGCGGTAATCGCTTCAGGCTTCATCGTGCTGCTTGTCAGCTTGGATTCTGCTTCAATTTTATCTACGTATTTATTAGTCAATTGACCTCTTCCAAGTGGACAATATGCGATGGAGCCAACGCCATGCTCGGTTAACACATCCTGCAACCCGTCTTCGATCCAGCGATTGAGCATCGAGTAATTAGGCTGGTGAATGAGGCATGGCGTGCCAAGCTTCTTCAGAATGGTAACGGCTTCTAATGTTTGCTCTGCGCTGTAATTAGATAATCCGACATATAGCGCTTTTCCTTGTCTTACCGCATGGTCGAGCGCTCCCATCGTCTCTTCCATCGGAGTTTCCGGGTCTGGGCGGTGAGAATAAAAAATATCTACGTATTCAAGACCCATTCGCGTTAAGCTGCGGTCTAAGCTGGACAGCAGATTTTTACGGGAACCCCATTCGCCGTAAGGCCCCTCCCACATGTAATATCCTGCCTTAGTTGAGATGAGCAGCTCGTCACGGTATGGAATAAGGTCCTTTTTGTACACAGCGCCAAAGGTTTCTTCTGCGGAACCTGCAGGCGGTCCGTAATTGTTCGCAAGGTCGAAATGGTTAATGCCGAGATCAAATGCTTTCAATATCATCGCCCTTGAATTTTCAAGCGGCTGGTTGCCTCCAAAGTTTTGCCAAAGTCCAAGTGATATGGCCGGCAGCTTAATTCCGCTATTCCCGGCACGTTTGTATTGCATATCGGTATAACGTGATTGACTCGCAGCGTATGGCATCTCATTTATTCCCCTATTCAAATGGTATTTATTCATGTGAACGACATGCAATGATGTTTGTTCACTAATATGCTTGCTTACACAGTATAGTAATAAATAGTTGAAGAAGGAATGTCCGTAAGCAAGATTTATATGTCATAATGTAAGTTGTACTAAAACGAGTTATAGGAGCTGAGCAGCATGTGCGAACCAATCGACTTGACCTACTATTATCACGGAAAACAATTTTGTGAGCCTAATTACAGCTGGGGACCCGGTGTAAAGGACCATTATAAAATTTTATTCATTCATGAAGGCAAAGGCAGCTATCTCATTAATGGCATGACGTACCATCTGAAAAAGGGTCAAGGCTTCATGGTTTTCCCGAATGTCATCTGCCATATGAAAGCGGATGAGCATGACCCATGGGTCTATTCTTGGATCGCCTTTCAAGGGACATGCGTGGACAGCCTGCTTGAGCAGGTGCATCTCAGCAAAGAGAAGCCTTCTTTCACATACTCTCCTGCATCTTGGTTCGACCCTTGGCTCGATCTATTATCCAACGCAGAGGCGCTAGAGAAAAATAGTGAGCTTATTCTGCATAGCCTGTTGTTCCGGCTTTTCCCGGAGTGGATTGATATGTTAACGGCCCCGCATCAAATAGGTTACATCCCGAGACAGAAGGATGAATATGTACGCAAAGCCGTCGAATTCATAAAAGCTAATTACTACACCAAAATAAGCATCACCGAGCTAGCCAAACGAATCGGTATTGACCGTATCTATTTCTCCTCTTTGTTCAAGGAGGTAGAACAGCTTTCACCGCAAATGTATCTATTGCAATACCGAATGGATAAGGCATGTGATTTAATGCGTAATCAACAGCTGACAGTCTCCGATATCTCTCATTCCGTAGGTTACGCGGATCCGCTGCTATTCTCGAAAATGTTCAAAAAAGTGAAGGGCGAGTCACCTTCCCTTTATCGCCGGAAGCTCATTTAAACAAAGAAAAAAGCCTGTATGCACAGGCTTTTTTTTATTTAATGCTATAAATCTTTAACCATCTTAACATGAGGGATGTTCTCTTCCATAAACACGGTTGAAGCCACTTCATACCCTTGTTTTTCATAAAATGGAGCTGCTTGTACCTGTCCATGCAGCTTAGCTTGTTTAACACCCTTGTCGCGAGCGATCGCTTCTAGCTCATCCATGATCGCTTTGCCCAGCTTATGCATCCGATGGCTGGCTAGTACACAAATCCGCTCCAGCTTTGCATAGCCGTCAACGATTCTTACACGACCTGTTCCAACCGGTTCATTCTCGAAATAAACAAGCACATGCTCAGCAGCATCTTCGAATTCGTCAAGCTCTACTTCCTCAGCTACCCCCTGCTCCTTTACAAATACGGTTTTGCGAATGCGAAAGGCTTCTTCTAGTTGTTCTTCATTCGTAATGCGTTTGGTTTCCATGCGTCTCTTTCCTTCCCAATCAAAACTCTTTATCTCTGCCTATGAGCAGACTATACCTCTTATTATAAAGCATAATGGTTATTAAGCAAAAATACAGTCAAAATGATCAGCTTAAAAAAACACTATCCCGTGGAATTATAGACCAATATCGGAGCGTTTTTATCTTTTTTTTAATGGTATGCTAATAGTAGTTGAACCATCCATATAAAAGGCGGGATAAATCATGTCATACCTATCGATTAGCACGTGGAGTTTGCATAGACTGCTCGGCCCACTTCGTATGACCGCGTGGGATTCCGAATCGAACAACCATATCATTAACGAGCAAGAACAGCCGTTGGTCCACTCTTTGCTGGATTTGCCAGGAGAAGCTGCTGCAAGAGGTTATCAAGCACTTGAGATTTGCCACTTTCATTTCCCGTCAACGGAAGCTGCCTATTTAGAACAGCTCAAAGCGGCTTTTGAAGCAGCTAATATGAAGTTTGATACTTTGCTTGTCGACTATGGCGATTTAACATCCGAGGACGAGATAAAGCGCGCAGCTGATATTCATTACATCAAGAAATGGATCGATATCGCTTCGCTCTGCGGAGCAAAACAAATCAGAGTCGTGGCAGGTGAAGCCTCTCCTACCAATGATGCGGCAATCCGGTTATCTGCTGCAGCCTTGACTGATTTGGCACTTTACGGGCAATCTATTTCGGTTCATGTCATAACGGAAAACTTCAGATCGCTCACTTCAACTGCCGCTAGCAGCATCAAATTACTCGAGCAAACGAACCATAAAGTTGGTTTCATTACTGATTTCGGCAATTATCACGGATCAGAAAAAACGGAAGAAATCGGTGCAACTACTCCCTTTAGCGTTTCTATCCACGTGAAGCCAACCTACGATTCTAATGGGATCCCCGATAAAGATGAGCTTATCAGCTATCTTCGCAAGGTTGATTCCAATGGTTTTAATGGTGCTTATGTTCTTATTTACGATGGACCGGGAGATATGTGGGCAGGTCTTGACCGAGTGAAATCGATTGTAACGCCATTTGTATTGACAGCACACTAGCTCCCTCCTATACTGAAATAGTGAATATAATGATAATCATTATCGTTAATTCATATACATAATTATAGTTGATATCATTATGATAAATGAGGAGCAAGCTAATGCCGAATCAAATGGACTTTACGCTCGTCGATACCTTCTTTCATATTTCACCGAAAGGTGCGGAGCATCCGTTGCTCGAGCTTCCTGCCACCGATTTCCGAGACCGGGAGATTGCGTATAATACGCTTATTACAGCAGGAAATATGGTTCAAGCGACTAGCATTCAATTAGCGGCATCGTTTGTTGGCATATCCTTTTTCAACCTTTGTATCACAAACCTTATTTTTGCCGTGCAATACAACCGATATTTGGATTTATCACTGGATAATTTAACGTATCAGCTTGAATCCCATGATGATCACGCACATCTAGGCTTCAAAATTAAAGAGCTTCGCTGGACAGAGGTGCCTCTTGCTGTCGATGAACGCAAAGCTTTTTTGGAAAACGCATTCAGCTCCTCCTTTCAGAACGAAATCAATGAAATCGTTGAAGCGGTTGCTGTCGGCGCTGATGTGAAATCGGGCATGATCTGGAGCCAAGTCGGCGGGCAAATAAATGAGGTGCGTCATTATGTACACGAGCAAATTAAAGATCCCGCACTGGTCGAAGCTTTTCTAAGGGACCTGGATATCATTCTTAGCCTTCCAGCCGAGGTTTTTAATCGCAAGCGCAACCCATTTATCCACAAACCGCGGTTTATTGATAACCCTTGGTCACCTGAAGGCGGTCAGCTCATGCTTCGTTCTTCTTGCTGCATGTATGATTGCAGAGTCGATGGCCAAAAATGCTATACCTGCCCGCGAATGCTCCCTGAAGAAAGAGACGAAAGAAGACAGTTGATCATGGCCGGCGCTCATTAACAAAAAGAACGCTTGACAGATACTCTCAAAGTATTTGTCAAGCGTTCTTTTTGTATATTTCATTTTTTATATAAGTTAACATAATTATAATTCCGTTATCTATTTTGGAATTGGACTGGTATTTTGCCGGAAATATTATTCATTGCACTTCGAAGCTGTTTATTATCGATGTGTGTATAAATTTGGGTCGTTTCAATGCTGGCATGACCGAGCAGCTCCTGGAGCGTGCGTATATCGGTACCGCTGCGAATTTGCATCGTCGCAAAGGAGTGTCGAAGCTTGTGACTGGATATACGCTTATCTGCAAGAGCAGGCATCGTTAGCTTGAGCTGTTTGATCGTTTCATCGGCAACCGTCTGAATCATCCGAATAGACAGCCTCCGTCCGAATTGCGAGACAAAAAAAGGCTGCTCCTTGCCCTGTTTCGATTCACGTCGGTCAGCGAGCGCTTCATTCAGCATTTGCCTAAGTGCATCTGGAAGCGGTACGACACGCCATTTCCTCCCCTTTCCCAATATATGTATTGACCCGTCCTGTTGCAAATCCTGTACGTTCATTCGATGGATCTCGCCTACCCTTAATCCTGCGTACGCCATCAACAATACGATGGATACATTACGGATATAATATTTCCCTTTCATAGCCTGCAAGAGCGCTTCTAACTCATTTTCTTCCAAATACACTGGTATCCGGTTTTTCTCCTGCTTCGATTTCGCGATAAGTGCTGCTGGATTGCTATCCATATGCTCCATCTCGATTAACGCTCTGAAAAAAGAGCGTAAAGACGACAGCTTTCGATTACGTGCTTCATCCCCCGCTCCCTTCTCGCGGCAAGCAGCCATGTATCGCATGATTTCCATCTTGGAAATTTTTTTGGTTTCAGTAGGATACACCGTCTGAAGAAAAAAGCTTACATCGCTCATGTAGGCACGATGGGTAGATTTCGTCATCCCTTTATTTTTCATCCAAATAGAGAATAGCTCCATTTCGAGTCCATAACAGTCGGCAACCTCATGTTGTCCCATTCTCGTTCATATCCCCCATATATATCCATAATTCTAACTCAATTTATGTGATCACTAGTCTAGTATATCAGCTTAAAAGTCGATATAAAAGCAAACTGCGTGAAATATGTATTTCACGCAGTTTTTTTGCTTCCTTTTTGCCTAAAATGAAGTGCATCAAACGAGCTAATGTCCTTGCTTTGAGCCCGTTTCCGATATTTTCAGCTTTACATCATAAGTGATAGGCACTTGACTAAACGTTTCATCCCAATTCCCCTTCACTTGCTTCCATACTTTTGGATGCTCGATGGATAAGCGTGTACCGAACCCGACTACATCCGCTTTGTATCTATTTTGGATTTTATTTAATCCGAGCTTAATCAAACGTTGTACTTCTTTGGATGCCGCGTTTTCTGCCCGAATAATAAACTCGTCATCGATCGGCTCGTTTCGTTCCATCCACTCCTCGATGAGCCGGCCTTCCGATTCTATGCTTACATGAAAACTAATCTTTCCATTGACCACACGAGACTTTATTTTACTTTTCATGGATTTAAGCTCATAAGTGATCACTTGCTTCGTCTTGGGATCGTAGCTTTTGACGACTCCTCCCTTTCCCTCACCTGTAAGCCATATGGTTCCCAGTAATTCCTCTTCCGTTAATCGACCAATAAATTTCTGCGTCTTCCCGAGGATGACTGCAGCTCCAGAGAATTTCACCTCACCATTGACCGCAATAACGTTTTGCAGCAAATAGCTTGCGTGTGCATTCATTTGACTCTCCAGTTTGGATAACGAAACAGGTGGAATGATTTTTAACGTACGATAACGATTGTCCACCATTCCGTTTAATCTAAAAGAAGGAATAATCGCATTACCTTTCGCCTCCATTACTTTTCTTGCTGTACCGCTGCTCATCATAACGAGACAGTTAAGCCTTATGTCATTATCTCGCAGCATAAAGCTAAGTAAGTTATTCATGCTGTATCGCCTCGACAACGATTCATTGATGACAATCACCTTCAAATGATGTCCGATAACCGGTCTTTCCAGCCTTGCGGCAAATTCACGGATCATTTCGAATAGCGAATCGCCCGTTTCCGATATATTCAAATAAGGTTTAGAAGTCGGATCGTCTTTTGTATCTCCGCTTTTTGCCTCCGATTGCTTATCTACAATTTGCAGCGTAAAGGAGATATGGTTTCTTTTGCGATAGTCGGAGCCAAGCTGATCCATCTTTCGTTCCAGTACGGTTTCATATGGAAGATCAAGGGCCATTCCCACATAAATACTGAGATCTTCTATTTCGTCTTTACTCCAGCATCCCGTTTGAAGAAAAAGAATCAAGGCGGCCATACAACCTGTTATCCAACGTTTATGGTCCAGTTTTCTCTGCCGCATTTTTATTGGCTCCTTTCCTCCACTTTGTTATGATCAACAATAATAATGGAATGGGAACAAATAAGAAAAAAGCGGATTTACCCAAAAAATCGCCCAAAGTAAACAATACATCTATATTTTGAGGCAGTGTTGAAAGTGTGAATACAATAGGCAGCAGACCATAAAGACAAGTTTTAACATCGAAATGAAATATTTGCGAAAACCCTAAAGCTGAAGCATAATAAGTGATCGTAAATGTCGAATAGATTTGCATGATCCAAATGACCAATAGCAATGATTCAAATCTTTCGAATATTAGCCCTGTATATTCATAGCTTCGAATAAGGTCGAGTGTCGGCCACGTTCTTGAAAGCACGCCATCTAGGGATAACCCCCCTATAACAATGATGACCGTAAACATATAGATGACAAGCGGGATGCTCGTGCCGATGACTACCGCTTTTACAGATTTATTAGGATTACTCATGAAAGCCGTAATAACCAATATGATTTCCACACCAAGAAACGAGAGTGCCGTTGAACGTACGCCATCCAGAACTGGCCAAATGCCCTGTCCGAGAAATGGGCGCAGGTGATCATAATCGAATAACTTAAGTGACATTAACATAACTAATAGGTAAATGACGATCGTTACCGGCAGGATAAGCTCAAATAATCGTGCAATCGGGTTAATACCCCCAAACATTAAGTAAAGACTTACCCACATGAACACCATGACGATCGCCCAAGATGGCGTTCCTTCAAGTAAAAAAAGCTGAGTAACTTCCGAGAGCGCACGCACCTGATAGGCAGACGTCATAAAGAAATAGATTACAAATGCAAGGCCGATTGTCCCTCCGATCCATTTGCCAAGTAATGTTTGATTATATTGAAAGACGGTTTTCCCTTTATGCCATTTCGATAAAACCGCCATAAGTATGCCCGCTCCAATGGCTACAAAACCTCCAAGCAGCACAGAGAGCCAGACGTCAGGCGTTCCGACCACTTCCGCAGAAGCTCTAGGCAGCGTCAGAATTCCCGAACCGAGCAAAAAATTAGAAACGATAACGGCTGCTTGCACGGTCGTAATACGATCTTGAGCCTTTTGTGTCATGGTCTACTCCTTCCGTCTGTCATTCATTCTTTTGCCGGCGTTTACTTTGCTGGTGCATCATTTCTGGCCTTTTTCTCATCATAAATATAGGTGCCCGTACAAAAAAATCTTTCCAATCCCCTAACCGATAAGGAGCTCCTGGACTTGCATATGGTACACCAAAGCTTTTAATCCGGCATACATGCGCGCTTAACAGCAGAACAAATAATACGACACCGTATAACCCGAATGCTGCCGCGCAGAACATAGCTGCGAACCGAAGCATGCGCAGCGCAATTCCAGCGCTATACTGTGGGATGGAGAAGGATGAAATCGCTGTTACAGCTACAACGATAACCAGAATCGGGCTTACAATGCCTGCTTGTACCGCAGCTTCACCTATGATCAAGCCTCCCACAATTCCCATTGCAGGTCCGATTGGCTTGGGCAGTCGCAGACCTGCTTCCCTCAGTATTTCAATGGCAACCTCCATAATCAAGGCTTCAATGAGCGAGGAGAAGGGTACGCCAATTCTAGAGCCAACTATGGATATGGCAAGCTTTGTCGGTATCAATCCTGGATGGAAAGAGATAAATGAGATATACATGGCTGGCGTAAGCAATGCAATCATTGCGGCAAAAAAACGAAGCAGTCTTAGCAAGGATCCGGCTAACCAGCGCTCATAATAATCCTCTGGAGATTGAAGCAGCATGCTGAAGGTGACAGGCGCAATGAGGGCGAACGGCGTACCGTCCAGTAGAATCGCTACTCGACCTTCCATCATGGCGCCTATCACTCTGTCAGGTCTTTCCGTACTCTGGATCTGCGGGAATGGGCTAAGAAAATCATCCTCAATGAGCTGCTCGACATAGCCCGACTCCGGTAAATTATCAATATTGATTTTGCGTATCCGCGCTTCTACCTCTTCGACCAGCTCGGGTTCAGCAATCCCCTTCATATAGGCAATAACGAGATCCTTTTTGGCACGTGAACCTACCTGCATAGTCGTAAAAACCATGCTGTCATTCTCTCCATGCCTTCGAAGCATGGCCGTATTGTCCGATAAGCACTCATTGAAGCCCATTCTTGGTCCTCTTACCAATGCTTCTGATATCGGCTCCTCAATGCTTCTTGATTTATTTTTCGTGGTCCCTGCCAAAAGAATTTCCGGAATGCCATCAATGAGAATCGCGGTTGCGCCCATAAGCACTTTGGCAACCGTCTCTTCTATGTTCGGCACCTCGGAAAGCTGGCTGATCGTTAATACCCGTTCCATCACATATGATTTTGTTAGCGGCGAACAGTCTTGGCTTAACGTCATTAATGCTTTGAGGATATGCAGATCAATCAAATCACGGTCGGCTAGACCGTTTACGAACACGATCGCTCCTTTTATTTCAGTTGCGCCAAGGGTAATTTCCCGAATGCAGACATCCGAATGAAACGACGTCCGTTCACGCATTTCAAATAATTTGTCGTTTAGCTGACTGCTCATTTCAGTTGATCATCCTTCATTTGGCGCAGCCTTTTGTAAATCATGGAAATCAATAATGGGACAATAAGCACAACTGCAGCCTCTATATACACAAACATTTCTGGCCTATTGAGTTCTATGCTTGCTGCCATCATGCTGTCTCTCCCTCTGTCGGAAAATGTCGAATAATCCATATTTTCGCCGTATATTCCCCTTTATAAACCCATTTACGATCGAATGTAAAAATAATAAAAGCTGGCTCACAGACGAATGCTCCGTTGAACCAGCTTGATCGGATGACCGCATAAAAAAGAAGAAGGGTTGCCCCTTCTCCTACATTCAACATATATCTGAATTAATGGCTAAGCGCTACGCCTTTGGGCAGGATTTGCTCCACCTGTTCACGTACATAGCTTTCATTCATCTTCTCGCCGAATATGATGATTGAACCGCTGTCTTCGCGTCTCCGTATCAATCGTCCGATTCCTTGCCTCAAACGCAGCAGCATATATGGCATGTCTACCTGCTCGAAAGGCAGCTCGGCATCGTTTCTCCTCGCGGCGAACAATGGATCGTTCGGAGGAAACGGCAGCTCCCAGACGATGACCTGGGAAAGCGATGGTCCCGGAATATCAAGCCCTTCCCAAAGGGTTACCGCACATAAAATGCTAGCTTCATCATGTTGGAATTGCTGGATCAGATAACTAATTTCGCTGGACCCTTCATAATAAAAGGTAAATGATGCAGTTGCAGTGTGCTTAGCAGCTTCCGTTTTAAACTGTTCAAGCTGCTCCATAGATGGGAATAGCAGCAGCGTTCTGCCGCCGCTTCTCGTAAGCAATCGAAAGGTTTCCGCCATCTTTTCATTTATATTCGGAAGTAAACCATTAGCAGGAGTCGCGACTGTCATTTGCTGCTCATAATCGTAAGGTGAAGGAACGGAGAAGGATAATGCGTTATCCATCCCCAGAATATCCGTCATATAGTCAAAAGAGCCGTTTACCGAAAGCGTAGCAGAAGAAAAAACGATCGGCATTTTACGCGAGAATACCTGCTCCTTCAACACTTCCTTTACCCATTTGGGCATGATGACAAGGGATGTTCCTTCTTTGTCTTCCGATACCCAGCTAATGGGCTTGTCTTCCTTTTTGAATAGAGAAAGCGCGAATTGGATCATCTCCAAATGCTCTTCAACGATTTTGAGCTGATACGTATCGATTGTATATAAACCACTCTCGAATACAAGCTCCTCTTCGATGACGGATAGCGTATCCTGCAGGCGATTGATTTCACGAATAAGCTCAGCGTTCCAAATGATTTCACGACGGTCCGAAGCTTGTACTTTTTGACTATGCTTATTCATCATTTTGAATAAAAATTCGCTTTGCGTGATCGCGTCCTCGACGGCAACCGCCAAAGATTCACGTATCTCCTCTTGCAGCAGCCGCGTTACGATACCTTCGAACACCGCATGATTCAGTTTGTAGGTTAACGCTTGCTGTGCTGCCGTCTCCAATAGATGCCCTTCATCGAATACGATAGAGCTATGCTCTGGAAGCAATGGCAGCTGACCTTCGCGCTTGCGGGCTTCATAAGTCCATACATGCTCCATATAAAAGTCATGGGAGCATATCACGACATCGGCCGCTTTTCGGTAATGATCTCGCGATAACGTCTGACCGCAGCGGTGGCGTACATCGCAGACCAAGCAATCTTGAAATACATCCCAGCCAAGCTGGTTCCACTGCTCGTCATTCAGGTTCGGATAATCCTTGCGGTTTCCGTACGGGTGGAAGCTCTGCATCGAATCCTGCTTGTGCACAAAGCTTGGGAGCTCGCGGTAGATGTTGTCAAACAACTCGGCATCGTCTTGCCCGGACCGAGCTTGATCCAGCTTTTTCAAGCAAATATATTGATCGGCGGATTTACCTAACCTGGCATCAATCGTAAGATCCAAGTAACGGGCCAGCTTCGCAATATCCCCTTCTGGCTTCACGAGCTGCTCGATTAACGATTCATCCGCGCATGCAATAATAGCCGGTTTTCTCGTATATCTTGCATAAGTGATCGCATATAGCAAATACACGAACGTTTTACCGGTTCCAACTCCTGCTTCGGCAAAAATAGTTTGTTTGTCGGCATACGCGCGTTCAAGCTGAAAGGCCATATAAATTTGCTCGTCTCGTATTTCAAAACCAGCCTCGGGCAGTTTTTCGTAGAACACATCTGCGATCCAATCACTCGCTTGCGAAATAAAAGATTGTTTCGGGTCAAAATCAAACGGATATTTGTTCAAGGGTCGTTTGCCTCCATATAGTAGGCACAGCCGACTGCGCATGATTAGCAGTCGGCTGTGAAATCTCCTGCACTTAACGTACATTCAAATATATCATTAGATTGTAATCATAGTCAAAGTATATATTATCCATATGCATGCCTATTCCAGCCATTTGACCAAATTCGGAGCTTCATCCAGAATGGATTCATACTGCTCCTTCCAACCATAGGCGGCATCCGGATCCAACAGCTTGTAGCGTTCATATTTGTATAATCGGTCCTGCGGCCTCGCCCAGCCCATATGCTTGACGCGTAGATCAGACGTTTTATGAGGCACCGAATAAATGTTTTGCGGGAATCTACCGCAATGCTGCGGAGTTTGCTTCCATTCATAAGAGTAGCCTTCGACATATTTCAACAGAAAAGGCCGATAGACGGCATGCGCGTTCCAATAATGATCCTCGCGGTAATGATCCTCTGACCAGAAATCATAGAGCCGGAACAAGTATGCAAAGGTATGCGCCTCGTTCAGAAGTGCCGGCAGCTCATCCTTGAATTTTTCTTCGAAATACTCATCCGCATCCATATTAAGTATCCACTGCGGCCTCTTTCGGATCGTCTCCTGCCATTGCTGCGTTCGAAGCTTAACTTCGTTATGAAACTGTGAGCTTTCATTCCTGATATAGGTTAAAGGAATGCCTGCTAGATATTCATGCACGATATCACCGGTATGATCCGTGCTTCCATCGTCAATAATGACCGCATGGTCAATATAAACCCGGTGATGCTCAAGAGTTTCTCGCAAATACCGGTCTGCTTCATTTTTGACGATCATGGAGAGCACAAGCTTCGGACCGGCATTTGCAATATGAATGGTTAAGCCATTTGCAGGCGCTTGAGTAGGTGCGGGTTTAGGTGTGAGCGTAGGTGCGGGTGCGGGTGCAGCTGCACCTTCTTCGACCAGGGCTTGCGTTGTTTCCATAAACAGCTTCGCCCTCGCCAGATCTGAATCACGATAAACATGAAATGCCGGGAAATGCGTATCAACATGAAGTTTAATGCCTATCGCAGCTGCACGGATACAGAAGTGCCGATCCTCTCCCCACATGGACAAATTCATTATCGTTCGGAAGGAAATGGGCTTTTCTAGCGCTGATCGGTTAATGAAAGTACACGCGCCCAGCCCGCCTACCTCATAAATGCCCGGCTTCCGCAGCATGATGATGAAATTGGCAGCCACCTCCGCGCCGAATCCATCCTTTATTGTGCCATCGGATTGAAAGGGCCAATAGGTGTCCTTGAGCCAAACTTGAGGAAGCTCCATCGTGTTAGGCTGCCACTGCGTCCAAAAAATGGTCGAAATGATTTCTTTGTTTGATGAAGCTAAAGATTGCAACGCTTGCGGATGCAGCAGCAGATCCGAATCGATTAGAAATAATCCATCATAATGCTGCTCTCTCGCCGATTGGATCATGTCATCCTTCCAATTCGCTACTTTATCAATGAGATCATTGCTCCAGTAATGGGTAAACTCGTCTCTTGCGTATGGCGTTATCGAATCGCTTCTTTTTATGGTTACTTGAATGCCATTCGATTGCTGCTTTGTCATGAAATCCTCTATCAGCTGTGAAGATTCCTCATTATCATTGTCATCAATAAAATAAAAATCGATCGCTAGCGAATCGGTGAGCATTCGCTCAAGCGAGGATAAAAAATAGCGCAAAATAGCCGGTTTCTGGCGAATGGGGCTTCCAATTAAGATTCGCTTCAACAGTACGCCTCCTTTGTTCCAACGGAATGGGCACAGGAATGATAATCCATATGAGGCATATGCATCTAATATGCAAATTTCTTTTGAATGGAGTGATTCCGTGATCGCAACGATCCAAAAATGGGACATGAAGGCATTGCTGCTCGGACTATTGCTGCTTTGCTTTTCCGATGCCGCTTTTACAGATATCGGATTACGTTTTTTTCTGATTGAAGAAATGAATCCCATTGTCAGGCACATTTATGAATGGAATATTGTTAGCTATTATGGCGTGAAGCTGGTGCTTCCCCTACTGCTTATTCTTATTTACTATCAATTGAAAAATAGAAAATGGATAAATCCTTTCATTTTAGCTACTGTGGCGTTTTACTTTTTAGTGAATATTTATCATCTGATTTGGGTCTCTTTCGGTGTTCATGACGGCTGGTTCTCCTTTCGCTCTCTTCTATAATGTGCTTTACCTATATAATGAGAGCTGTATAATAGCTAATAGATACATATTTATTACATAGGTGAACAAGGAGATAATCGGCATGGTAGAAGCTCGGAAGCTATCCCCGCTGAGGATCGCGAAATACATGTTCAAATGGCTGCTGATTGCTGGCGCTGTTGGCATTCTGACCGGCTCGGCAGCCGCACTGTTTCTTGCTTCCCTCGACTGGGTAACGGACACCCGCAGCAAACAGCCCTGGCTGCTTTGGCTGCTGCCCGCGGGAGGCGCCTTCATCAGCTTTCTCTACTTGAGGTTCGGGAAAGAAGCAGGACGAGGCAATAATTTAATCATCGAACAAATTCACTCCGGAGAAGGAGCTATCCCGCTCCGAATGGCTCCGCTCGTGCTTTTGGGCACGCTTGTCACGCATTTGTTCGGCGGTTCAGCTGGCCGTGAAGGGACTGCTGTTCAAATAGGCGGCAGTTTATCCGAATGGTTCGGCAAGCTCATCAGACTGAAGCCATTGGATCGTAAAATCATTCTCATGTGCGGCATCAGCAGCGGATTTGGAGCTGTATTCGGTACACCTTTAGCAGGCGCCGTTTTTGGCTTGGAGGTGCTCGCTATTGGCGTCATTAGCTATGAAGCGCTGCTGCCTTGTTTTATCGCTAGCTTTGCGGGACATTTAGTTACAAGCGCTTGGGGGATCAAGCATATTCACTATGCAATTGGTGAGATTCCGGATCTCAGCTGGCTGCTCGTTGCAAAAATATTCTTCGCTGCCGTCATGTTCGGATTGGCCGCGTTTCTCTTCACGCAGCTCACGCGCGCATGCAAGCAGGTTTTCAGTGCATGGCTGAAAAATCCTGTGCTCAAAAGCGCCGTTGGCGGCCTTATCATCATTGTGCTGGTCTATGCTCTTGGCACGCGCGATTATTTGGGACTTAGCCTCCCGCTTATTCAGCAAGCCTTTCAAGAAGCGGCGTCTCCGCTGACATTTCTGCTCAAAACTTTTTTTACCGCGCTAACGCTCGGGACAGGCTTTCAAGGAGGCGAGGTTACTCCTCTGTTTGTTATCGGCGCCACGCTTGGCAGCTCGCTCGGTGGGCTTCTGCATGTTTCCATTCCCTTACTGGCAGCGATAGGCTTTGTGTCCGTGTTCAGCGGCGCGGCAAAAACACCACTTGCGTGCTTTATTATGGGCATTGAGCTTTTCGGCTCGGATGCAGCCGTTTATCTATTTATTGGATGTGTCATTGCTTTTCTCTGTTCGGGGCGTATTGGGATTTACGAGGCGCAAAAACCGCATGCTTTTCCGTTAAACGAATAAAAAAATGGCTTGCTCCCTTCTACGGGGGCAAGCCATTTTTTTAGAAATAAACGATATAGATGACAGCTGCCAGCACGATTCGGTAAATCGCAAACGGCACCAGCTTGATTCGATTAATCAGCTTCAAGAAAAAACGGATAGAAAGAAGAGCGAATACAAATGCGCTAAGGAAGCCTGCAATGAAAAACGGCAATGAATCAAGCGTGAAATATTCCCAGTTCTTCGCCAAGGACAGCAAGCTGGCACCTGCCATAATCGGAACCGCCATGATGAAAGTGAAGTCCGCAGCGGCGCGATGGCTCATTCCGAGAAGCACCCCGCCCGATATCGTTGATCCGGAGCGCGAGAAGCCTGGCCATAAGGACAAGCATTGAATTAAGCCGACGGAGAGCGCCTGCTTATATGTAATTTGATCAACGGTGTCCACTTTGGTTTTGGCGGGTCGGAAGCGATCGGCAATAATCATAAATATCGCACCGATGACGAGACCAACCAATACAGTTTCAATGGAAAATAAATACTCATCAATGTAATCATCGAACAATAGCCCGAACACACCAGCGGGAATGAGGCCAACGATTACATGCGTAAGCTTTAGCTTACGTTGAGGCTGCGATGCGTCTTTGTTTTCTGCTTGAGCGCCGCGCCGCAATCCTAATAAATCAATAAACCGATTTCTGAAGATGATGACTACTGCTAGAATCGATCCCAACTGAATGACAATCTTGAATGTGTTCGCAACGTACTTCGTTAAATACTGCTCCGATTGGAGCCACATATCGTCGACGATAACCATATGCCCCGTCGAGGATACCGGAGCAAACTCCGTCAAACCTTCCACAATACCCAGAATAATCGCTTTTAAAATTGTAAAAAAGTCCATTTGTCGTTGAATCTCCTAACTCTTTTAATTAATAGCATGATGAAATAGAACGGCATGGAACAAATCATAACATAAAACAGCCCTATCCAACAATTCACGTTGCAATTATGCTGCTCTCTTTGATAGATTTCCGGGATGCTTAGAGATTTCGATCTTGCTCGGAAACGATGCAAATAAGCCTTCGCAGGAGCCGAAAGCTTATTGTGAACGTATTGGCGCATGATCACCCAAATCGTTGACGGTAGCCGCATTTCCGGCAAAGCTCTTCCACTGCTTCTCGTCTTGAGAATCCTTCATAAAGCTTAGTCGAACGCTCATTTTCGATAATGTCCGAGAAAGGAGTCTCATGAATGTTACCTAGATTAATGACGCCTTCCCCGTCCAAGCAGCAAGGGATAACTGTCCCGTCAATAAGAATTCCAGCTTGATTGCGCAGCGCGTGACAAAATCCCTTCCCGTTATACTCTGGCTCTTTCAAATCTGGCCATTTAAACTCCGGATCTTGATTCAAATAAATGCGTTCCGCAATTTTGACGCCAGAGCCTGGGATGAATTTTTCTTCAATTTTATAGTCCAATTGGAATGCCTTCTCGATCATCCCAAGCAGCTCGCGATTTTTATTTTTCTGCTGGTTCGTTTCATTGTCCATTTCCAAATTCCATAGCCGGAAAGATATGATAATATTGCTGGATGCGACCGCTTCCTTCACGAAGGATAAAATCTCAGCAAGATAGCCTTCCTTGTTGGTTGAGCCCGCATGCCCATCAAAACTATGCAGCGAGAAATTAATTTGGCGCAAAGCAGGTTTATTGAGCAGCTTGTCTTTATTTTTCGTAATCAATGTACCATTGGACGTTATGTTAACTTTGAAACCCATCTCGTGGCTAATATCGAGCAGCTCATCCATCTTGGGATGCAGCATCGGTTCACCCTTTACGTGGAAATAAATGTAGTCGGTATGAGGCTTAATCTGCTCTAGCGTCTTTCGGAAATCTTCTACTTTTATAAAGCCCTTTGCGCGCAAAGTTGGCGGGCAAAAGCTGCATGATAGGTTGCATATGCTTGTCGTCTCAATGTAGAATTTTTTAAACTTTTTCATGTGGGTATATGCTCCGTTTCCTTCGGACTCAGCAGCCTGAGTCTTGTCAGCCTGAATCTTCTTATCTAGTCTACAGCTATTATACAACGCCATGCAAGCAAGTGACAAAAAGGAATAAACGGCTTCCGCCATCTATTCCCTTCTTTCCTCACGAATTGGCCTAATCCCCACGGGTGCCGCATCCGGCTTTAGCTTAATAAATTCGGCTTGAAACGAGCCTTTATACTGAAACAGCGAGCCGAGCCATGGATGGCGGACATCTACCGTGATTTGATAGCAGCCCTCGGCGTCATCATACCACTCATGTACTTCTGCAGCTCCTGTTAGCCATTTCGGAAAGCCAAATTGCAGCAGGCCTTCATAAAACCGCTGATCACCGGAGCGAATTCGTATTCCCCCAATCGAAGAAACGGTAAGTTCAAGATCCACTGCCAAATGCTGCTTGTTGCCCAAATAATCAACAATTTTTTTCCTTTCACGGCTAAAAATCATCGTCGCATCGAAATGCCTAATTTGACGACGAAATTGGAATTTGCGTACCCATGTAACGGTCTCTCTGCCAAATCGATCTACGTATGCATAGTTTTCAATCGTAAATGGTATGTTTGTGCCTCCTTGCGGAAACATAATATGACGAGCTGTCCCGAGAAGAAGCGGAATAGCAACGGCTTTATTGTACCAGATCCGCTGCATAACACCGTGCCCGATTGAAGCGGTTTCGCTATGACTATTAAAGCCAAAACGCTGCTGAATGCGTGGATGGAGCCTCAGAAAGTCAGAGCCGAGTGCTTGTTCATAGATCGAACGCATTCTAATACACTTCCTTTTCAATGCCATTTTTTATTTTCTTTTGCAGCGTTTTGGCTGTGGGAGATGCCTGCTGCTCCAAATAGCGATTAAGCTTAATCCAATCATAGGTGCCGCTAATGTAACCGGATTAAACGGCATAGTCATTAAATCCGGAGCAGCCGCAAGCATTGGGACAGTCAAGGTCAGCAATAAAAGGATCTGAATATAGAACGTCCATTTATTCCGATGCCCATATACGGTTAAGAGTCCGATGACGATTTCAGTGATGCCGATCAAATATATCATTGTTATTTCTTGACCTTCAAATAAACCGAATGATCGCATCAGCTTTAATTCTCCCGCTGCAGGAGAGAGAAGCTTTGGAACCAAACCTTCAAAGCACCATAGCAGCATTAGGAGTAAAACACTCAAATAATGAATGAAAGCTCTTTCCGCAACGATGGATGGCGGAACTTTCTCCTCCAGCCAAATGCGCAGACGATCGAAGCTCCATGCCGTTGCATAACCGAACACGGGCCGAAACAATATGCGGTCAATGAAGCTTCCGACTGCTCCGAACCTTGTTTTATAATCAAATCGTGTACTGAACGTTAACATTCCATTGTTCTCCTTATACTTCCAGTAGCCGCCACCCGTCGAAATGAGCGAAATAGGCTGCGAGGAGGAGAACAATAAGGTGGATAGACGTTCTTTCTTTTGATCGTGTGATTGACTGCTTGTTTCTCCTATGCCTTTTATTTTCAAACCAAATCCGATTCTAGTCGTGTATCGGAACATTTGTTTCGTTGAATCTCCGCTCCGGGGAAGGTATTCGATTTCAGAAAATCTTAAATCCCATTGCTCATGAAGCTGTGGTATTTGCGTATGTCTCCATAATTCATCCAATGAAGAGTGAATATTAAGTTCAACATAAACCGGATTGTTTTTCATGTTGCAGCTGCCTCCTCGTTGGCCTCATATACGCCATCTTGAACAAACCTTCCCATTAGTTCTGGCGTCGGTATAAGGCATGTATCCGTCTTTCCAAAGTAACGGAACCGATTGCGAGCCACGCCATCATAGATTCGGTTTCGCAGTGTTTGCGGAACAGCGATGAACAGGTAACAGAGGCTCCACGAGCGGTTAAGTTTTCGTAATACAAGCAATGCCGCATCTGATTTCGTGAAGTACTGGCCATTGTGAATCATGACGAATGTATCCATATCCTCAAGAGGCAAGTTTCCTTCTCGCAGCAGCTTTTTCCCCGCATGAGACTGTAGAGCGGCAAATCGAAATTGTTTTCTTCTATCATGCTTGACCACGAACCGAGTAATGTTATTGCATAACAGGCATTGTCCGTCTATAAGAAGAATAATTGGCAAGGCTGTATCTTTCGAAGCTGTATGCATCTGTTCGCCGTCCTCTCTGCTTATATTGTATCGATATTACCTAGTATTTCGGCAGTGCCATCTTTTTTAGTACAACAAACAGGGTGGTACTACGTATCGTAGTACCACCCTGTTTAGAGACATGTTTTTCGCAATCCCTACTCATCTTTTTGGAAGAGCCCTCTTCGTCTGACCTTCTCAACAGCTTCCTTGCTGCTGCGGACGCCGAATTTTTTCAGCATTTTATTCACTTGGTTTTTGAGTGTGCTCTCTGCCTTGTAAAGCCTCTTTTCAATCTGTGACTGTGTATAGCCAGCTTCTATAAGCTCGAATACTTCACGCTCAGCATGTGTGAGCATCTGCAGCTGCTCCTCGCGCTTCAGACGAGCCAGCTCTTTGAGCAATGCTTCCATTGGTGCAGGATGATTTATCGCGCCTCGTATCGCTTGCGGCAATTCCTGATAACGAGTTTTCTCCAGATAGTGTACAGCACCAGCCGTAAATGCTTGTGTCATTGAGCTCTCGTCATTTACAGAGGTTAACATGATTAGCTTTGCCTGCGTATGCTCATGCATTAATATCGCGGTTTGAATGCCATCATATTCGCTTCCTTCTAGCTGGATATCCATTAGTACTACATCTATAGGTATAGACCTCGCTATGTTGAGCGCATCTGTTGAATTTGTTGCCGTACCGACTATAAGCAGGTCAGCTTCACGGTTTAAGAAGGAAGACAACGCTTTTATCCAATCCTCATCATCCTCAACAATAAAAACCTTTATCGGACTCACACGGATGAACCTCCTTTACAAGCCTCAATAACTTTCCGCTTTGGCCAAATAATAGCCGCCCTTGTTCCTTCTCCAGCTTTGCTTGTCAGTGTAATCTTAGCACCGCTTTTATTGATCACATTATATACATAGGAGAGACCAAGCCCGAAATTTCTGCTGCTTTTGCCACTGCTGCAAAACGGATCAAATACTTGGCCAAGCAGCTCCTCGGAGATGCCTATGCCGCTGTCTTGTACGGAGAGCTCAATCCCATACTTATGATCTGACAATTTGACGGTGATGATGCCGCCTGCTTGCATGGCTTCGCCTGCATTCAATAACAGATTCCCGATTGCCTCGCTTACGTGTGTAGCATCGCAAATAATCACCGGTTTTAATGTATATTCAGCATGCAAAATAATGTTTTTCTTCAACATTAGTGCTTCATGCTGCTTGAGCGTATCTTCAACTAAATTGGCTAATGAAACAGACTCCTCTTTCAATACAATATCCTTGATTTGGCTATGAATTCTATCCATCATAGCCAGCATATGATTCGAGGCGTTCATAATAATTTGGATATGCTGTTTAGAATGCTCATTCAAATCAGTCAGCGAGCTTTGCAAATTTTCGGAGCTAATCGCAATCTTTCCGATTTCGTTCTTAATCGTGTGATTGAGCATCGATGCGCCAGAGCTTACCGCACGCATTTTGCCCTCCATCGGATCATGCTCAATTCGCAGCCTCACACCAAGCACCCCATACATAAACGTACATAGGAGGGCCACAACGAGCGAATAGATAATAAACACCGAAATGTAATTGAAAAACTCGAATGCAGGCGATACCACTTTGGCAACATAGATAAAAAATAATACGGCTAGAAGTGTCGGTACTACGATAACAGCCGTAATGAATCGGTTCCGTCGTAACCGTGAATCTTGTTCTTTCCAGAACGAATTGACCAATAAATAACAGGAAACGAGATAATACGGAGCACTCCATAACAAAAGCAGGTTAAAAAACCATTGTTGGTTATTTGACAGAAATGTAAATACGAGCATCAATAGAATGGGTAATGCAGCGTAAAGTTTAGGCATACTTTTTATACCGAGCAATTGTGTTTTATTCGCATAAACAAGACTGAAAATAAGGACGCAATAAGGCGTAACCGTATAATTAAAAAATTGCAGTCCATACGCGATTTGGGAAAAACCGCTTTCATCCAATCGTGAGGCAAGCCCTCCAATTGAAGCAGCAATCAAGAAATAAGAAGCCCATCGATTCGACTCGCTCCTCGGACGGTTGGCAAAAACAATTGCGCCAGCGGTAAATAGTGCGATGAAATAAAAGAACATGTTTTTTTACCTTCCTATCATAATTTGCTATGTATATCCTAACATAAGGAGAGGCCCATACGCTCAAACTGTTCTTTCTTAAAATAAAAAAATCCCAACCGCGTTGAGAAACGCTGGATTGGGATTTATGTAAAGCATGTCTTTAATAATCTGATTTAGGTTTGCGCGGCTGCGGTTTTGGCTTGTTTTGAACTGCTGGTAGATGACGCATGCTTCTAAGCATCGGTCCTTTGCAAATGGGGCAAGCTTGCTCTGATGCCGCGAATTCGTCTCTAACCCATGCTTTGCAGTCTGGATTTTTGCATTTAAAAATTTTCGTCGCTTTTAATTTCGGTTTATCGTCTTCGGTTGTAGCCACGCTTAGGTATTCCCCTTTTCATCTCTGTACTTATAGCATTAATTATTTATATCGTTAAATAAACAGGAACGACGCAAACAGGCTTAGAAACCTCTATACGGTTTCCGGTAAACGTCAGCTCACCGCTGGTTGAATCCACGCGAAACGTCACGATATTGTCTGAATCTCGGTTAGCCGCAAGCAAATAACGTCCGTTTGGCGTTAATGCAAAATGACGCGGATGACCGCCTTCTACTGAAATGTGCTGGAGGAGCGAAAGCTGGCCTGACGCACTAACCGCAAATACCACGATGCTGTCGTGCCCCCGATTTGAGCCATACAGATAGCTGCCATCAGCAGATATCGTTATTTCTGCACAGGAATTGTCGCCGTCAAAGCCAATTGGCAGCGTGCTTACTGTTTCCAATTCATGTAATTGGCCCGTCTCATTATCATATGTAAAAGAAGTAACGGTCGAATCCACTTCATTAATGACAAAGACAAATTTTCCGTTCGGGTGGAAAGTCAAATGGCGAGGACCCGCACCGGGATGCAATGCCACCTCGCTTTGGTAGACCAGCTTCTGGTCGGCTGCGTCCAGCTTATACGTGACAATGCGGTCAAGGCCCAAATCGGAAACGAGTAAAAACCGGCCATCTGGACTATAAAAGGAGGAGTGCGGATGCGGACGATCCTGACGCTCTGGATGCAGGCTGCGTCCTTCATGCTGCTTCACATCGAGTTTTTGTCCGATCGTGCCATCATCTTGAATGCTGAATAGTCCAATCATTCCGCCGTGATAGCTGGTGACGGTCAAGAAGCGGCTTTCCGCGTCGCGTTGAATGTGACAGGTTGTGGAATCTACTGTGATTTCACGATTCAACAGCTTAATTGCACCTTTTGCAGGTTCGATAGCAAACGCAGCTGCCTCCCCTACCTTTTGCCCGGCATCGTTAACCGTTTCGGCGATTGCGTACAACAGGTTGCGCCCCGCATCCACATTAAGAAATGTCGGATTTTTGAGTCCTGCAACGGAGTCCGTTAAATGTAATGTGCCCGATTCCTCATCGAATGCATACACATAGACGCCGTTATCTTCTGCCTCCGCATAAGAACCGGCGAATACTAGCAATCGTTGTGATGTAGATGACAAATTGATTCCCCTCCTTAACAATTGCAATTCATTGCTTAATCAACGATACATATTCATACCGTAATCTATTATAAGACTTGATTGCCCATCCGACAAATGGATTATTTCTTAAAGCCGATCCTCGCCAGTACTCTCAAATAACTCGATAATCTCTCCATCAGGCCCCTTGAAAAAGGCGATTCGAACAGGAATACCGCCTAGCACGGCATCCTTCGGCTCAACCGTAATCTCCATCCCGGCAGCTCTTGCATGCTCGATTGCCTCGGTTACATTGTTAGAGCGAAGTGCAAGGTGCAGGAATGCGCCTTCCTCTTTTTGCCCTTGCTTGCCGCCAGCGAATACTTCCAAGTAGTTGCCGTCGCCTGTATCGAGCATAATTGCTCGCCCGTCTCCTTCGCCCCAACGAACTTTTTCCGTGAAGCCTAGAACTTCCGTATAGAATGCAACCGTCTTCTCGAAATCATACACGCGAATCGCAATATGATGAAACCCGCCGCCGCCAATTTTTGTGTTCATGCCCATAGTTCATAGCTCCTTTGTTTGTGTTTTTGATTCTGTGGACCAGATACTTCCTGTCCATTCAACAAGGTCGCCGATTTCAACTTCTGCAGCGACCTTTGATGCTGGAACCTTGATTGCTTTCCCATTAATCGAAATAGTTGCCGTAATATGATCATGTTCGATTATTTTGCCGGATCTTTTAATCTGACAATGCGTCTCTCCCTGACTCTTATCCTTCATGCCTAGCTCCATCCATTCGGAATTAAGATTTGGAAGAGTCCGGTACGCAATAACCATCCGTGCATAAAACATCCGGATCGGATTCTTCCACTTGGATGAACGCAGGATGCTTTTCTTCCCATGCTTTATTGAGCGTATCTAAGAACACAGCAGGCGATTGGGCACCTGACACGGCATACTTTCGATCAATGACATAGAAGGGAACTCCCTTAATGCCTAGTTGGCTTCCTTCCATTTCTTCTTCCCTAACATTAGCGGAATATTGATCCGTTTGCAGCATCGCCAATGCCTCACTCGCAACAAGACCGGCTTCCGCTGCCAGTTCTGCCAATTGTTCGCGATTGCCAATGTTCTCTCCTTCTGTGAAGTAAGCTCTGAATAAACGTTCCGACAGTGCTTTGTCCTTGCCCTGCTGTGCCGCATATTGCATGAGGCGATGCGCATCAAACGTATTGGTTGATACGGTCAGCTCGAAATGAAAGCTCAAACCGACTGCTGCTGCCTGCTCGGCAACACTCCGCGTCGTTTCTTTCGCCTTTTCAACGCTCATCCCATATTTGGCGGCAAGCATGCTATATGTGCTTACATTCGAATTCGGATCTGCGCTTGGATCGAGCTCAAAGCTTTTGAATGCCACTTCGATTTTGTCTTTGTGAGCAAATTTCTCAAGCGCAAGCTCGAACTTTCTTTTCCCTATATAACAGAACGGACACACATAATCCGACCAAATTTCCACTTTCACTAAAAAAACACCTCCGATAATAGTTGAAAAAAAGGTTGATGCTATCTTTGCTATTGTAACATGATTGTTTTCAACTTTGATAACAAGTGTGCATGATTTAGTCCGGAAATAAAAAAGATTCTCATGACAAGCCGCATGCAGCGACTTATTCATAAGAATCCGTTTTGAACTATATAGCAAATATATGACGGCCGATCTTTAGCGTCTGCTTTCTCGACCAAATCCAATCCGACGTAGCTGTTTCGGGATTGAAATAATACAGAGCGCCGTTTGTTGGATCATAACCCTTCACAGCTTCCTGTGCTGCCTGGTAAGCAAGCTTATTAGGCGTTAGCTTATATTGTCCGTCGTCTACTGCCGTAAACGCCTGTGGCTGCTCAATGACTTCCTTGATGGAATTCGGGAAACTGGAGCTTCCTAACCTGTTCATCACGACCGCACCAACGGCAACCTGTCCCTTGTAAGATTCACCGCGTGCTTCCGCATAAATGATCCTTGCAAGCAAATCAAGCTCAGATTTGTTCACGGATACTTTTTTCAGCGTTTCCCAGGTACGCTTCCCGGCAATGCCATCGGCTGCTAATCCGTATTCCTTCTGGAACCGTTTAAGCGACTGCAGAGTGGTCGTTCCGAAGTAAGTCGTTACGTCTTTATTGAAATATCCGATTGTTTTTAACCGATATTGAAGATCCGGAACATCAGAGCCGGAACTTCCTATCTTCAAGGTAGCCGGCTGAGCAGCATAAGCTGCTTCTAGTGGAGCGCTAAACACCATCATAAAGACGAGAATAAGCGACATACTATATGTGATAAATTTTATGTTCATTGTGTGGAATGAACCTCCCTTTTCATTTGCGCGTGCACGTTCCTTCGCAAATTGGAATAAGTTTGGCAACCTGTCGACTGGCTCGTTCGAGTTTAGCACAGTTACTATGGAAATGTAACCGTGATATCGGAATTACATACATTTACTAATTTACAATCATCCAAAAATCTGAAACGAATCGTTGACATTTCACCTAAGTTGTAACTATAATTGTTACATCAGCGAGCGATCGTCACTATTCTTTTATAAGCTGTCGCAACCATCTCCATTACATTTCAATTTAGTAATAAAAAATGAATCTAAAAGGGGTTATTATGATGAAAATAGCTGTTATTGGCGCTACTGGACGTGCCGGAAGCCGAATTGTAACGGAAGCGAAAAATCGTGGTCATGAAGTTACCGCGATCGTGAGAGATGCAGCTAAACTTTCTAGTGCTGACGGAATTAGTGTTCTTGTAAAAGACGTATTTGAGCTTGGTACCGAACTTAACACATTTGATGCAGTCGTAAATGCTTTCTCTGCCAGGCCAGGTTTTGAGCAACAGCATGTTGAACTGATCAACCATTTGATTAGCATACTTAAGCAAAGCAGCGATACGATCTTGTATAATGTCGGCGGTGCAGGCAGCTTGCTAGTCGATGAGAATGGTACCAGGCTTCTGGATACGCCAAAATTCCCACCATTATTTTACCCGACCGCAAAAGCGCAAAGCGATCAATTGGATGCGCTTCGCGGCGAAAAAGAACTCAAATGGACTTATTTAAGTCCAGCAGCCCTCTTTGAACCAGGTGAAAAAACGGGCAAGGTACAGCTGGGACAAGATCATTTCATAATGAATGAACAGCATCAAAGCAAAATCAGTATGGAGGATTATGCAGCTGTGCTGCTCGATGAAATCGAAAATCCTCAATTTCTCAACCGCAGATTTACAGCGATTAACGTTTAAGCTGCTTCTGCCTCCCTCAGACTGTCCTCTCATCATCTTTGATGATACAGGGCAGTTTTTTTATGCGCTATTCATCAAAGTGTTGTCTTCCTTTTGCTAGAATTGGTACAATTATCATGAGCTAGTTTTCAAGCACTGAAATCAGTTTACATAATATCTATTATGTTATGTTAATCACATGTATAATTTAATACATTAATTATAGGGGCTGGACGAGCATGAATATACTTAAACAAAAGGATCGTCTGGAGCTTGATAAGAAGCTCCCTGCTATGCCATGGTATATAGAGAAATTCATCAGCTATAAGCTACCTGATTTATCACCTTCCTCCTTAGTGGAGTACATACGCGATTATGAGACTTTTCTGAATTGGTTAATGGCCGAAGGATTATCACAAGCTCAACTTATGCGGGATGTAACATTGTTGGAGCTGGAGAAGCTTCATATGGACAGCATAGACGGCTTCCGCATGTACCTCTCCACCTACAAAGCAGAACGAAACAGTAAAACCACAATATCCCGTAAATTGTCCTCCCTTCGATCGTTATTTCATTATTTGAGCCAAATTGCAGAAGACGAGGAATTTTACCCGCTTCTCAAACGAAACGTTATGGCCAAGGTAACGATAAAACGGACGCATAAACCTAAGGATACTGCCGCAAAGCTTGAGGGCAAGCTGCTGCAGGAGGAAGAAATTACGGAATTCATGGCCTATATCAAACAGCATTACGGAATCGAAGTAGCGACAAACAAACAGGCTTTATATGCTTACGAGCTTAATATGACAAGGGACGCCTGTATCATCAGTTTTATCCTGCATTCCGGCTTGCGTGTCTCAGAGCTTGTCAATTTAAACGTGGACGATATTGATTTGAAAAAAAAGCTCTCTTACGTCTATCGCAAAGGTAAAAATGACGATACGTTCAAGACCCCCGTGTACTTCCGACAAGAGGCGGTTGAGGATTTGCAAGCATATTTAACGCTGCGAGACGTACGCTACAAGGCGCCAAAGCGCGAGAAGGCACTGTTTCTGGCTATCGCCAACGGTAGAAATGAAGGCTCCCGCATGACAAAACGCGCCATTCAAGAAATGGTCATTAAGTATGCGAAGCGATTCGGCAAACCTTACTTATCTGTACATAAGCTTAGGCACAGCTTCGCGACCGACTACTATTTGCGCAACGATATATATAAAACACAAGAACAGCTCGGTCATGCTTCACCGGAAACGACGCAGATTTATGCCCATCTTACGGATAAAACGATGGCCAAAGCTATCGATCAAGCAAAAAAAGAGGAAGCGCCGCAGTGATGCGGTGCTTCCTCTTTCACTTTCCTCCATTCGTGTTCGTCTGCAGCATGACTGATTCCTGCATGGACAGCTGGGTAAGGACCAAATTCGCATATAAACCGCCCAGCTTCATTAATTCCAAATGAGAGCCTTGCTCGGCAACCTCTCCATTCTCAATGACAAGAATAAGGTCAGCATCCTTGATCGTCGATAAACGGTGGGCAATGACGAATGCAGTTCTGCCTGCCAATAACTTCTGCAGAGCTTCTTGAATATGCTGTTCCGTCTCCGTATCTACGCTTGAAGTAGCTTCATCAAGAATGAGTATTCTTGGATCGGAGAGCAGAACCCTGCCGAATGCAAGCAATTGCCTTTGTCCAACAGAAAGCTTGGAACCGCGCTCCTCTAACTCTGTTTGATAGCCGTCAGACAGCTTGCTTACGATTCGGTCAAGCCTGACGCTTTCTCCGGCACGAAGCAGCTCCTCATCGCTTGCCTCTTCGTTACCATAACGCATATTGTCTTCCACGGTACCTGCGAATATGAACGAATCCTGCAGTACAATTCCCATCTGCTTCCTTAACGACTCAAGAGTTGCCTGCTTGATATCCATACCGTCTATATGCACCGAGCCTTCGCTCGCATCATAAAACCGCATCAATAAATTAACGATCGTGCTCTTCCCGGCACCGGTTGGACCCACGAGGGCAACACGCTGCCCTGCCTTTACTTCAAATGAAACGTTTTTCAGTACGTCTGGTTTATTCTCCTCGTAACGGAATGATACGTTTTTGAACGATACGTCGCCACGCACTTGAGGCATTTCACGAGCCTTAACCTCATTTTTCACCTCTGGCTCTGTATCCAATATTTCAAAAATTCGCTCCGCGGAAGCCATCGCGGACAGAAGCTGGCTGTACACTTTGGACAACGCGCTTAGCGGTCCCCAGAAGCGCCATAAATAGTTGATGAACGCCATAATAAAACCAAGCGTAATAGCCCCATCTATTACCCGCATTGCACCATACCAAACGACGATGCATGTTCCCAGCATTCCAATCATCTCAACTAAGGGATACACGGTGGATTCCAATGTAATGGCTCGCATAAAAGCTTGCTTGTTACGAAGGTTAATGCCATTAAATCGATCGTTATTCGTCTGTTGGCGAGAAAATGCTTGAATAACGCGAATACCTTGTATCGTCTCGTTCAAATTTCCGTTGATGGCTGACATCGTTGAGCGTGAACGAGACCATGAGCCTTCTATTTTGGGCCTCAGCTTCGATACGATCAGGTACAGCAGCGGCATCATGATAAAGGAGAGCAGCGCAAGCTGCCAATCCATCCAAACGAGGATAATGACGATGCCAAGCAAATGAGTGAATTCCATGACCATTGTAATTAACCCGCCGTTAATCAACTCACCAATGGCATTCGTATCGTTTGTAATTCTGGACATGATCTTTCCGGCCGGTCTTCCGTCAAAAAAACGAAACGACAAGGTTTGCAAATGATTGAACAGCTGCTGGCGCAGATCAAATAATATCCGTTGTCCCGTAAAATTGATCCATCTCGTATGCATCCAGCTTAGGAGCCATCCGATTAGCTTCACGCCAAGCAGCACACCAGCTAATATATGAATAACGGTAAAGTCCTTCATTCCGATCCCTTTGTCGATGAGATAAGCAAGAATGATCGGTTCAGACAGGCTTAATAGCATATTGATAAAAACGACAACAACGACAAGAGTCATTAGTTTGCGATATGGCAGCAAATAGTGCAGCATGCGCTTCATATATTTGCCGTTAAACGGCTTCTCTTCCTGATCCTCGTCAAGGTCCCACTCGGTTTGGCTCATGCTCCCACCTCTTTTCTATTGCTTCGCGAATTGGTTCTGTCTATCGAACAGCTGTCGGAAAAACCCGCTTCCCTCGTTCAACTCCTTATGCGTGCCCTCTTCAATCAATCTCCCGTTCTCTAGAACAAGAATACGGTCCGCGTGCTGAATCGAAGATAAGCGCTGCGCGATAATGAACGTTGTACGTCCTTTCATAACCTCCAGCAGGGCTTCATGGATCGCAGACTCGGTTGCTGTGTCCACGCTTGCCGTTGCTTCGTCCAGTACAAGGATCGGCGGGTTCATCAGTATGGCTCTTGCAAGAGCCACCCGCTGTCTTTGGCCGCCGGATAAGCCCACTCCGCGTTCACCGATGCGTGTATCGTAGCCATTTGGCATACTCTGAATAAAGCTGTGAATTTGCGCTTTCTGAGCGGCATCCTCGATCTGCTCCTGCGTCGCTTCCGGAAATCCGTAAGCGATATTTTCCCTTATTGTCGCCGAGAAAAGGAAGGTTTCTTGCGGCACGATCCCTATGTTCCTGCGCAAGCCGTCCAGCTCATACTCCCTAACGTCAATGCCATCAATTCGTACGCTTCCGCTGGTCACGTCGTAATATCGGGACAGCAGGCCAATTAAGCTGCTTTTTCCTGAACCCGTTGACCCAAGAACGCCAATGACCTCACCCTGCTTCACCTGAAACGAAACCTGATCTAATATCGGTTTATCCAACTCCTTGTTTTGATCTGCGAAATGAAAAACGACATGATCAAAGGCAACATGGCCTGACATATGCGTTGAATCATTCCCATTTGGGGGATTGTCGATATCGACCGGCGTATCAAGCACCTCAAACACGCGCGGGGCAGCCTTAATCGCCTGCTGTAAAATATTGATTTGCCAGCCAAGCATATTAAGCGGCCAAATAATTCCCCATGTGTACCATTGAAACGCCATAAACGTTCCGATTGACATTTCGTCGCGTACTACAAATACAGCACCGATCCAGATCATCAACACAAAAGTAAGGCCGCCATAAAAGTTCATCAACGGAAATGCTTTGGCTTCCAGGCTTGCGCGGTCCATATTGGTCTCAAAGTTTTGCTCATTTCGTTCAGCGAATTTCCGCTGCTCGACAGACTCCGTAGCAAAGGCTTTTACTACACGGATACCGGAAATGTTTTCTTGAAGCGTCGTTGTTAAACGACCCATCTGCTCCCGAATTTTAGACCACGCTGGTCCAACCCGGTGATTGAAACGGAATAAAACAAACAAGATAAACGGAATTGTAATCAAGCTGATAAGCGTGACTTTCCACTGCATCGTCATCATGAAGATGGTCGTACCCACAAATGTAAGCATGCCGGTAATCAAATTCATGGCTCCAAAGCCGACAAAGTTTTTTACCGCTTCGATATCTCCGGTCATTCTGGACATTAGCTGGCCAGTCTGTGCGCGGTCGAAGTATGAAAACGACAGACGCTGCAAATGACCGTAAAGCTCCTTACGAAGCTTGAACACGACATTCTGCCCTACCAGCTCTTGCGAATAGCCTTGAACGAACATCCCTATGCTCTTCAAAGCTTGGATACCGGCGAGCGCGAGCGTGAGACCAATGACGACTGACATGTCGCTCTTTCCGATTCCTTCATCAAAAATCCGACCCAATATCCAAGGTGCTGCCAAATCAAAAAAAGTGGCCAAAATCATGATTGCAATGGCAATGAATACCCATTTGGCATTCGGTCTGACATAAATCATAATTCTTAAAAGCGTTTTCATCAGACAACCCCTCCTTCATTTGGAAACAAAAAAAGATCTCAAGCCAATAATGGCTTGAGATCTCCGTATGACAGTGCGAAGCGGCAATTAGACGAACTACGCTAACACACTATTGAACGAAGGCTGGCCAGCAGGCATGTTTGTTTGACACTTTGGAATAAGTTGCTATTCTGCTCATTAGCGACATTCATCCCAGTCCAAATGTTAAACATACCTTAGCCCCCCTTTAGCTTCCGTATTGATCATAACTTCCTAACCCATCCAAATCTTAACATCGAATTCCTGATTTGTGCAATAGGTCTTGCAAAAAAAATTAAAATCGATCCGACTCAATCGGCATATCCAAATCACTCGCGGAAATACCTTCTTCAACGGCAAACTCAAAATCCTCAATATCGTAAATCTGGACAGGTACTTCCGCTTCGATCAGCTTATCTTGGAACTCAAACTGGTCTGAGAGTAAAGGAACGTTAAACTTCAAGCTCGTCAGCAGCAATTCCGTTTCAATTGGATCAAACAACTCGCCATAATGCGCATTATCAACTGCGTGAACGACCGTAAATTGAATCGAATCATTAAGAAGCAGCGGAGAGCTTTCCCTCCACGGGACCTGCATCGCTTTTTCAATTTTTTTACGGTTGAGCGAATCTTCAAAAAAAGCGATCAGCTCATTAATTTTATTTTTCACATGCCCATCATCGTCAGGATCATCCATAACAGGATCGGCACCATCTCTCATTTCGTACAGCTCGGCAATGGAAGAATAAGGTATGACATATTCGATGGGACGGCTTGGAACTAGAAGATGCCCATACGTTGCCACCAAAACTGCCTCTATTACAAAACGCCTCCGCATGTGATCTCCTCCTATATTCAATCGATTAAACTATCATCATAGCAATTAACTTACTTATTATGAACGCTTCCACATTATTATACAATATTCGCATGCCTGTACAAGATAGCCATTCATCCAAATTTGCACAATATATGTGCGGAGAAGTAAAATGATCGTTAAGCCATCTATTCAATAGAAAGACAGCAAGATTATTTTGGGGAGGGTTCCATCGATGCAATACGAAGACGCCATTATTATCGGAGCAGGCCCTTGTGGATTGGCAGCGGCCATTGAGCTTGGACGCATAGGTTTAAATCCACTTGTCATAGAGAAAAGAAATATCGTTCACTCCATTTCCCAATATCCAACTTACATGCATTTTTTCAGCACACCGGATAAGCTTGAGATCGGCGAGATCCCTTTCACGACCGCCAATGACAAGCCATCTAGGCTTGAAGCGCTGAATTATTACCGGACAGCAGCCCAGCGGAAACAGCTGCGTATTAAAGCTTATGAATCCATTACAGCGATTACACCTGACAAGGATACTTTTAAATTGCATGGAGAAAATCGTTTTGGAGAGAAAACGCTCTATAGCAGCCCCTATGTGATTATCGCGACCGGTTATTTTGATCATCCTAACGAGCTAGGAATTCCAGGTGAACAGCTGGATAAGGTAAGTCATTTCTTTCGAGAATCCCATCCTTACGTGGGGATGAAGGTTGCAATCATTGGCGGCAGCAACTCGGCGATTGATGCAGCTCTTGAGCTCGAGCGTGTTGGAGCTGATGTAACGATCATTTATCGCGGTGAGGACTATTCGAGAAGTATTAAGCCTTGGGTTAAGCCAGGCCTTCAAGCTAAGATTACAAAGGGCTCGATACGCATGCTGTTTCTATCAACGGTTACTGCCATCGACAATCATTCAATTACGGTAAACGGACCTGAAGGCGAAATGAGCATCGACAATGATTTTGTACTTGCGCTGACCGGCTTTCACCCTGATCGCCAGTTTCTGAATGCAGCTGGCGTAACGATGGAGGACGAAGGTTTCCCAACTTTTAATGAAGAAACGATGGAAACCAATATTTCTGGCATTTATTTGGCTGGAGTGGTAGCTTCCCGACACGAAGCAAACGAAATATTTATTGAATCAGGAAGATATCATGGCTGCAAGATTGCTGAACATATCAAAAGCCGCGTCTAGATACCAAAAAAAGGGAATTAGCTATATTCCGGCTAATTCCCCTTTTTGCGTTTCTTAGCGGCTTAACATGGATTGACCGAGCCACTCGCTCTGTTTGTCAACGGGATCATGCAGCGTTAAGGTTCGTGCGTTTCTCCAATACCGGTCAAATCCATATTTGCGCGCCGCGGCTCTTGCACCCATTAATTGAAAGACATCAGATGTAATTTCAAGTGAAACAGACGTTGCTATGACCTTCGCCTGTGAGCCGGCAATCGCTGCACTAGGATATAGATCAGGAACTGTTTGGGCAGCATGCAGCAGCCTAGCCGCGCGCAGCACAAGCTGCCGTGCAGACTCTAACTTAGCATCCATCTCTCCTAATCTGACTTTTATGAGTGAATCCTCTACCACGGGGATGCCAGAACTTATACTTCTGCTTTTCTCCTTCAAATATTGAATGGCCTCCCGCATTGCACCATCAGCGATTCCAACGTATTGCGCGGCAAAATGAATATGAAATTGAGTATTAAAAAATGGCTGTACCCTGCTATATGCAGTAGGATTGCCAATAACCTGTTCATATGGAACAAAAACCTTTAAGGCTTCAACCGTACCGCTGCCCGTCCCACGCTGGCCAATACCATCCCAGTTATCATTAATCGTTATCCCCGGTGCTTCCAAATCTACAATCGGCATTCTAAAACGTTCTTCTTGGCTGCCTGATCCTTCCTCCTCAGAGAGATTAGAGCGCCAAATGGCCCATTTCGAAGCAGGGGAACCCGTTGCAAATATTTTGTTACCCTGGAGAAAATAGCCGCCCTCTGTTGCGGATAGCTCGCTGCTAAGCTTATAGCGGTCCGCATTTGCTTCACTCCCAAAGCTAGCAAACAGCTGATTCTTGTATATAACTTCTCTGAAAAAAAAGTGCTGCTGTTTCCGGCTTCCGAGTGCATGCACCAACTGAACGCCTGTGTTATGCAGTGCAAATACTTGTGAGGCGGAAGAACACCATGCTGCGAGCTCCATTAGCACGAGCGGCAGCAGCGTTACATCCCCGCCATAACCTGCCCCATGCCCACCAGCAGCTTCCGGCACTGCTAAACCAACAAGTCCGGCTGCAATAATCGCTTCCATCGCTTTCTGCGGGTAGCGAGCTTCATGATCCACCAGCCAAGCTGCTGGTCCGATTACCTGCTCTCCTGCTTCACGTGCTTGCATCAACAGCGTCCATTGCCGCTCTGTCAGCTCCGCACGTATCGAAGCATCACGGACATTCTCATAACCGACAAGCCTCTCCGCATACTTCATGAGGTTATGCTTTATCCTTTGCATGATGGTAAGCAGCGCCAGGATGACCTCCACGCAGTCTTGCGCTTCCGAACAGCTTTTCTCGGAAGGTGCCAGCTTCATAATCCCTTTTGAACAAACCGCGTTCCTGCAGAATCGGAATAACCAACTCTATGAAATCGGTATAGGAATCGGGGAGGACATACGGCTCTAAATTAAAACCGTCAACATCAGTAAGGGCAACCACCTCTGCAATACGGTCTGCGACTTCCTCCGGCGAACCGACAATCGTTACACCGCGAAATCCCTTTTCCAAGAAATCGTCACGTACTTCGCCAACCGTCTTTTTGTTCTTCACATGTTTCGTAAATCGATCCGTATGCGTCTGACCCATTTCCGTATGGATATTCTCGAAATAAGAATCCGGATCAAGCTTGGTCAAATCAATTCCAGTTACGGAAGCATAGCTTGCAAGAGTGGCCTCGGCGCTTTGGTAGCTGAGGTACTCCTTATGCTTCCGCTGCGCTTCTTTGCTGGTTGTCGCCGTGATGACTGATAATCCCGTAAATACTTTAACGGAATCCGCGGTTCTGCCGTATTCAACCGCACGCCGCCGAATGTCGGCGATTTGATTGCGCAGCACCTCAAGGGTGGGAGCTTTCAGAAAAACGCCCTCCGCATGCTTTGCGGCAAAGGCACGCCCTCGTTCCGAGCTGCCTGCTTGGAAGATCACCGGCGTGCGCTGCGGCGAAGGCGAGCTGGAGAAGTAGCCTTCCGATTTGAAATATTTGCCTGCGTGCTCAACTCGATGAACTTTATCCGGATCCGTAAATACTCTCTTCTCACGATCGATTTGCAAGGCGTCCTCTTCCCAGCTGCCTTCCCAATACTTATAGCTAACGTCGAGGAACTCATCCGCAATATCATATCGTTCGTCATGCGGAACAAACTCGCTGCGCCCGAACAATGCTGCCGCAGTTGGCGTGCTTGTCGTTACTACATTCCATCCGATGCGGCCTTTTGACAGGTGATCGAGCGTAGCAAACCTTCTAGCGTTTGCGTAGGGTGCTTCATAAGTCGTCGAAGTAGTCATTGCGAAAGAGAGATGTTTGGTAGCTGCTGCTAATGCAGGCAGTAACAGCATCGGATCATTGCCGGGAGGGCCCGAGGCTTCCCGGAAAGCCAGCTCCGCATTTTTGCCTGGAGAGCCGTAAGAATCAGCAAAAAACATAAAATCTATTTTTCCTTTTTCCAATAGTTGAGCAATGCTTATCCAGTAATCCAGGCTATTGAAATGAATGCGGTTTTGCGCAGGATGTGTCCATATCCCTTGTGTCAAATGATTGACGCTGTTCACTTCAAATACGCCTAAATGAATCTGTTTCATAAATGATATCCCCTCTCAAATTCAGACTAAATGACAAGCCACATAATGGGTGGCCGCTACCTGCCGTTTTAGCGGAAGCTCATTGCCGCAGCGTTCAGTCGCAAGCGGGCAGCGCGGATGAAAGGAACAGCCTGTCGGAGGATTCAGCAGAGATGGAATGTCCCCCTCCAGCAATACCCGTTCCCGTTTTGAGCTTGGATCCGGATTCGGAACGGCGGAGAGCAGTGCTCTCGTATAAGGATGTAACGGATTTGCGAACAACTCGTCGGTTGGCGCCTCTTCTACGAGCTTCCCTAAATACATGACGCCGATCCGATCCGATATATGGCGAACGACGCCTAAGTCATGCGCGATAAATAGATACGTAAGCTTGAGATCCTGCTGCAGCTGCTTCATCAGATTTAGTATTTGGGCTTGGATAATGACATCCAAAGCCGAAACCGGCTCATCGCAAATAACCAGCTTCGGCTCAAGAATCAATGCTCGCGCCAATACGACGCGCTGCCTTTGCCCGCCGGACAGCTCATGAGGAAGCCGGTTATAATGATCAGCCTGTAGACCAACGATCTGCAGCATGTCTAACACGCGCGCATAACGATCTTCTTGTGTTCCAATTCGGTGAATGATTAATGGTTCGGTGAGTGCGGAACCGATGGTTTTACGCGGATGCAGCGACGCAAAAGGATCTTGAAATACCATCTGCAGCTGCTTACGGTAAGCTTGGAGAGATTTGCCTGATAAGGCGAACAATTCTTCCCCTTGGTAAACCGCGGATCCTTCCGTGGGCTCGGTCAGTCTGAGCAGCGTCCTTCCCAGCGTGCTTTTGCCGCAACCGGATTCTCCGACGAGACCATAGGTTTCTCCCTCATATAACAGAAAGGAAACATCATCAACTGCCTTCACCTGCTTAGAACGCCATGTTCCCTGCTGCTTCGAGGGATAATACTTGCGAAGACCGCTTACCTTGAGCATAGGCAACGATCGCATTTCAACAACGTGGTCAGTCACGGCTCATGCCTCCTTCCTTACTAGCGCTTCCGAGTGCCAGCAGCGTGCCAAAGTGGTTATGCCGGGCTTTGGCTCCAACCCAGGCAAGTCAGTCTTGCATCGTTCATCCGCAAGCTGACAGCGCGGAGCAAAGCGGCAGCCCTTCGGCAGCTGATGCAGCGCAGGCACAAATCCTCGTACAGCCTCGAGCGGCTTAGAACGATCGCGGTCAATATGAGGAATGGAGTGCAATAAACCTGCTGTATACGGATGTTGGGGATTGCTGAATAACGTTGCGACATCCGCTGTTTCGACGATCTGACCGGCGTACATGACAGCCACTTTGTGACATACCTCGGCAACGACACCAAGATCATGTGTGATCAGAAGCACGCTCATTCCGAGTTCTTTGTTCAGCTTGACCAGTAAATCCATGATTTGCGCTTGTATCGTGACGTCAAGTGCCGTTGTTGGCTCATCGGCAATGAGCAGCTTGGGTTCGCATGCCAAAGCTATCGCAATCATGACGCGTTGTCGCATACCGCCGGAGAGCTGATGCGGATATTCATGCACGCGACGCTCCGGTGAGGGAATCCCTGTCAACTGAAGCAGGCCAACCGCTTCAAGTAAAGCAGCTTTCCTGCTCGTTTTGCGATGCGTGCGTATCGTCTCGGTAATTTGCTCGCCAATCGTCAAGAGCGGATTCAATGAGCTTAACGGATCTTGAAAGATCATGGAGATGTCATTTCCGCGCACGCTTCTCATTTGACGCTGACTCAGCTTGAGCAGGTCAACTCCGTCAAATTTAACTTCACCTGCGTAGCTCGTTAACGATTTCTCATCAAGCAGTCTTAATATGGACTGCGCGGTGACGCTTTTCCCGCAGCCTGACTCTCCTACAATGCCAACGATTTCTCCCGCTGCGATCTTTAGGGAGACGCCATCGACTGCCGTGACTGTGCCAGCTTCAGTATGAAAACTTGTTTTCAATGAATCAATGTCCAGCAAGCTGTCGTTTGCCAACGGACCTGCCTCCTTCAAGATGCTGCATGAGCACGATTTTTTCTTTTTTTGGCACTGTGATTGCGCTTCGTCTTGCCATAAGGATCTAGCATGTCACGGAGGCCATCACCGAACCAATTCATTGCAAGCACCGATATGATTAGGGCAAACCCCGGAAACAAGGTCATCCACCATGAATTGTAAATGAAGGCTTTCCCTTCCGAGAGCAGATTGCCAAGACTCGGCATCGGTGCTGGAATGCCCGCTCCCAGAAAGCTGAGTGCCGCTTCCACGATGATGGATTCCGCGAATACGAAAGAGCCTTGAACAATTAGTGCAGGCAGCGTGCCAGGCATAATGTGCAGCCATACAATCCGCATGCGAGAAGCGCCAATTGCCCGCATCGCCTCAATATAGGTTTGTTCTTTCACGACCAATGCGGACGAGCGGACGATTCGGGCAACGGCCGGAATAAAAACAATGCTCAGGCAAATGATTAAATTAGAAACATTCGGTCCGAGTGCTGCCATCATCGCCATAGCCAATAGCACTGCAGGAAAGGCAAATATTCCGTCCATGATTCGCATCAGAACTTGGTCGAGCCGTCGATAATAAGCGGAGTACAAGCCAATGGCTAAACCGGCGGAGGAGCTGATTATCGCAACCGTTAATCCGACTTGAATCGAAATCCCCATTCCGCTAAGCGTTCTGCTGAATACATCGCGGCCCAAATTGTCCGTACCAAACCAATGCGTGAGACTGGGCGGCTTGAGCCGCTGAATGACATCGACAGCCTGAGGCTCGAAGCGGGCAAGCCACGGCGACAGTAAACTTGCCATTATGAGCAGAAACATTAGCGAGCCGCCAACGACTGCGGTACGGTTCGCAGTAAATCGCCTTACCGGCTTGGATTGCATGATTCTCCTCAAGCGAGCGTCCTGCTTTCTTACACCCCATGCTGTATCTGCCAACATATATTCCTCCTGTTGCCCTATTTATTGCAATCGGATGCGTGGATCAACAACCGCATACATCAAATCCACGATCAGATTTACGGCTACGTAGACGATGGCAATAAAGAGTACCATGCCCTGTATGACGGCATAATCCCTCCGTTCCACAGCGTGTACGAGCATTTGTCCCAAACCAGGTATATTAAAAATAGACTCTATGACAGCCGCGCCAGCGACCAGCGTCCCGAATGAGCCGCCAATGACGGTCAATACGGGGATAAGTGCGTTGCGAAACACATGTTTGTAAATAATTTTATTCGGGCTAAGACCCTTCGACCAAGCCGTTTTCACGAATCCTTCGTTTAAAACCTCGAGCATGGATGCCTTCACGATGCGCGCTGTCAACGAAGACATAACGATCCCTATCGAGAGTGAAGGAAGAAACATGTAGCTTAAGAAATCGCCAAATCCATCCTGCAAGGGTACATAACCTGAAACCGGAAGCCATTTGAGTTTGACCGCAAAGATCAGCACGAAAAACAAGCTAAGCAGAAAGCCAGGAACGGAAATGCCAAGCAATGAATAGGCGTTTAACACTTTATCCGCAGCACCGCCTCGGTTTACGGCTGCCCTTACACCTAGCGGAATAGCAATTACGATCGCAATAAATTGAGCGAAAAGCGCAAGTGACAGCGTCGGTGCCAAATGTTCGGCAATAGCTGCAGACACGGGCTGCTGCAGAAAAAAGGATCTGCCTAAATCTCCTTGAACCGCACTCCATATCCATCGTCCGTATTGTTCTGCTAGCGGATAACCTAGTCCCATCTGCTCTCTCAGCTCTTGTATCGTCGATTCATCAGCGCCGTCACCCAGCATGACTCGCGCGGGATCTCCCGGAATCAAATAAATAATCAAAAAAACGACGATGGACATCACCAGGACAACTGGAATCAAGGCAAGAAGCCGTCTCGATATAAAGATAAGCATTTAAGATTTCAATACTTTCACATTGCCAAGATTCGGATATCCTGCATAAAGAACCAAGCCTTGCAGCTCATCGCGAATGGCATAATACGTGAAGGTGTCTCCGATTTTGGATACCGCCAAATACTCCCAAGCATATTGCTGCAGCGCGTCATTGGCTGCTTTAATCTCTTCGGGTGAAATTGCGGCTGTTGAAGCTTTGAGCAATTCAGCCAGCTTTGCGTCGTCCGCAAAACCGTAGGTAGGGTTAAAATAAAGCAATTGAGACGGTGTCGTCGGTACGGTAAAGCCCCCTACATATAGGTCCCACACGCCTTGATCCGCTCGTTTTGTCAGCATTGTCGCGTAATCGTACGTGTCGACCCTAGTTTTGAATCCGATCTTCTCCAATTGCGATTGCACGACGAGCGTCGCATTGTAAAATTTCCCGCCTAGATCCTTCGTAGTCAGAAAGACAATCTCCCGTCCATCATAGCCTGACTCCTGCAGAAGCTCTTTCGCCTTTTCCGGGTTATTTAGATTATATTGGTCGGCTCCAGCCTCGGAATGCCAAGTAACGTTATCCTTGAACATATAGCTTGAATTCAATTCAAACAGCTCTGGCGTTGAGACAGTGCCCAATAAAATTTCTTCGACGTTTAATGCAGTATTAACAGCCTGGCGATTTGTCAAATTGGAAAACACCGGTGATTTTTTGTTATAAACTACGTTGTAATCACTTGAAATGGACTTGATTACTTCGATGCCCGCTTGGCCCTCAACCTGAGGCAGGTCGTCTAGGCTGATATCCACAAAGCTATATTCGCCAGTGAGAAATGAATTAAACCGTGTAGCGGTATCCGTCACCAGAGAGAAGCGCAGCTTCTCGATCTGCGGCTCCTTTTTCCCAGAGAAGCCGTCCGGCTCACCAGCAACCGATTGATAATCGGCGAAGGTTTCAACATCGATATATTGATCCTTCTTCCATTCCACGAATTTATAAGGGCCTGTCCCGATAAATTCGGTTATGCCTTCCGGTGCGGCACTATCGACAGCTTCTTTTGGCATAATGGCTGCAAAATTAAGTACATGGCTCAGTTGAGCGAGCGTATCATTCTGGGGAGCACTCAATTTTAACGTAACCGTGTAATCGTCAACGACCTCAAATGAAGAGTCTCCGAAGGAATTTTTCGCGCGCGGCGCTTTCTCCTTCCATCGGTTCAATGAAGAGGCGGCATCCTCGGCTTTCATCTCCTTGCCATTATGGAATTTGATGCCTTGTCGCAAATGAAACGTATAAGTTTTTCCGTCGTCGCTAACATCGGTCGATTCCGCAAGCATGGGAACGGGCTCAAGCTTAGCGTTAAAGGCATACAATCCTTCAAAAATGTTAAGAATGACCGCACCGTTGCTTCCGCCTACCGATAGATGCGGATCAAGTGTCGATACCGCTTGTCCTAACGCGTACTTCAGCTCCTTCTCGCCTGCCGCCTCTGCGGTTTGGCTACTCGCTTGCGCATTGCCGTCAGCTGGCTTGTTCGAGTCGGATGCCCCGCTATTGTTAGAGCATCCGTAAACGAACAGCAAGGCGCTAAGCAATAAAATAATGGCTGTTGATTGACGTAATTTTGTCATATGAATCCCCCTTAGTCCAAATCCTCATATATCCGATAGTTTTTATCGGAATAATATTTAACCATCATAAACGATTGACAATGAAATGTACATTGCAACGTTTTAATAAGTCAATTTACTTTTTTTAATAATCAACAATTGTTAGCTCTTCGTTGTCAGAAGCTTATCTGCCACCTGCAGGAATAATTTGACTCCGGTCAACAACGATGATTCGTCAATTGTGAATTTGGGATGGTGATGAGGAAAAATGATGCCCTCTGCTTCGTTTCCAGCTCCGATGTTGACGAAAGTTCCCCGCACCCGCTGCTGGTACGCAGAGAAGTCTTCTCCTCCCATACCTGGCGGTGTTGCGATGACGAGATCTGCCCCAACCACCTCAACCGCTGCTTCGTGCACCAGATTCGTCAGCCATTCATCATTAATGACAGGCTCGTAGCCATACACGAAGTTAACCTCCACCGTGGCGCCATATAAGGCAGCAATTCCCTCTGACATTTTACGAATGATCTCCGGCACCTCTTGGCGCACAGAAGGTTTAAAGCTCCGAACCGTTCCTTTCAGCGTAGCAGAATGAGGGATTACATTATGGGACGAACCCGCTGTGAACTGCGTGACGGAAACGACCAGCCGCTCCAGCGGATCGGTTAATCTGGACACGATGTGCTGCAAATGACCGACTAGCTGTGTGCCGACTGTAATGACATCGACTGCTCTATGCGGATATCCCGCATGTCCGCCATAACCTTTAATGACAATTGTAAAATTATCAGGCGAAGCCATCATCTCGCCATGCCTGATTCCAATTTGCCCAACCGGCAGCAACGATGCCAAATGGACACCGAACACATAGTCGACTCCATCCATTACACCAGCTTCGACCAGCTCAATGGCGCCTCCAGGCGGAAGCTCCTCAGCATGCTGGAATATAAAACGGATTTCTCCCCGCAAATAGTCCCGCTTCTCAGTCAGTAATTTAGCTGCAGCGAGAAGCATCGCCGTATGGCCGTCGTGTCCACAGGCGTGCATGACTCCTGGCGTACTGGATACAAAGTCGAATGTATTCTCCTCATGAATCGGAAGAGCATCCATATCCGCGCGAAATGCGATAACCGGTCCTAACTGATCGCCTTTAAGTACGGCTACAACGCTTGTTGGCGTAGGCCTGCTAATCGTAAGCCCTTCCATCTCCCGCAATGTATTCTCAACAAAGGCAGCTGTTTCATGCTCGTGAAACGACAGCTCTGGATGCTGATGCAAATATCTCCTCCAAGCAATGACCTGATCCTCAACCCAGTCCGGCAGCTGCTCGAATGCGAAACGCTTATCAATCATATGGAGAACCTCCTTAACCTGAATTAGTTATGATCGAACGCTTGCTGCGCATTAACGCGATGTGCGAGAGCGGATCCGGCTTTGAGCGCCGTCGCGACCAATATCGTCTCTGAAAGCTCTTCAAGCGTCGTTCCCGCTTCTTTGGCTTGTTTTGCGAATATTTCGATGCTGTACGCATTCCCGGTAATATGTGCCGAAGCGAGTGCGATGAGAATTTTTTCTTTCCCAGTAAGCAGGCCAGGCTGGAGGGCACTGTGTACAAATCCGGTAAAGGAAGTGTATTGCGCTTCATTCAGCTTCTCTATATCCTCTATTTTCTCAAGGTTGCTGCGTGCGAATAAGTCTTCCTCTGCGCCAGTGCTGTGATAGGCATTCAAAGCGTTAATCGCATTGTAGAATACGGAATGCGCATTTACCGCAGTTGCTACAACAATTGATTCTACCAATTCCTCAAGGGACGCATTCTGATCCTTTGCTTTGGTCACATGGGCTTCTATGCAATATGGGCAGCCGGTAATATGGGCGACCGCTACAGCAATCAGTTCTTTTGTTTTTACAGTGAGCTTCCCGGCAGCCAGCGCCTGCTTATTGAATTCTCCGAATGCCTTGAAAGCTTCTGGCGCATACGCAAACAGCTTGGCGGAATACGCTTGATTATGGCGGACATACAAACTTTCGTTAGACATTTTTAAAAAACCTCCACGTTTTATTGGAATACCAAGTATTCCTCTTTCAATAGTTATGAAACTTCTGTTATCATAATAGATATTAGCCTCGTTGTATAATTGAAAATAGTAAACCGGCAGATTATGTTTATTAAAGAGACGGAGGGCACCTGAGTGGAAATAYGCCTAATCAAAGCATTTCAGACCATCGTGAAATTGGGCAGCTTTCAGCGCGCAGCGGAAGCCCTGCAATATTCGCAGCCTACCATTACCATCCAAATAAAAAAACTCGAAGAGGAACTCGGCGTTCGATTGTTCGAGAGAGGCAAAACAATTACGTTGACCAATGCGGGGCGTTTGTTTCTTGAACGTGCTGATTCCTTGCTTCAGGAATACGATGTGCTTAACAACACATTGAGCGATTTTATAAACGGTGATGCGGGAAGCGTACGGTTAGGCGCTACGGAGCCCTCGGCAAGCAATCGGCTGCCCGCCATTCTAGCGGAATACGCACTTGCCAAACCTAAGGTACAAGTCAATGTTTCAATCGGCTCCACTCGCGATATGATTAGAATGCTGCTGGAGGATCAGATTGATTTTGCATTATGCAATCAGCCAGAGCCTCATATCGAGCTTGCATTCGATTCGCTTCTCCGAGAAACGTTTACTTTGCTGCTTCCTGCCCATCATCCGCTCGCGAATAAAGAGGAGATCCGTCTGCAGGATCTCAAAAACGAAAAAATGCTATTTACGCCCGGGACATGCCCTTTCCGTATCCGTATCGAAGAGATGATTACCAGTCAGATTGGTCAATTGCGCCACGCAGGCATGGAAGTTACCGGAATCAACGCGATCAAATATTTCGTGCAAGCCGGCATGGGCATTGCGCTATCTCCAGAGGTCGCGGTTACGCCGCCAATACCCGGCACGGTCGTCAAAACAGTCAAGGATTTGCTCAGCGGACCTCCGCTTGGCTTACTGACAAAGCGGAACATTGATGCACAGAGCCGAATCTCACTCGATTTGAAGGATGAAATAAAACGCCGTCTATACGTTGGGGTTTAAACACCTATTACTATCCGTGCGATTACATTTATTAAATTTATCTATTACATTTATCAATTATACAAGGCTGTTATTTTCCGATATGATCTGAACACTACGCTGTAACAAAAGCCAACAGTTCAGGAGTGGTAGATAATGAAAAAGATTCATATCGGCATCTTTGATATTCAAACCCCTAACCAAATGACCCAAGGCGCCTGGGCACACCCAGAGAACCAATCGACGCGTTATAAAGATCTTTCGTTCTGGATCGAGATTGCACAGCTATGCGAACGCGGATTGTTCGATTTTATTTTTTTCGCGGATTCCTATGGTTATCCTACGAATAAGCATGAGCTTGCCTACCGTGAAGCCGTTTATACGCCTGTGCTTGATCCAATGTTAAGCATCTCTGCCCTCTCGGCCGTCACAAAGCATCTTGCTTTCATTTCTACGGCTTCACCTACCTATGAGGCGCCTTATGCGAATGCTCGTCGCTTCTCCACGCTCGATCATTTGACTAATGGGCGAATCGGCTGGAATGTAGTGGCTGCCGGCGGGAATGCGGGAGCGGCATGCTTCGGAAGGGATGCGACTCTCTCGCATGATGAGCGGTATGATCAAGCCGAGGAATTTCTTGAAATTAGCTACCGACTTTTCGAAGAAAGCTGGGAGGACGAGGCTGTTCTTGCCAATCGCGAGCAACGCCGTTACGCCGATTATTCCAAGGTAAAGCTTATTTCACATGAAGGGAAATATTTCAACGTTACGGCTTCCCATGCCTGTGAGCCTTCCATACAGCGTACCCCTGTTCTTTTCCAAGCTGGAAGCTCTGATCGGGGACGGGATTTTGCCGCTAAGCATGCGGAAGGCGTATTTCTCAAAGCGCCTACCATGGATGCGTTGAAAAAGCAGGTTGAGGATATACGCCGCCGTGCTGTGAGTTATGGCCGCCAAGCGGATGACATTAAGATATTTACAGGCTTATCAGCCATTGTCGGCGAGACAACCGAGCAAGCTATCGAGAAGCTAGAGTCTTTCAAAGCTTATAGAAGCCGGGAAGCTGCACTGCTTACCTACGAGAATGCTACTGGGATCGATCTAACTGCGCTCGATCCGGAGTCCGCTTTTGGAGACTTCAATTCCGAGCAGGGGCGTACACACACTGAGCGTTTTACGAAGCATCAAGAAAAAACGTTGACCGTTCGGGAAGTAGCGGATCAATTCGCGGAGAAGGAATTTCGCGGAATAACATTATGCGGCGATGCGGCCACAATTGTCGACCAGATGCAGCAATGGGTTGAGCACACGGGCATTGATGGGTTTAATCTTGAACGGTACCTATTGCCTGGAACCATTACAGATTTCGTTGACTACGTCGTGCCTGAGCTGCAGCGGAGAAGCATGTTTCGTACGGCGTATGAGGAAGAAAGCTTGCGCGAGCGTTTGTTCGGTGCTGGGAAAACCAAATTGCCACACACGCATCCAGGTGCCCATTTCCGAAAGAAAGACAGCGAGTAAACATTTTTTCCATCTCCCCATAAAAAAAGCGAACCAGCTGTCGTTGCTGGTTCGCTTTTTGATTCCTTGCCGTTTTTAACGCAAAGCTGTTTTAACGGTCGACCCGCTATTGTTACTGCATCGCCTTTTTATTCTTTATTGTTTTTAATGAATGGCCGCTTTAATCGGTCAACCAACTCGTCCTTTGCGCTTTTATCACCATAACGCACCTCTTCATACACCTCAACGAGCTGCGACAATTCGCCTGCATTCAGCTTTCCAGCCTGCCACTCAGCGAGCTCCTCGATCGTTTCCCTAGGCGTTAGATGCTCTTTTGCTACATATCCTTGCTTTGTAACTGCCCGTACATAACGAGCATACAGAAATCTGATTTTTTCCGCATTGGTGGACAGTTCATCCCACTCCTCGGCAAATTTTCGTTTTTTCTGGAATCGTTTCTTCAGCTCGCTTCCCAGCTGCTCCCGCCAATTGTTTAATGACGTTAACTTCTCAACCTCATCGATGTAGCCTCCATTATTGCTGCGATTTTCAGCTCCACGCTCTTGCAGCTTGGCGATCAGCAGCCGGAGCCATTTCATCACTTTTTTCGCAATAAAATAGATCAGAATGCAAGCAGCCGCAATGGCAAGCACAATCCCTACTATTTTGGCAATTTGCTCTAATAGCAGCATCCAATCGGAAGGCGGCTTCATCTCTTCGGCGGGCATCTGTGGAGGTGGCGCATCAGGCAGCTGCTCTGCTGGAGCCGTTTCTTCCTTCGGACGGTTAAGCCAGCTCATGATGATATCGGCAATCCGATGAAAGAATCGCTCGATTGATTGCTGGATTTGCCTGAACAACGCGATGATGGCGATTAATAAGACAATGACAATCATCATAATCCTATTTTGGCGCTTAAACGTAAGCGTTGCCGAAGTTTTGCCCATTTCGGAGGTCTCGCTATTCAGATGGCGTTCATTCGCAAAGAAGAAAAAAAGAATAACGCAAACGATGCCGCAGACGATTAATAAACCGTTAAAAGGTATAAGCTTTTTGAAAACCATGAGCTTTAAAGGCTGTATGGCAACATACATGATTACGCCTATCAGCATTTGCGTATTGGGAAACGAAGCCGTCCAGCCTTTCAGTTGGCTGCTCATGCCTCTGGTCACCATAACGGAAGAAAGGATCGCAGCTACCACAAACGCAATTATGGCAGCATCTCGTGTAGCTGATATAGCCAGCGTGCCATGCACGCAGCCTATCGCAACAGCCATCAGGAGCCTTGCTCCATATCGCATGCTTGCACGTTTCTTAGTGGCCAAAGAGCCTGCAAGGTAACATAATGGGAGCGTCATTACCCAAAGCCACATCGTCGGTTCCGGTAATAGATAGACCGCAGCAATAAGTAAGAACGGGAAATAGAATAATAATTCTACTATGCCTTGCCCTAAAATTTTAAAGGTATGGGAAGTCCTCAAGCAGGCACCTCTTCCCGCTCGGCTGTAGATGCCGCTTGTCCATCGTTCTTACTTTCGTGAATGGCTTGGTCGGTCAACAGCCATATCGCAACCGCATTTCCATTATATCGGAGCTGGTCTGCTTGTAGCTCAAGCTCATCATTCCAATAAGCGGTAATCATCAGAACATCCCGTTCACTGTACCCGCTCCGTGCTTCGCGCTCTATCAAATGATGGAATAGCTCTGTACGTTCAATTTCCAGCTTGGCCATGCCTTCGAAAATACCGAGCAAATGCTCGTTCCCGCCTCTTGGCTCAATATGAATGCTCTCATTTGTTCCCTTTACTGGCATGTTCGCTGCAAAGCCAACCTCCATGCCTTGATGAATAACGGCTTCTGCTGCGCCTGCTGCCCATTCAATGCCATGCTCGATAAGCACGAGATCCGTCACGCTGCGCCACATTCCTTCGGCATCATCAACGTTTAAATAGATCATTAGCCTGCGATCTGCCGTGAAATCATATTGATGCACCTGCAGATCGCCTGTCTTGGCGGTTGCTTTCCAATTGATTTGCTTAAAAGTATCGCCTGCTTGATAACTACGAACGCCAGCCACTATAAAAGGGTCATTGATAATCCAGCGGCTGACCGATTGATCTCCTTGCCAGCTGTGGTATGGCAGCTCATGGACAGGTACCTCTGCTGGCTTCGGATATACAAGTAGCTCGCCATGAAGCGCAATTTGCTCGGAAGTATGCGATATACCAAGCAGATCTCCCCCGGTGAGCGTTACCGTCTGAAGCTTATACCACCCGCGCTTTGCGCACGTAATGCGGTGAGTTCGCTTAATCTTCGTGTAAGGCGGAAGAGTGAAGAAGCTTTTATGATTCTGATAAAGCTGGCCGCTGCTTACCGTTAAATTTTCTTGCTGCTTGAAGTGCAGGTGCGTGGACAGCTGCGATTCGACGCGAAGCCATGGAACCGGGAGCCACTTCGCATTGGCCATCTCTTCAACCAATTCTACCTGTTCGCCGCTATAACAAGTCTTTGAGGTGAAGCGACGTTCATATTTCATATGACGCAGGACAAACCGTTGAAATAAACGGCTTTGCAGGCCGAGAATGAATAGGGCAGCTACAATGAACCAAAATAAAATCATCTAGCTCCGCCTAATTTGCCGCAACGCCGGCTTCCGCAGGCACCGCGGTCAAACGAATAATATCGTCGATAATCAGGTCTGCTTGATTCGCTCCGCGCTGCATCCCGCGAATAGCCAAGCGATGTGCCAGTACGGGCTTCGCCATTGCTTTGATATCATCAGGCGTAACAAAGTCGCGTCCGCGGAGAATCGCATGAACCTGGGAAGCGCGAAGCAGCGCCTGGCTACCCCTTGGGCTAACGCCTACCGTGACCTCATCCCTCTTGCGTGTGTGCTCCACGATTTGCAGCAAATAGTGGAGCACATCATCGGTTACCTTAACCGCGGTATAAGCTTGCTGCGCTTGCTGAATCAGGTCTATACCTGCGACGGGCTTGAGCTCAGCAAGCGGGTCATTCGACTTAAAGCGTTTAAGCAGCTGCAGGCCCTCCTCGGTAGTCGGATAACCCATTTTTATTTTGAACAAGAAACGGTCGAGCTGTGCTTCCGGCAACGGGAAGGTGCCTTGGTTCTCGATCGGATTCTGCGTGGCGATAACCATAAATGGACGCGAGAGCAGCTTCGTCTCCCCATCGATGCTAATTTGTCTCTCTTCCATGCATTCAAGCAAGCTGGACTGCGTACGCGGCGTTGCCCGGTTAATTTCATCAGCTAGCAGCAAATTCGTGAACAAGGGCCCGGCCCGGAATTCAAATTCACTAAGTTTTTGATTATAGAAATGGATGCCGCTCAAATCGGAAGGCAGCAAATCGGGCGTAAACTGAATACGTCTAAACGTAAGATCAAGCGACTTAGAAAGGGATTTGGCAAGCAGTGTTTTTCCTGTGCCAGGCACGTCTTCCAGCAAAACATGTCCCGAGGTTATGAGTCCAATGAGCAATAAATCGACAACGTCCTCTTTTCCTATGATTACACGCCCGATGTTTATCTTCACCTGTTCAGCAAGTTGTTTGATTGCATGGAATGACATGGTTCAGCTCCCTTATTATGTTATAAATCCAGTGCGTTCGCGCTGCAGCTTCTGTAGCTCACGCCAGCGAATCATACGAATTCCTTCAACTTGAAGCGTCTGCTTGATCGCTGGGTCACGGAACAACTCCAGCTCCATTCCCCTCTTTGTCGGCTGCCCGTGAAAAGCATTCAGCTCCTCCGTAACCAAAGACGGGTGTATAATCAGCTCGGTTACCCCAGCGTGAAGACTTCGCAATAGCTGCTGCATGCTGGACTTCAGCGAATCGAAATCTTCTCCATCCTGCAACTGAAAAGGGAGACCGACTAAATAGTCTAGAATGACGACTCCTTTTGAATCTGCAAGCTGTGCAAGCTGCTTCGCCTGCTCGGCAAGCTCTGGTGGAGCGATCTGACCGTTCTCCTGGAGCAAATACCTTGGCAGCCGGAAGGGTAGACCATAGGAAGCGCATACATCTAATACATCAGGCAGAAAATGCCGGCCAGTTGCGAGTCCGTACAAGCTGCCCATATGATTGTCAGCGTGCGAAGGCTTCATCCCCATTGCCAATGCCATCTCTATTTGAGCGATTAGCTCAGCCTGTACTTGCTGGGCATCTGCGTGCTGCTCAAAGGTTTTGCAATCCTTTGGGAAATAGTTTTCATTCGTTACTAAGGAATCTGTTGAGCCTTTGCGATTAACCGGACCCCACCGATACGAATCCCATTCGCTTGTAAGTGTGAAGTGAACGCCTACGTCTAGATGCGGATGCCTTGCGCTCCAAAGCGCTGCTTCTCTCGCCCAAGCACATGGCATCATCAGCGTTGCCGAGCTTACCGTTTCTTCCAGCAATAGCTGCTGAATGCCTTTGTTTGCCGAATGGCACAAACCAAAGTCGTCTGCATTTACGAGCAGCAGCTTCTCATCCTCGCCATACCCGAGCGCTTTTGCCAAACTCATGCGATCCCATCCTCCCAATTTTCATTAATCCATTTGCATCCGAATGCCGATTGGTCAACAATCTGGCAAAAGACATCATCTTTATCCAGCTCGTCTCTAAACCGAACCGCGAAGTGCAAAGCAACATCCAGCAGCCTAAGCTTCATTAATCGAGGCAGAAGCTGCAGCTCCTCCGCAGTTAACGGGCAAATGCTCTTATAGCCATTGACAAGGAGCTGTATGTTCATTTTCATCTCAGCATCTTCCGGTTTGAGCAGGTCCACAATAATAACCGCAAGCTCCATTGCCCTAACATCCATGGTAGCAAATTCAAAATCGAGCACTCCGATTATGGCATTCTCCTGTGAAACGGTATTGTTGAATACCAAATCACCATGAATCCATTGTTGGGGCCAGCATTCGAGCTCGGCGCTCACTTCTTTTAGCAAGTTCCGCTCCCGCTGCAAATATTCAAAGCTGATACGTCTAGCACTTAACGCCTCTGATCGATCAGCCATGGAGAGGAAGGCAGCTTCACCCATCGCCGCATATGTTTTTTCGAGCTCAAAATACGGGCTATAAAGGGGGAGTCGGTCAGGCTTGATTGTTCCTAGCGCATTAGCAAGCTGAGCAGCGATTTGTCCAAGCGCATAGACGTGTTCAGGATTGGAAGCAGTCGGTCTGTCTCCATCTATATAATGAAACAATGCAGACAGCGTGCCATCCCCTGCTATGCTTAATGTGTCTCCCCGCTTATTGCGAACAGGAATGGGAATTTGAAACGGAAGAGATTGCTGTGCCAGAGCAAATAGCACCTCTTGCTCCAGCCTCACGATCTCTACATCTTTATGGTTGTTATAAATTCTGAATGCATATCTTTCATTGCCCGACAAAATAACCCGAGTCGTATTATTCATTCCGCTATCGCGCTGTTTAACCTCATACGGTGCTAGGAATTGATATTCATCCAAGTAGACGGTAAAATCGATGTCGTCATTCAAGCTGCTTATCCTCCTTGCTTTTCCTTCAACAGCTTCTCCAGCCTTGCACCTAACTGCTCCTGCCAGCTTGCCGCAAGCTCCTTAACGTCCAGCAGCTCGCGGATGCCTTGGATATCATCTTTATTGCGATACATGACACGATTGGCTTCTGCAATTGTTTTCCTTGCCGGATGACGGCTCTCCACAGTGAATTTTGTGCCGGTAGCAATTTGTCCCTCTTTGAGCACTCGGAAGTAACAGCCCGTATAGCCGTTCTTCAGAACGCGTGCAGGCAATTCAGGTAAGGAATGCCTTAATCCTAGCTTAAAACAAGGCTGTCTCGGTTGGCTTACTTGAAGAATGGTTTCTCCGGCATGGATAATATCGCCAATGCACAAGTCCTCCTCCGTCCAATCCGATAAGGTGAAATTTTCACCGAATGCTCCACTAGTAAACGAAAGATCCGCTTCTTCTTTCCAACTCGCAAATCTTCGCTCAAAATATACACAGACTGCTTTGTCCGGTCCTCCATGATTAATCAAGTCCCCTTGACCATCGCCATTTAATCCCATGCTCGATAAATGATGCGCGTCCAGAGAAGGAACCTTATAGATCCCAGATTGAATGACCTTGGAACCATGAGCGATGGCCACAGGCTCGCCAACGTTTAGTGAAACGAGCGTTGCACGATCCGTTTGTTGCAACATACCCTCTTGCCTCCTATGTTTTTCGTATTTGACTATTATAATCTTCATCGGCAGATGTTGGCAAAGAGATATCATATCATTAATTATATATAACATGTAATAAAAGATGAAATCGCTTTCGACAAGTCCTATGCCATTAGCCTATCGGCATGTCGAAATCCACTCTTTTGTGTAGCATCTTGCGTTAGCCCGGGAAATGATTTTTGAATTGTCCGAATATTTCCTACATTACAATCGTATCATTTCCCGCTATACGTTGTACATTTCCTCCGTGATCAATAGCTAGCAGCACTCTCCAACCTTCGCTTCAGTCCAAGCCAATATGAATCTGTTATGTTCCTACATGAAGAACTACGTATTGCTTCGCTTGGCAGCATGCAGGAGAAGCTGTTTTCAATATGCAAAAAAAGCCTCTCACCCATGCAGATGAGAGGCTCCTTTAGCTCCGAAATTAAGTTATGGATTTTCTTGAATTTGGATCGCTCAACTGCAGGACTACGTTTTTCAATTCAATAATATCAAACGGTTTTGTGAAGCAATGACTGATGCCAAGCGCTACCGCATCCTCCAGCTTCTCAGGTGAAGCATAAGCCGAAATGAGAACAACCGGGACCTCGCTTGCAATTGCTCTTATGCCTTGTAAAATCTCAATGCCGTCCATGTCTGGTAATTTTAAATCCAGCAATATACAATCGATCGATTCAGTCGAGCAGATTTCCAATGCGACAACACCAGTTTCTGCTTCAAATACACGCATACCTGACGCAGTGAACAATTCAGAGAGCATAAGGCGAATCGGGTACTGATCATCCACAATAAGCAAATTGACGGAATGCCCATCCTTCATATGGTGCTCCTTCTTTTCGGAATCAACGACTGCTTTTGGTTTTTTTAAAGGCGTAGACATTGATACTGTCGGAGCGAACGTCTGCGGGGCAGACCTATTTTTGCTGTCGCGGTGCTCCTTTTCTATTTTACGCTGCTGATAGAAAACGAACGATACAGCAACAAGCAGTGCAGCAGCAATTAGAATAAGAAAATAAGACAATTTCGTATCTCCTTGGAAGCTGTGCTGCCGAACAGCAGCTTTGCAAAAGTGGGCGTGCTAGCATTCAATCATTTACAAGCATCACCCCAAGCGGTCCATCTTCGTTTATGATGTCCTGTAGGTCGTATACTGAAATCGGAAAATAAATAAAGCCGTACACATACGCTGAGAGTTCGTACAATTGAAAATAAACGACAAGTGATCTGTCCGCTACATAATAGTCTTGATCGGGGCGGATCGATTTGAAGGGCTCAAGTGTCTCAATCTTTCTTTCCTTAATTTGAGCGCTTACGATTTTGCTAATACGACCCACATAATCTGAACCTGGCTTGAAAAGCTGGGACAACGTATACGTTTGACCTGTCGATTGTTTAAAGGTCAACGAATGCTGCAAGGTCATGCCGTGCGCCCCGCCGGTAAAGGCATAATTATACAAGGAAAGGCTTAAGTAATCCTTCTGGTTGTTCTTCTGTTCGAAGTAGCCAAGCATCTGGGCGTTCGGATCGTCCAGCTCTCCTTGGCTGTGGACCAACTGCTGAACGGTTTGATGAATGGTATGATTTATTTTTTTGTCAGCAGCCTCGTTTTTACCACCGCTCACATAAGGAATGGACAGCTCTGCTTTTGGAAACTCGGCGTTGGCGGTTTGAATGACGACAGGTGATTGAAATGACATGTGAAAGACACCTTCCTATTCGGTTAGATGCTTCAGTTTATGCAGCTCACGGCTCATCTCATGCCACGTAATCCCGCCATGCGTAGATGCAGAAACACCTTTCAGCTCGAATTGCTCCGCCTCATAGAACGGAATAAGATGCTCTTCGCACATCAATATCACTTTCTCTATATCCGTAGCCTCGCAATGTTCGATCAGCTTGCGCAGCAGTTTTGCTCCTATCCCTTGCCTTCTCTGGTTCTCATCGACTGCAACGGTAAGGACGCAGAAGTTTCTGCCCTCCCGTTCATCTGCTTGATCGCCTTTCATCTCATCTCCGCATGAGGACTCAGTCGTGCGAATGCCATTTGTTATTCCGACTAACCGATTGCCCATCCATGCCGTCCAAAAAAACGGATGATAATGGTCAAAACGGAATTGAAATCCTTCGAGCGTAGCTGCTGCCTCGGGCGAATAGCAGCGGCGTTCTAGCCTAATAGCTTCATCCAGCTCTTCTCTTCTAATAAGACGCAGGTTGATTTCGTTCACAGCAGTGATTTCTCGCGTTCTGTCAGTCGTCTGCCGCTGACGTCAAGCACGAGCTTGCCGCCTTTCAGGCCTAGGATCCGGTCGGCAAAACGCTCTGCCCAATCCCCTTGGTGCATAACAGCGATGACGATTACGCCTTGCTCTTTGCATAGCGCTTTCAAATCCGTCAGCACTTGATCCGCTGTATGCGGATCAAGACCCGATACGGGCTCATCAGCCGCAATAACCTTCGCGCCATGAACGAGCGCTCTTGCGATAGCCATCCGCTGGCGTTCGCCGCCGCTTAGCGTGCTCGCCTTCTGATGTGCTTTATCTATAAGCCCGCGTTTTTCGATCATGTCCATAGCGCCCATGTAATCATCGCTCCTGACCATGCCTGTCCACCTGCGCCAAGCCGGAGTTTGTGATACCGAGCCAATGATAACATTCTTGAGTGCCGTTTTGTTGGGAAACAAGAATGGCTTCTCCTCCACATAAGCTACCTCTTGCTTCACTTTCATTTTTCCGGAAAAGCCTTGCTTGAAAATATCCTTGCCGTCGAATTGATACGTTCCTTCCGTCCATTTCTCTTGGAGAGCGAGGCAGCGGAGCAAGGTTGATTTGCCGCTTCCGCTATCTCCTTTTATCGCAATAAAATCACCAGGATACGCCTCAAAGCTAATGTCGTCCAGCACCTTAGGCCCGCCGGGTATTCGTCTGGATAGATTCTTTATTCTAATCATTTTCCGCTCTCCTTCTGTTTGCAGCAACTGCTTCTATGAATCTAGTTTACGTTAAACAAAAAACAGTTTCCATACGAACAAATGTTTGGTATAATAAAAACAAGAACAAACGTTCCATTGATCATCGAATTCAACCATTTGGAGGAGGCCTGATCACCATGAATAACATCTGCGAAAATTTCCGTTATGTAGAGAATGAACGCCCTGGACGTGACTTAACTTTTAAGTTTTACGCCGATGGACGGCTTATCATCATCGATAATGTTGCAGAGGAGGTGATCACTCCCAAGGACTTGAAAGGCGCAAGCAAAGATTTTTATGTTCGCAGGCGAATTGCTTTTATTAAAAATCAATTAAGAGCCTCGCAGCTCAAATATGCATAATGTTGCGTAAGAGGAGAGCCGGGAATCCACCCTGCTCTCCTCTTCGTGTTTTATTGATGTTTTTCTATGGAAGCTGTTTGTTAATGCCATTAAGACTTGGTGGACGCTTAGCGACTTTGTCTGTTTTAAGCTTGCCTGATTGCCCGCGCATGTTGGAATGATTTTGGAAATTATCGCCTTTGTTGTTTCTGATGTTGACCATCTCAATCACCTCCACGTATAGCATGCCAAATTTACTGGATATTGATGTGAGATCCTTGCAACCTTTTCCCATACATTGACTCTACTCTCCACTTGCGGTAGATTGGTCATACAGTTTCAAGTCCCGCAAAGGAGATCGCATATTATGAAACAACAAATTATGTTTGACCTCGACGATACACTCATTCACTGTAACAAATACTTCTATTTGGTCATCGACCAGTTCATCGATGCGATGACGACCTGGTTCGGAAGCTCACCGCTCGTATCAGCCCAAGCGATCCGTGACAAGCAGATGGAGATCGATATTGCAGGAGTTGCCGTGTTCGGCTTTAAGAGCGAGCATTTCCCGCAATCTTTTGTCGACACGTACATTCATTTCTCCCATTTGACTGGCCGCAAGCGCTCAACCAATGAAGAGAATCTATTATGGAAGCTTGGTTTAAGCGTATATGAACATGATACTGAGCCTTATCCCAATATGGAGCAAACTTTGTTTTCATTGGCAGAAGCAGGTCATGAGCTGCATTTGTATACGGGTGGCGAGCTGCCTATCCAACGCCGCAAGATTGAGAAAATGAACCTGGAGCGCTATTTTGAATCGCGTATCTATATCCGCCGTCTCAAAAACAGCGATGCGCTCGAAAACATCCTGTCTGCCGGCGTATTTGACAGGAATAGCACTTGGATGGTCGGCAATTCGATTCGCACAGATGTTGTGCCCGCATTGACTGCAGGTATACATGCTATCCATATGCGCGCTGTTTCCGAATGGGAGTATAACGTCATTCAGATCGAGGTTGAACCGAAAGGTGCTTTCTTGACATTGGATCACCTGAAGGATGTACCTGATGCGATTCACGGCTACGTTAACCGATAATTTACAATTGTTATTCAAATAAATAGACCCGGCTTGTTCTCATACGCTTACGAGAACGAGCCGGGTCTTTATTTACGTGCATGTCGGGATTATTGCTCAATGGATAATTCGCCTGTTGCAAGATTGCGGATGACAATTCTACCTTCTGCAGGCGTACCGTCTGCTAGCTGCAGCTTCAGCTTCGTCGTCTTCCCTTTCTCGACAAGCGATTTCACCTGTGAATCAGTCAAGCTGCGGCCATAGCTCTCTTTCCATATAACGAATTTGCAGCCTTCTTTATAATGGGAGCAGCCATAGCCCTTTCGTCCCATAAAGATGGAACCGCCGCAGCCAGGGCTCGGACAATTCGTGATCATCGTTATGGTGCCCGGCGCCGCTGCTGTTGCTGAAGTGCTTTTTCTGGCGGTTCCGGTTGCTTTAGGGTTAACGGCTCGAGTCTTGGAAGCTGCTGCCGACTTGCCGGCAGCCCCTCTTCCAGCGCTCGGAGCTTCACTTTCAAATGACGTTTTGGCGGCACGGGATTGGACACGAACTTTATCCACGATCATGGTTGCGAATTTTTTAACATTTTCCATGAATTGTCCGTCTGAAGCGGTTCCTCTCGATATTTCGTTTAAACGCCGCTCCCATAAACCGGTCATTTCCGGTGATGTCAACAGGTCTATGCCTGCGCCGCGTATCAACTCGATTGCGGTTCTCCCTTTTTGGGCAACTAGGATCTTCTTCCCTTGCATTTCGACATATCCGACATTTTTCAAGCGTTCAATGGTCGCTGCCCTCGTGGCCGGCGTACCTAAGCCAGAGTCCTTCATCGCATCACGTACGTCTTCATCCTCGATCTGTTTGCCGGCGCTTTCCATCGCTTTAAGCAGCGTTCCTTCGGTATAGTGCTTGGGAGGCTGCGTATCTTTTTCCTTCACGATTGCATCCGAGCATACGATTCCTTCGTCTGCATTAATCGAGAACGGCTCGCTTACTTCAATTTCCTCTTCTTCCGTATCCTCTTTATCTTTGCCTTTCGCGGATGGTTTTGCCTTTTCCTTCTTCTGATCGGCATAAATAACCTTCCAGCCTAAATGCAGAAGCTCTTTTACCGTCGTTTTGAAATGCTCGTTCTCTACCTCTGTCAAGACGGTATGCACCTTATACTCAGCGGGCGGATAGAATTGAGACAGGAATCGTCTGACGATGAGGTCGTACAGCTTCTGTTCATCAGGACTTAGCCCGTTCGCCTTGCGGTTCGTTGGCAATATCGCATGGTGATCCTCAACCTTAGTCGGGTTGCAAATAAATTTATTTCCCTTGTGCACCAATGCTCGGTTTGCTCCTTTGACGAGGTCGTCATAGGCTGTTCCTTGAAGCGCATTAAGCGTTTTGTGCATCTCGGGTATATTCTGCTCCGTTACATAGTTGGAATTCGTTCTCGGATACGAAATTACCTTATGCTTCTCATAGAGCGCCTGAGCGGTATCCAGCGTTTTTTTAGCAGAAAATGCATATTTCCCGTTCGCTTCCCTCTGCAATAACGTAAGATCATATAGCTTGAACGGATATTCCTTTGTTTCTTTCACCTCGTAGGAAGCGATGCGGCCTTCCTTACCCTTTACCTTTGCGGCAATCGCTTCGACCTTAGCTTGATCCGTTGCCCGCTCACCCTGCCACATGCCTTTATAGGACATATCCAATTGTGTAAAATGTCCCTCCAGTTCAAAGAACTTCAATGAAGAGAACGCCTCGATCTGCTTTTGCCGATCATAAATAAGCGCAAGCACGGGGGTCTGAACGCGTCCAACTGACAGCAGAACGTTGTGTTTGGTCGTAAAAGCACGTGAACCGTTCATGCCGATAAGCCAGTCAGCTTCACTTCTTGCCGTTGCCGCTCTAGTCAAATTTTCGTATTCTGCTCCTTCTTTAAGCTCATCGAAGCCCTTCCGAATCGTCTCAGGCGTCAGATCGGATATCCAAAGCCGCTTAACGGGTTGACTTAGCTTCAGATGCCGCTGGATTAAGGAAAAAATATATTGTCCCTCGCGTCCCGCATCGCAAGAGTTAACCAGCAGATTGCTCCGTTTCGCAAGATCGCCGATTACTTTAAGCTGATCGATCGTTTTTTTGTTCGGTACGAGCTTAAATTGCGTTGGAATAATCGGCAGATCATTTATATTCCATTTTTTATATTTTTCATCGTACGCATCAGGCTCCGCCAACCCAATTAAATGCCCAATTGCCCATGTTATGATGTAGTGCTCGCCTTCTATGTAGGAACGGTGATTTTTTGCTTTCGGATCGATTGCGGCTGCAATATTCCGCCCCATATCAGGCTTTTCCGCAATGATTAATGTCTTCAAAAGTGATTCGCTCCTTCATACGCAATTCGCAAATCAAGCTTCCCGCTCACGCCAACTCGGCATCTGTTCGCTCGATTCTGGATTTCCTCTTAAACATTTTACAGACTTCCGTGTCAAAATGGAATCCTTTTATCCGAATCAGGAAACGAAATGCAAGAAACAAAATAAAACCCAACGGGATGATAAGCCCCGTCGGGTTGTTATTAATGCCATTAATATTAAAAAGGCAACTTGCTTTATGGTTTCTTAGGATCATCTAGATATGACAAAATCGTATAAAAAATAGAGCGAACCCCATCAGACCATTTAGGGTCTTCCGCATATTTCCGATTAATCCATTTGAACGAATCGATCTCGTCCGGACGATCCAGGCTTAAATGATATACGGTCCGTGCGGCAATTTCCGCAGACTGCTTAATATTTGTATTGAATTCCTGCCAGCTATGAAATACATTAAACGGATTATTGGCAATTTCTTTATGCCGTTTATTGGATGTAGGCACAAAACCCTGCTCTTGGCCAGTAATTGCAAACAAAATAACAGGATGTATATCGAACGATTCAGCAGCTGTTAGGATGGCTCCGAAATAAGGCTGCTCAGCCAGTATGGATGATTTGGACTGTAAAAACTGGATCAGGCGCTTCTGATCGATCTCATGGTAACGAAGCTCGGCAGGCAATCCATCAATCTGAAGCGGTATTGGCTTAGCCGGCAATATGGCAGCTGGCGGCTGCAGCTTATTGGTGGATGGCCTGCCCAATGACCAGCCGTAGAGGAGTGTAGCCGTTATCAAGCAAAAAGACAGAAACAGATAAATTGCACTTTTCCAGCGTGTACTGCTTGCAAAATGCCTTCTCCAGCCGGAATGAGGCATGCTGATCAATTGGGCTTGTCCCTGAGATCCTTGCGCTTTGCCTCCCACGATGCCTTCAGCAGCCAGCCTTGCCTTCAGTTGAGCCAGAATGCCATTCTCAGCGTCTTTCATAAGTGTACCCGATTGCTCTTCCGTAATTTGCAGCTCGTCCATTAGACGCTGCATGAGAGGCTTCTCACAGCTTATGGCAAGCTGCTGCTCCACCCAATCATGCAACGGGTCGTATACATCAGAATCCGATCGATCCAGAGACAAGCAAGCTTCAAAAATATCTTCTGCTCGCACTGGCCGCTGCTTCTCCAAAACAGAAGTCCTTATTAACATTTCCGTGACGCCATGTCTCAGTGCAATACCGAATTGCGGCAATTGCTTATGTATAATGCGTTTGACTGCATCCGCTACGATTTCTGCGCGCTGGTCATGCGGCATCGCCGCATATTTACGTTGTACATAGCTTCGAATATTACTAACGTCGGTTGGTGACAGAATATAAGCTTCTTCTGCTGGCATGACGAATCGCCCCTTCACGTCATCTCACCCCGATTTTACCACAACTTTCCTTAGAATTGGGAACTTCCCCAACTAATCTTTTCCTGTATACTCTACCGTATTTAATCCTATTAACAATCCCTCCGTTCACTATACGCTCAAAAAGCAAAAAAAGCGCCCGAAGGCGCTCCACTTGCTGTTTCTGTGATTGGTTTGACACGATCTATTGCTTACATTAAGGAAGCATCGAAGAACCCATCAAATATTTATCTACCTCGCGGGCAGCCTCACGACCTTCGTTGATAGCCCAAACGACCAAGCTTTGTCCACGACGCATATCGCCTGCAGCAAAAACTTTATCCACGCTCGTTACGTATTTGCCGTATCTCGCTTTTACATTTGAACGTTTGTCCTGAGCAAGACCAAGCTGTTCAATAATAGGCGTTTCCGGACCTTCGAAGCCAACAGCGATAAATACAAGATCCGCTGGCCAAACTTTTTCGGTGCCTGGAATTTCGCTATATATTTTGCGTCCAGTCTCATCGACCGTACGTTCAATTTGAACGGTGTGAAGCTCCTTCAAGTTGCCATTGCCATCTCCTACAAACTTCTTCGTAAGAACGGAGAATGCTCGCGGATCTTCGCCGAATAGTGCCTTCGCTTCCTCATGCGCATAATCAAGCGTGTAAACATTCGGAAATTGCGGCCAAGGATTATTGATGCTGTCACGCTCTAGAGGCGCTTTGGCATGCGTACCGAATTGTGTAACAGATTTGCAGCCATGGCGCAGCGCGGTAGCAACGCAGTCAGAACCTGTATCGCCGCCGCCGATTACGATAACATTTTTGTCTTTCGCCGAAATATAATTGCCGTCTTCCAAGTTGGAATCCAGATAGCTTTTAATTGTACCGTTCAAATAATCCATTGCCATATGAACGCCGTTCAAATCGCGGCCTTCCATTTGTACGTCGCGTGCTCTTGTTGATCCGCCGCAAAGCACAACAGCGTCGAAGTTCTCAACAAGCTCATTTGCCGTAATGTCTTTCCCGATCTCGGTGTTCGTAACGAACTCAATGCCTTCAGCTTCCATCAAATCTACGCGGCGCTGTACGACATGCTTCTCTAGCTTCATTGTCGGAATGCCATAGGTGAGCAATCCGCCAATGCGGTCCGCGCGTTCATAGACCGTAACGGTGTGTCCCGCTTTGTTAAGCTGGGCAGCGGTTGCCATGCCGGCAGGACCGGAACCTACGACTGCAACGCGTTTGCCAGTGCGAACCTTAGGAGGTTGAGGAACAACCCAACCCTCATCAAAACCACGGTCAATAATCGCTTGCTCAATCGTCTTGATCGTTACAGCATCGCCGATCAAGCCAACCGTACATGATCCTTCGCACGGAGCTGGGCACACACGGCCAGTAAACTCAGGGAAGTTATTTGTTTTATGCAGACGGTCAAGCGCTTCGCGCCACAACCCACGATAAATCAGGTTATTCCATTCAGGAATCAAGTTGTTAACCGGACAACCCGAAACAGAGCCTGCGAGCTCTATGCCTGTATGGCAATAAGGCGTGCCGCAGTCCATGCAGCGAGCTCCCTGTGTCTTAAGCTGTTCATCCGAAAAATGCTTATGAAACTCTTGCCAGTCCTTAATACGCTCCAGCGGGTCGCGATCGGCCGGCAGTTCGCGTTGATATTCCATAAAACCAGTAGGTGTAGACATGATCGCATTTCCTCCATCCATATTTCCCGTTAACCAATGCTACGATTCTCTTCAAACTATATCGGGAATCCATCAAATATTCAATAACAAACTTTCTTAAAAACGAATATTTTGTCTAAAGCACTCGATTACTATTTTACAATATCCTAGCATTCATGTGTTCAGATCGTTAATGGATTATACGTACAATCATTTGCACTTTATGACATATCGTTCGTCAAACGTTCGGTTTTAGCCATAATTGCTAGTTGGTGCGACGAATGAAGGTCTGAAAAGTAAAGGCATGCTTATTCTTCTCGTCACTCTCATGCAGCTCGCTTCCCACAAGCTTCCAGTCCGATTCAGCGAACAATGGAAAGAATGCATCTCCGCCTTCAATTTCGACATCTACTGCCGTCAGCAGCAGCGTGTCAGCGAGCGGAAGAAACTGTGCGTAGATATCCGCGCCGCCTATTACGATCAGCTCTTCACCCTTAAAGCGCTCAATCGCTTCAGCGACGGAGTAAACAATCTCACAGCCCGCTGGCTTGTAATCCTTTTGGCGTGTCAAGACAACGTTGAGGCGATCGACAAGCGGTTTTGGGAGCGACTCAAACGTCTTCCGCCCCATCACGACCGTTTTGCCTAAGGTTGTTTTTTTGAAAAAAGCCATCTCGGCTGGCAAGCGCCATGGCAGCTTGTTATCTACGCCGATTGTCCGGTTACGATCCATTGCGGCAATTAGTGTAATTGACATGAAGGCAGCACCTTTCTATCATTAAAGTTTGCCGTTCTAAACAGCTACCGGCGCTTTGATCGCTGGCTGCGGATTGTAGTTCTCAATGCTCAGATCCTCCATTGCAACGTCAAAAATGGACTTCTTATCCGCATTGAGCGAAAGCGTTGGCAAAATGCCAGGCTCACGGTTTAGTTGGGTTGTGATTTGCTCCAAATGATTCGTATAAATATGGGCATCTCCCAGCGTATGGATGAACTCCCCAACCTCAAGTCCGCATTCATGCGCGACCAAATGAGTAAGCAGCGCATAGCTTGCGATGTTAAACGGGATACCTAGAAAAATATCAGCGCTGCGTTGGTATAGCTGACAAAACAGCTTCCCGTTTGTTACATAGAATTGAAACATCGTATGACATGGCGGAAGCGCCATATTGCTTGGCACGTCTTCCGGATTCCAAGCTGACACAATCAATCTTCTCGAGTCAGGGTTTTGCTTAATCGAAGCAATAACATCTTTTAATTGATCGATCGTATCACCCTGTGACGTTTTCCACTCCCGCCACTGCTTGCCATAAACATTGCCAAGCTCGCCGAACTCCTTCGCAAATGTATCATCCGAAAGGACTTTCTGCTTGAAGAGCTCCATCTGTTCATTGTAATCCGCGGCAAAAGCAGCATCTGTTTGCGAACGCAAACCAAAATTCGTCATGTCCGGACCCGTGTAAGCCGTGCTCTCCACCCATCTTTTGAAAGCCCATTCATTCCAGATGTTATTGTTATGCTGCAGCAAATAGCGAATATTGGTATCCCCTTGGATGAACCAAATCAGTTCGCTCGCTATGAGGCGAAAAGGAACACGTTTTGTCGTTAGCAGTGGAAATCCCTCGCTAAGATCAAACCGCATTTGATAACCAAAAACAGAGATTGTGCCCGTACCTGTTCGATCTTCCTTTTTGGTGCCATGCTCCAACACATATTTTAACAATTGCAAGTAGGTTTGCTCGCTGTTGCTCATTACATTACCGCCCCCGATTCTAAACGAAAATCGTAAAAATAACAATTATTATACCACTATTCTACTCGTCTGTCCTGCTTTCGTTTCTTTCTCAGCGCATAGCGTTCTGGTGCCGAAGCATGCAGCTTTTTTTCTTCGTCTGTCATTGGAATAACGGTGGGCACGGTGGCAGGCTTGCCGTTCACGTCTATTCCGACAAACGTAAAAAAGGCGGTAACTGTCGTTTTTCTCAAGCCGCTGTACAAATTCTCAGAGCTAACGGAAACATAAACCTCCATGGAGCTTCTGTTTGTCCAGGTAACGAATGCTTCAACCTCAATGACTTCACCAACCCGAATGGGTGCCAAAAAATCCAAGCTATCCGTAGACGCTGTAACAGCCTGCATCCGGGCATGCCGCATTGCAGCTATGGCAGCAACCTTATCCATATATTCCATCACCTTGCCGCCGAACATCGTCTCGTATGGGTTCGTATCCAGCGGGAAAATCAACTGGGTCATAATCGTCCTGGATTCGCTTGCCGGTTTCATCGTCTCTTCCCTCATTATGAACACCTCTTTGCAAGAATCAAATGCGATAGATACACAAAGAGGCCCCGTCGGCTGGGGAGCCGCGTGACCTCTAATGGTGCAAATAGAATGCAATTTATTTAATGAAAGTATGGATAGGATGGCCCAGTGCAACTTCAGCTGCATCCAATACGATTTCACCTAGTGTAGGATGTGCATGGATCGTTAGTGCGATATCTTCAAGTGTAGCACCCATCTCGATACCAAGCGCAAGCTCAGCAATCATGTTGGAAGCTTCAATACCGATAATTTGCGCACCTAGTACAAGACCGGAGTCTGCATCAGCTACAAGCTTAACAAAACCTTCGTTTGCATTAAGAGACATTGCGCGTCCATTGATAGCGAACGGGAATTTGCCGACTTTAACGTTGTGGCCTTTATCTTTTGCTTCCTTCTCGCTGTATCCAACGCTTGCGCATTCGGGATCAGAGAAACAAACAGCAGGCACACATTTGTAGTCAATTACGCTTGATTGGCCGGAAATGACCTCAGCAGCAACGCGACCTTCATACATTGCTTTATGCGCAAGTGCAGGTCCAGCAATAATGTCGCCGATTGCGAAGATGTGCGGAATGTTTGTACGGCATTGCTCATCGACTTCAACCAGACCACGATCCGAAAGCTTCACATTGATCAGGTCAAGCCCAAGCTCGCCATCCGTGTTTGGACGACGTCCAACGGTTACAAGCAAGTAATCTGCCGTTACTTTTTCTTCTTTATCGCCAACGGTATACGTAACCGTAACGTCTTTATCCGTTTGCTCAGCGCCTTTCGCTTGTGCGCCGGTGATAATATCTACATTCGTGCTTTTTAGCTTCTTCGCAACGATCGAAGACATATCTTTGTCAAAGCCAGGAAGGATCGCATCAGAACCCTCGATTACGGTTACCTTCGTACCAAATTTGGAGTACATTTGACCAAGCTCAATACCAATATAGCCGCCGCCGATAACGACAAGGCTTTTCGGAATTTCAGGCAGGGACAAAGCGCCAGTCGATGATACGATACGGCCGCCGTAAGGGAATGCTTTCAGCTCGATTGGACGTGAGCCAGTAGCAATAATACAGTTTTTGAAACGGTAGCGCGGTGCTTCTTGATCGTTGAATACACGCGCTTCGTTTTCATTGATGAACATGACTTCGCCTTGGAAATATTGGACTTTGTTTGCTTTCAGAAGCGAAGCAACGCCGCCTGTCAATTTTTTGACGATTCCTGCTTTGAACTCTTGCACTTTAGTAAAGTCAACCTTTGCTTCGCCAACCTCGATACCGAAAGCGGAAGCATGGCTGATTGATTCATATTGATGAGAAGCGGAAATCAAAGCTTTCGATGGAATACAGCCCACGTTCAAGCATACGCCGCCTACATATTCTTTATCCACGATGAGAACGTTTTGACCAAGCTGAGCTGCGCGAATCGCTGCAACATATCCACCTGGACCCGCACCAATGACTAGAGTGTCAATATCTAGGGAAGCATCACCTACGACCATGTCTTATACCTCCATTATGAACAATTCCGGTTGTCCCAGAAGTGTTTTGATGTAATTCATAAAGTTTTGTGCCGTTGCGCCATCAATTAATCGGTGGTCAAAGCTGAGTGAAAGAGCCATTACAGGAGCTGCTACAATTTCGCCGTTGCGAACAATCGCTTTCTCTGTAATTCTGCCTGTACCCAAGATAGCAACCTCTGGGAAGTTGATAACCGGCGTGAAGAACATGCCGCCTGCCGAACCGATGTTCGAGATGGAAATCGTACTTCCTTTCAACTCGCTAGCAGCAAGCTTGCCGTCACGGCCGCGTGCAGCTAGATCACGGATGGAATCCGCAATTTTGAATAGGTTTTTACGGTCTGCATCCTCGATTACCGGAACGATAAGACCGTTATCCGTATCTGTAGCAATACCGATGTTGTAGTATTTGCGAAGCACGATTTCTTGGTTAGCCTCGTCAAGCGTAGCATTTAAGATCGGGAATTCGCGGCAAGCTGCGACAAGAGCCTTCACGATAAATGGCAAGTACGTAAGCTTGGAGCCTTTTTTCTCGGCATAAGGCTTATATTTCGCACGAAGTGCTACCAATTCCGTTACGTCAACCTCATCCATAATGGTAACATGAGGAGCTGTGTAAACGGATTTGGACATCGCGTTTGCAATAATTTTGCGAATACCTTTGAATGGAACGCGCTCTTCAGGACGGTATGCTGTGCCCGAAGCTGTATGTGCAGGCTTCGCTTCGCCAGCGCCTTTTGCCGCTACTTCAGCATTGCTAGGTTGCTCAGCAGCAGGTGCCGCAGTATCAGCAGCCGCAACAGCTGGCGTACCGCCAAAGCCTGTTACGTCATCACGAGTGATCCGGCCGTTTTTGCCCGTACCGCCAACCTGTGTTAGGTCTACACCTTTCTCACGAGCGAACTTGCGGACGCTAGGAGTCGCTAGAACAAGACCGCCAGTTGCTTTAGGAGCAGTCGCTGCAGCTGCAGGTGCTTCCGCTTTCGGCGCTTCAGCCGCTGGAGCAGCCTCTGCTTTTGGTGCCGGTGCTTCTTCTTTTGGTGCTTCGGCTGCTGGAGCTGCTTGCTCTGGAAGCTCGCCTTCAGCGTCAATGATTGCAACGATTTCGCCAACGTGACATACTTGACCGTCTTTCACAAGCACTTCCAATACTTTGCCGTTAACCGGACAAGGTACTTCTACGATCGCTTTATCGTTTTGGACTTCCATAATAATATCATCATCTGTAACCGTATCGCCGACTTTGATGTTCACTTTCACGATTTCGCCTTCGTGCAAGCCTTCGCCGAGCTCTGGGAAACGATATTCGAATTTAGCCAATGCTGGTAACCTCCTTTAAAAGTTCAATACTTTTTGAACCGCTGCAGAAACGCGAGCTACCGAAGGAAGCCACGCATCCTCAACAAGCGCAAACGGATAAACCGTATCCGGTCCGGCTACGCGAAGTACTGGAGCTTCCAAATGAAGAATGGCATGCTCGTTGATTTGAGCGATAATTTCCGCTGCCGCGCCTGACGTTTTTTGCGCTTCTTGAACGACAATCGCACGGTTTGTCTTTTGAATGGACGCTACGATCGTTTCAATATCAAGCGGTACAAGCGTACGAAGGTCGATAACCTCTACGCTTACGCCTGTTTTTTCAAACTCTTCCGCCGCTTTTACCGAAGTATGAACCATCATCCCGTAAGTGAGGATCGTTACATCAGTACCTTCACGAACAACGTTTGCTTTGCCGATTTCAACGGTATATTCACCTTCTGGCACATCTGCTTTAAACGCACGGTAAAGGTTTAGATGCTCCATGAAAAAGACAGGATCATTATCGCGGATTGCTGAGATCATCAAACCTTTCGCATCATAAGGATTTGAAGGAATGACGACTTTAATACCTGGCGTTTGAATAGCCAGACCCTCTAGGGAATCCGTGTGCAGCTCAGCTGCTTTTACGCCGCCGCCGAATGGCGTACGGAAAACGATTGGTGAATTGTAGCGACCGCCTGAACGGTAGCGCATGCGCGCTGCTTGTACAAACATTTGGTCAAGCGCTTCATAAATAAAACCAACGAATTGAATTTCTGCGATTGGGCGGAAGCCTTGAAGGCCCATACCCACTGCCATACCTGCAAGCGCGGACTCAGCAAGCGGCGTATCAAATACGCGATCCTCGCCGAACTCTCCTTGCAATCCTTCCGTTACGCGGAATACACCGCCGACCTTACCTACGTCCTCACCGAAAATGACAACGTTTGAGTCGCGTTTAAGTTCTACGCGCATCGCATCGCGAATTGCTTCCAACATATTCATTTGAGCCATGATCGTCTGATCCTCCTCTACTATTGAAAATCGGCCTTTTGCTCTTCCAGGTGTTTCGGTGTTGTTTCGAACATGCTATCGATCAAGCCTGCAACAGTCATTTTTTCAACTGCTTCGGTCTTTTTAATTTGCTCGTTTACCGTTGCTTTTGCTTCTTCTTTCACGCGGTTTGTGTCTTCATCCGACCATAAGCCCTTTTTCTCCAAAAACTTGCCGAAACGAACGAGCGGATCCTTAAGCGCCCATTCCGCTTCTTCTTCTTTTGTACGGTACTTCGTCGTGTCATCCGCCATGGAATGTGGGCGGAAACGGTAAGTAAGCATTTCGATCAACGTTGCGCCTTCGCCATTGCGACCGCGTTCCGCTGCTTCTTGAACGGCTTTGATAACAGCCAGCACGTCCATGCCGTCTACCTGTACGCCTTTGATTCCAGCAGCAACTGCTTTGTGAGCAATCGACAGCGCGCCTGTTTGTTTAGCGTAAGGAGTCGTAATGGCGTAACCGTTATTTTGAACGGCATAGATAACCGGAAGCTTATACGCACCGGCAAAGTTCATGCCTTCGTAGAAATCGCCTTCCGAGGAACCGCCATCGCCTGTATAGGTAATAGCTACGCGCTTTTCATTTTTCTTTTTGAAAGCCATGGCTACGCCAGTCGCATGCAAAATCTGTGCGCCGATAATAATTTGCGGCATAAGAACATGCACGTCGTCAGGAATACGGCCGCCCTCTTGGTGACCGCGGGAGTACAAGAATGCTTTATACATGGGCAGACCATGCCATACGATTTGTGGCATATCGCGGTAGCCAGGACAAATGAAATCATCTTTATTCAGTGCGTATTCGCTGCCGATCATTGACGCTTCTTGGCCGGATACTGGTGCATAGAAGCCAAGTCTTCCTTGACGTCCAAGATTGACTGCGCGCTCATCCCAAGTACGTGTAAATACCATGCGGTACATAACTTCTTTTAATTGATCATCAGACAATGCCGGCATTAAATCCGGGTTAACAACATCCCCGTCGAGTGACAAGACAGAAAGTGGAGTTACCGGTTCCGTTTGAACTTCGTATGGCAATTTGCTCATTTTGAACGCTCACCTCAATCGAAATATTTGAAAATCGTTTACCTCTGTTATAGAATTATTATAAACCTGTTTAACGAAAATGGTCAAAGCAAAAAACAAAAAAACCTTTGTTTTTTCGCTGATTCTCATCATTCTGTTAAGAAATTGTATATGCTACAGACTTATTTTTTCTATATAACAGCATAATACAACAAGACAGAAATAGATGTGATTCCCTGTATGCCTTTCTATTGTTTACCCACAACCGTAGTTTTCCATTCAATAATTCCAAGTCATAAGGAGAGAAAGTCATGACCGATGAACGATATTTAAAAAGAACGATCGTAAAAGAAACCGTGCCTAGCCGGTACTTGCCTGAACAAGCCCGCAACCTGCGCATATTTTTGCCGCCAGGCTACAACGAGGTATTGAGCTACCCTGTCGTATATTGTCAAGACGGCGAAGACTTCTTCAATTTCGGACGAATCGCCACAACCGCTACTAAATTAATCTTAGACGAGGGCTTGGAGCCTTTCATTATTGTAGGCGTCGATGTGGACAAAAAGCTTCGGACCGATGAATATGCGCCTGACGGTGAGCGGCATGCCAATTACATTCGTTTTTTCGCAGAAGAACTGCTTCCATTCGTTGAAGAGAGGTACTCCGCAAGGCAGGACCCGGAGCATCGCTTGCTTGCAGGGGATTCTTTAGGTGGCTCCGTATCGCTGCATTTGGCTCTGGCATATCCGCAGTTGTTTACTCGCGTTATGTCATTATCCGGCGCATATTACGGCGTTTCGCAGCACATTATCTCAGAAGCAGACGACCTAAGCTGGTTATCGATCTATATGATCGTAGGGCTTMAGGAGGACGCATACGAAACAGATCGCGGCGTATTCGATTTCGTGGCACTGAACCGAAACACGAGAGCATTGTTAGAGCACAAGCAAGCAACGGTGTTCTACGAAGAGAAGGACGGCAAGCATCAATGGGGCTTCTGGCAGAAAGAGCTCGACAAGGCGCTATGCTATTTTATCGAGGTAGAATAACAAACGTAAACGGCTGAAGCCGTCCTCTGGCGGCTATTCTAACGTTTCGCGTAGAAATATAGAGAAAGTTGGCAAATTGATATACATTCCTATATTTTGAAAAAGCTGTTTAGACCGCTCTCAACCGAGCGCCTAAACAGCTTTTTTTATCTCAATGCGATTGATTGATATCGGATTGCACCCGTCGCAGAAGCTCCTTGCAGCCGCTCTCCACAAGCTCATAAACAAATTCAAAATTTCCGTCGTAATAGGGATCCGGAACATCAAGCAACGTATGTCCTTGTACTAACTCCATAAATGTAAATAGTTTTGACTCGTCAAAGCTAATACCATCATTCTCAAGCATCTGGCGCACGTCGCGCAAGTTTTTCGTATCCATGCATACCAGATAATCAAAGTCTTCATAGTCTTTACCTGTTACTAGACGCGCCTTCATGCCTTGATACGAAATCTGGTGTTGATCAAGCAGCTTTCGCGTGCCCTCATGTGGGGGATGTCCAAGATGCCAATCCCCTGTACCCGCAGAATCCACTGCAATGACAGCAGATAACTCAGCTTTTTCAATCTGATGGCGCATGACCGCTTCAGCCATCGGCGAACGGCAAATATTGCCTAAGCAAACAAACAAAACCTTGGCTTTCATGAACGACCTCTTTTCTGCTGCTCTTGGGAAGTATCGATATGCAGCGACCTTCTCGGCAGCTTCCACTTGTAATACACCGACAGCATCCTGAAGCTGATAATAACAACGAATAAAAACAACAGCTCTAAAGTCGATTTTAGCCAGCCCAGTCCAATGACGAGGCCTCCAAGCATCGCCCATACCGCATAAATCTCATCCTTGAGGACAAGCGGCTTGCGACCCGCTAGCACATCGCGGATAATGCCGCCGCCGATACCAGTCAGCATGGCTGCAACAAGCACTGCGCTTAGCGGATGCTTCATTTGCGTGGCGTACAGCGCACCTTGAATAGCGAAGGCCGATAATCCAATCGCATCAAAAAAAGCTTCGCTTTTCCGCCATCTCTGAATCCAAACGACTGGCAGCAGAAACGCGATCGTCATCGCGATCATCGCGATTTTGAACAAATAGCCTTGGCTCCATAGCGATGTTACCGGCATTCCGATAAGCAGGTTGCGAACAACACCGCCGCCGAATGCAGTAACTAAGCCAAGCACGAATACGCCTAATATATCGTACTCTTCCTCCATGGCGACTATCGCTCCGCTGACAGCAAAGGCTATCGTGCCAATGATACTGAAAATCCCAAAAATGTCCATGCTCACTGCAATAGCTCCTCGCTTCCCGTCCATGAACCGACCTGTTTCATCGGTTCTTTCCTAAACCATTTTAGCTGGGAGCAAACGGTTTCGCAACGACAAATTTTGCAACAAGAAGCGCGTACATTTACCTGCCATAGTCGTGCCTCTAGTTTTTAAGCGGCAAAAGGCTATATACTATTATTGGCTTATTGTACATTCTGTTAAAAAGAGAGGAACATACGTTATGCAGCCACGCATTGTCATTTGTACGGGCGGCCAGCTGGGCCCCTTTGCTCTTGAGCACATAGATTCCGCTGATCTGCTAATCGGAGCAGACAGTGGCGCCCGCTTTTTAATAAACCATGGATATCGGCCCGATATTTCAATTGGCGATTTTGATTCCGTCTCCGAGCAAGAATTGCTAGCTATCCGGACCAGCAGCAGCCAGACGATCGCTTGTGATCCGATTGACAAGGATTATACCGATACTGAGATGGCTATGAGGCTTGCACTTGACCTGCAGCCCCGCGAGATCATATTGATCGGCGCTTTAGGAACAAGATTCGACCATTCCTTGGCTAATGTCCACTTGCTCGCCTTAGCTTCTGAAGTACAAGTACCCGCTTCTATAATCGACAATCATAACAAAATATCACTTTTGACGAATACGGCTTTCATTAGTCACCAGGGCTATCCCAATGTCTCTTTGCTTCCTCTTTCCATGAAGGTAACGGGAATAACGCTAGCCGGCTTCCAATACCCGCTTGACGATGCTACTCTGACCATCGGCCAATCACTCGGAATCAGCAACGTTCTTTTGTCAGAGAGCGGCCACATTGCAATTGCTAGCGGACTGCTGCTCGTCATCCAAAGCCGAGACTAGCTGAGGGAAACGGCAGGCATTGGCGAGGAGATTGCTGCACGGATTCTTTAGCGCTTCTCCTCGTCCTATTCGAGCCATAGATCAGCTATCCTCTTCTGGCGTAACAATCATCAGTCCATCCACATGCTTTCGGCTCATCAGCTTGCGGGATTTTCTGTTCGCTTTCGATTCGAAAACGATGTCGAGATCGTATTGCTCATCCGGATATAGCTTTGTTTTCGGGATATAGAGCTTCATTCGCTTTTGGTTGAACGTCAGCTTCTGTCCTTGCACTTGAACGATAACGTTTCCTCGTTCATCTGCTGGTCGGTAAACAACCCCCATTCGCTTCAGCGGATAAATCCAGACGGCATCGCCTTTCACAAAAGGCTGAGCTGCTGTTTTTGCTGAATCTTCTCCCTTATCCTCTTCCTTTTTCTCCAAAGTTTTGCGAATCAGATCTCCTTCATGCTTGGTTAATAGCAGGCTGCCCGCCTTATCCTCTTCCTTTTGCTTCATTCCGCTGTCGATCGGCTCTGCTGCTGAATTCTTTTTCATCTCAAGCAGCTGCTCTGCTCGCTGCATGACATCCTCCGGCAAACCGAAGCGTCTTGCAATAGCAAATGCGTGGCTCTCTCCTGCTTCGCCAATCTCTAGCTGGTAGAGCGGCTTTAACGTATCCGCATCAAAAGCCATCTTTCCGTTCTGGCATCCTATCGTTCGTGCTGCAAAGGCTTTGATTTCATTGAAATGTGTAGTTGCCACAGCCAATGCTCCGCGTTTAAGCAACTGCTCCAATAAAGCGATAGAAAGAGCAATTCCTTCTGTAGGGTCTGTACCTGCTGCAAGTTCATCCAACAAGAGCAATGATCTTGGGGTTGCTGCTTCCAGCATCTCCTTCAACACGGTTATATGGGAAGAGAAAGTACTCAACGATTGCTCTAAACTTTGTCCATCCCCAACGTCTGCGATAACATGATGGAAAATACCAAGCTCACTACCCTCCTCTACGGGTACTAGCAGCCCTGATTGCACCATCAGCACGAACAAGCCGATCGTTTTTAAAGTCACCGTCTTCCCGCCTGTATTTGGACCTGTTATGATAAGCTGCTTCCACCGAATACCAAGTTCAACATGAAGCGGTACGCTCGATGAACCAATCAGAGGATGCCGTGCGCCAATCAAACGAATTACCGGCTGCTCAGACAATTTAATTCTTTGGCCGTTATAAGAGCGTGAAAGCTTGGCGCGAGCGGTTATGAAATCAAATGATGCCATTGCTTCGACGTTCTGAAACAGCTCCGCGGAGAACGTTTCCGCTTGCTCGGATAAACGAGCCAATATAACTGTCCGTTCCCTATCTTCCTCGGCTTTCCATTGCTGAAGCTCCACTTGCAAGTCTGCGACGTCATGCGGCTCAACAAATAATGTTTGTCCGCTCGATGATTCATCCCACACGGTTCCGGGAACCTGCTTGCGAAGCTCTCTTTTGACTGCAATGACAAAGCGATCACGGCGCTTGCTGATGACGGGATCCTGAAGTGCCGTTCGATATTTGCCCAAAGCATGCTCCATTTTTTTCTGGATTTTATCTTCGGTTGCATAGATATGCCTGCGAATAAACGCAAGATCCGCACTTGCTTGATCTGTTATGAGTCCATAACGGATACAACGATTCAATTCCTCCCGCAAAGCCGGGCAATCATACATGGATTCCGCATAAGATGCGATCGTAGGCGCAATTTCCCGTTTGCTGTTCATATACTTTTTCATTTGTACGACTGATGTCAGCCATACGGCTAATTGCTCCAATTCCTGTTCGTTATAAATGCGGCCTTTTCCAAGCAAAGCAAGGAAAGGATCTATGCCGTCCATCGCAGATAACGGAATGCTTGCCCCGCTTCCAAGCAGCAACGCAGCTTCCTGTGTTTCCTGCAGCCACGCTTCCACCTGACGATGCTTGACGCTTGGCGCATGACGTTCTGCCAATTGCCGTCCAGCAGGGGATACTGTATTGCTGATAACAGCAGCCTTTACTTTATCGAACTCTAATCTTTTCCATGACGCTTCATTCATTTTTGTGGCCTCCTCTTTTTTAAACAAAAAAAAAGACAGAAACAGAACGCGGGCGCGTTCCATTTCTGTCTCAATTGACTAAGCTCCAAGTACCTCATTTATGCCTTATTAGAAACGTAAGGAAATAAATGGGTACAAAAAAACCGCGCTGGATAGCACGGTGATTGGGCCGCTGTCGAATTGCTTCAGGCGGAAATCCTCATGTCCATAACTCTTGGCGTCAGATAGCGAAATAGAGCCTTGCTGTATGGCACAAAAAACCATACAAATGCAGCAAGACCATCTTACTCTCCAACAATATCCAATTTATGAGTTAAGGACACCAGCAAACATTAAAATTTCCCCTTTAAGCATATTAACAATCACATTCATGAGCTTACGTCTCTAATGTACAAAATAGACAAGCTGCTTGTCAAGCTTCAAGATTAAAAAAGAACACTATAGGTTTAGCTCAAGGCCCGTACGTGCGAACTGGATGTTTGCAGGCAGCATATAGTCATTTGCAAGATCTATATCATGTGACATATGTGTTAGCAACGTTTGTTTGGGCTGCCACTTGGCAATGAGGTCCATCGCTTCAACCACATCATAGACGGACCTCGTTTCATAGGCAAATGGCTCTTTAAAAAAGCTTGTGCCGATGATAAGCAGGTCAAGCTCTACCAGAGGTTGCTGCTGCTCATCAGTTAAACCAATCGAATCAGAGCAGTATACCCACTTATAATTCGTTTCGCTATTCAAAAATGCAAAAGCATACGCATATCCGTTCTTGCCATGATTCACTCGCCAGCTTGTAACTTGCCATTGGCCAATCGTTATCGGTTGGTCGAAAGTATGAAAATGAATCTGGTTTTTAAGCCAAGGAAACCTATCATTAATTTCCGCAATAACCTCGGTTGGCGCATAAGCAATGCCCTTCTTTTGCGTCCAGCGGCAAGCATCGGCCCATTCCACTAACCCGCCGATATGATCAAAATGTGCGTGAGTAATCAATAAAATATCAATTGCCCGCAAATCTGCTGCTTCCAATTGTTTGGCGAAATCAGGACCGCAATCGATCCATACCTCTCCAGCATCTGCAATCTTAAGCTGAACGGAAGATCGCAGCCTGCGGTTAAGTCCAGTGGTTCGCGCCTCATTGCATACCTTACACTTACAATAAATGCGGGGAACGCCCATGGAATCGCCGGTACCCCTGAAGATAATCTTTGTCATAACGGCAATAAAGCTAATGTTTCGGAAGCTTGAATATGTTCCATCATACGAACCCATTGCTCTGGCTTATTGGGTAAAGCTGAATAGTAGCCATTGAGAAATTCGGCTACCAATGCAGCATCTATGCTGTCTAATTCTTCATTCTGCGGGAGAAAGCATAAGTCGAGCTCTGCCACAGCATGACCTTCATGATCCCAGGAGGGGTGCACATAGGCCAAATCAATTCGTTTGTAGCCTATATGTGACAATACCTCACGGCGAACAAAAGGATTCATTGGCGAAACGCCTCCGAAAGCATGCTCTTCCGCGCGGTAAGGATCATACACCTCGGCAAACATGCCAATCGGCGTTGTACCGGACTGTTCTGCGAGCTCTACCAAATCTCGTTCACGATTGCGAAGCAGAAATCTGCCTATACCAAGCGATGGCTTGCCGATGATTGTAAAGTCTGTCATTGCGACGCGTAAAGCCGGGTAATAACGGTACTCGGTCGAACCGACAACTTCTCCTTCATGAATGGCTACATAGACATGGATTCCCTTGTCTTCGAGCGGCTCGCGCCATAATTCATAAGCCAAAACTTCCTCTGGGGGGAAGATCGTCTGCAATAGCTTATGAAGCGATCCGAAATATTGATCTTCTATAGATGTAATCCGATGATATATCAACATGATTGCTCTCTCCTTTGATTAAATGGATTGCGCCACTCCATAATGACTGCACAATGATTCGATTGCTCGTCTTCCAAATAATCGCGCGCAATCCCTACTGGTATTCGCCCACATCTCAATAAAAAGGTGATGACGGGATCCTTCCATTCCCCAGTCAATACTTTTTCCAGATAGACTTCCGGTGAACATTCTTGTTGATGCTTCCCGTAGCCTGGCATCCTTCCGCCTCCTAAGAGGCGCGTTAATCCAAGCTGAACCACTGTCTCATACATGGATTGCATGAGCCATTTGCCAATTCCTGTTTTCCGAAATTTCGGCACGACGCAAATATCGACTACGTATAGCGTATCGCCGTCTCTATTGTGGTTGCGAATATATCCGCTATCGGTCATGTTTTCCCAGCTGTGAACATGGCTATAATCATCCATATTCACTAGTAGAGCAGTCATTGATCCGACAATGCTGCCATCCACCTCTGCGCACAGAGCTCCTGCTGGAAAACGTTCGATATGCTCGGAGAGCTGCTCGCGATTCCATAAAAGCTCCGCTGGGAATGGGGGAGGAAAGCTTAACCGCTGAACCTCAATAAGTGCATCAAAGTCTGTATCGTTATAAGGGCGAATGATGGATTTGACCGGCTTATCATCCTGAAATATGTATACTTCTTTATGCAATGCGGGATTCGCTCCTCTCGCCTGCGCAGATTAAAGTTAATTCCAATCCGTATATAGATCCGTTCTGCGGTCCCTCCACGTCGTTACGGAGCCCTTTGCTCTTACCTCTTCGAGCAGCGCCAGATCCAGATCGGCAACGATGAGCATATCATCATTAATGATCCCTTCACTTAGAATACCGGCTGGCGGGAACGGAATATCGTTAGGCGCGATGATCGCCGCCTGGCCGAAATTCGCACGCATTAGATCTACCTTGCGCAGTGAACCGACCGTGCCTGTAGTCACGATATATACTTGGTTTTCAACGGCCCTTGCATGGCAGCAATAACGCACACGGTAGAAACCGTGACGGTCATCGGTACAGGACGGGCAGAATATGACGTCAGCACCTTTAGCACGCGCCATGCGTACGATCTCCGGAAATTCAATATCATAACAGGTTAACATGGCTATCGTTCCGAAAGCGGTCTCGAACACCTCTAGCCCTTCACCAGCTGACATATTCCAGCCGTCAACCTCTGATGGCGTAATATGAATTTTGTGCTGTACGTCAACCTTGCCATCTGGATGAAACAGATGTGCCGCATTGCGCAGGCTTCCGTCTGCAGTCAGGATGACATGCGTTCCGCCTACAATGTATATCGCATATTCATTGGCCAGAGATCGGAACAACTCCACATAACTATCCGTGAAGTCAGGCAGGCGGTCAATGGTAAGCGCAGCGCCGTCACCATCACCGATTGACATAAGCTGCGTCGTTAAAAATTCTGGAAACAGCAGAAACTGAACGCCATATTCGGCTGCATTTCGCACATAATGCGTAACCTGCTCGGCAAATTGCTCGAATGAGTCAATATCCGATAGCTTATATTGAACAGCTGCCGTACGGAATTTCATATGGCCATAACCTCCATCTTCGCTTATGATTTACGCTGCTTGAATTGCAACGTAATTGTCGTGCCTAAATCTGGCAAGCTGAACACATCTACCTTACCTTCATGCAAGTCAATAATCCGCTTGGCAATTGAAAGCCCAAGGCCGACACCTCCGGTTGCGCGGCTTCTGGCGCCATCCACACGATAGAAGCGCTCAAACAAATGCGGAATTTCATTCTCCGGGATGCCCATCCCTTTATCTTTGACCTCGATTTTTACGATATTCCTGACGAGCGTAATCGTAATATCAATCGGTTCTTTCGAATATTTGATGGCATTGTCCAGCAGGATTACGAGAAGCTGCCTAATTTTGTCCTTGTCGCCAACCATCCGAACGACTTTGGACATCGCTTTCACTCTTATCGGTCGTCCGAATGTCGTTTGCAGCATCGTTGCGATCTCATCAACCACATGAACAACATCAAAAAGCTCTTGCTTAAGCCAATCCTCTTGCTCGGCTTCTGCAAGCATCAGCATCGATTTCGTTAAATTCTGCAAGCGGTTCGCTTCTTTATCGATTGCCTCAATTGCCTCGTCCCGCAGGTTCACGTCATCTCGCCCCCACCGCTTCAGCATGCCTGCATAGCTGCTAATAACGGTAAGCGGCGTTTTGAGCTCATGAGACGCGTCCGCTACGAATTGCTTTTGCTTCGCAAAGGTGCGGTCAAGGCGTTCAATCATTTGATTGAACGCCCTGACAAGCTGCAGCAATTCTGCTGATTCTTCCCTGCTGCTCAGCTCGATCTGTCTAAGCTTGCCGCTGCGGTCAATTTCTCTCATCGTATTTACCATCTGCTGGATCGGCGCCGTTAATCTAGACGTAAACCAATAGGTTCCGAATATGGCGAACAAGATGGCCCCTCCGCTCGTCACGCTAAGCGCGGCAACCAGCACCTGCAAATAATCATCGAGCTCATCGAGGATACGGTTGATCTCAAGCATCGCAATGACGCGATTGCCGTCATAGAGCGGAACGCGCATAAATAAGATTCGCTCTCCGCCTTTCGTTATCATCCCTGTATGGTGATGCGTCTCGAACGCTGCGGGCAGCTCCTGCAGCAGCTCATCTGAGCCCGTGATGTTAACGACTCTGTTGTTCGGGGCAATGATCCTAATCATTTCATTTACATTGTAATATTCGTTGAGCAGCTCCGGATAATTAAGCCCGCGGCCGCTCTGAATTCGGGGATTTTCCAGCATGAGATTCACTTTATTCGCAATGACCTCTTCTTCGCTTTCGGTCGTGATCTTGATGACGTAGAAGTATACGAATATGTTAAAGAGAATCAATATGAAAATAAGCCAAAAAATCGTAAAGAGCGTAAACCGTTTGCGCAGTGTCATGCATCCGGCTCCTTAACCATGTAGCCAACTCCGCGAACGGTATGAATGAGCTTGTGGCGATAGCCCTTGTCCAGCTTTTGGCGCAAATAACGAATATACACGTCGACCAAATTGGTCTCTCCAATGAAATCATAGCCCCACACCTCGGATAAAATGTCCTCGCGAGACTTTTCATCGTTTTTGTTCTCGACCAGATATACGAGCAGCTCAAATTCACGCGGCGTCAATTCAATGAGAATATCCTTGCGATAAACCTTGCGTGTACGCAGCTCTATCGTTAAATCTCCAACCTTAATCATATCCGAGCCTTCCGCTTCCTTTGGATACTGCTGGAATATGCGTAGAATGTTACGGACGCGTGCGAGCAGCTCCTCCATCGCGAATGGTTTCGTAATATAATCATTAGCGCCGTGCTCGAAGCCGCTTACCTTATCCGGCACCGTATCGCGTGCAGTTAATAATATGATAGGTACCGGATTTCCTGCTTGACGCAGTAACCGCAATACTTCAATTCCGCTCATTTCTGGCAGCATCACATCAAGCAGCACAAGCTCCCACTCACCCGTTGACGCCATTTCATAGCCTGTCCGACCATCGGCAGCCGATCCAACTGTGTAGCCCTCATGCTCTAATTCAAGCTGCAATATGCGGGAAATGCCCGCTTCATCCTCTACGACAAGAATTCGTTCCTTCATGTTGTCGGTGCACCTGCTTCCAATTGAAAATAATCGATATAATCAGCCTTCATGCTGTATCGCTAGCAACAAGGATTAAATTTATCATAATGAAGACGTTTCACAAATGCAAGTAAGCCGATCTACAGAGAGAGTAGACCGGCACTTGCCGCAAGTCATGCGGTTCCTATCTGGAAAAGCCGGGTAATTCGGCTTATAGCCTTAGCTGCTTTGCTTCTGCATAGACCAAGCTTCTACATCCCACGTCTTGGTTACCCAATCCTCATAGAATTCAGGCTCATGAGATACGAGAACCACTGTGCCTTTATAAGCCTTCAGTGCACGTTTCAACTCAGCTTTGGCAACGACATCCAAATGGTTTGTCGGCTCATCGAACAAGATCCAGTTGCTGTCTCGCATCATGAGCTTGCAGAGTCGAACCTTCGCTTGTTCGCCGCCGCTCAATTGATTCAAGGCACGCGTAATATGCTCGTTTTTCAACCCGCACCTTGCGAGAGCTCCCCGTACTTCGCTTTGGCTCATGAAGGAAAATTCATCCCACACATCCTCAAGCGGTGTCATGGTAGGCGCTTTTGCCTCCTGTTCAAAATAAGCCGGGTTTAAATAATCGCCAAGATAGGTCTTTCCGTCAAGCGGGGGAATTACCCCTAATATCGTACGGAGAAGCGTCGACTTGCCGACGCCGTTGCACCCAACGATCGCGATTTTGTCGCCACGTTCAATGACCATATTCATCTCCGGCAATAGCGGCTTGTTGTAGCCGATGACCATACCCTCTGCTTCAAACACAGTTTTCCCGCTAGTTCTCGACTCCTTGAAGGTAAAGGTCGGTTTCGCCGCTTCCTCCGGCTTGTCGATGCGGTCGATGCGGTCAAGCTGCTTCTCCCTACTCTTGGCACGGCCTGAAGTAGAAGCACGGGCTTTGTTTTTATTAATAAAATCTTCTTGTTTCTTGATGAAATCCTTCTGCTTCTCATAAGCATCGATATGCTGAGCTTTATTCAAATCAGCCATTTCAAGAAACTTATCATAATTCGCTGAATAACGTGTCATCTTCGTAAACTCAAGGTGATAGATCACGTTGACAACCTGATTCATAAAGCCAGTTTCATGAGAGATGAGTACAAATGCGTGCGGATAGTTTTTCAAATAATTGGTCAGCCAATTGATATGCTCTTCGTCCAAATAGTTCGTAGGCTCGTCGAGCAGCAGCACGCCTGGTTTCTCGAGCAGCAGCTTGGCTAGCAGAACCTTGGTGCGCTGTCCGCCGCTTAGTGCAGTAACGTCACGATCAAGCCCAATGGCATTAAGACCAAGCCCATTCGCCATCTCGTCTACTTTTACATCAATCAGGTAGAAATCTCCAATCTCCAGCTCTTCTTGTATCTCCCCCATACGAATGAGCAATGCATCTAATGTTTCAGCATCTGCTTCACCCATTTGCGCTGCGATCGTATTCAATTCTTCTTCCAAAAGCAGCATCGGAAGGAATGCGTCCTTCAGCACATCTCTAATCGTTTTTCCTGCTTCCAGCTTCGTATGCTGATCTAAATAGCCATATCGAACGCGCGGCGTCCATTCTACCTTGCCTTCGTCCTTCAGCAGCTTGCCCGTCAGAATATTCATCAGAGTAGACTTGCCTGTTCCGTTAGCGCCAACAAGGCCAACATGCTCGCCAGCCAATAAGCGGAAAGAAACGTTTCTGAATAAAACACGATCGCCAAACGTATGCGATAATTGCTCAACTGTTAACAAACTCATTTTCTTTTTATCTCCATTCATCTATAGACCATATTCAAAAATTGCTGTTTCACGTTTTTACCCGTATCATTGTACCACATAATCGGTCATTCTGTGTTCAATTCATTGCAGAGAAGCTTTAAAATAGGCGCTAGCGCTTGATTTAGTTTGCTTGCTAACCTCTTGTTATCCGTAGCCCAATGACCTCTCCACTGCTGTGACAGCAGTATTTCGTCAGGCAATCTTGGTACAATTGCGTTTGGTTTTGCGGGAAACAAAACCAACCATGCTCGCCTTGCGTCGAAAGACACATCTTTATTGGCGACAAATAAGAGCTGTGAGCCTGCCGCTTCGATCTCCAAGCTCAGATCATGAAGCTGTTTAAGATCGCACGCTCGCCACTTGGCCACGGCGGGATCGCCAACAGCAATAACAAAGCGTGCACTACGCATTAATTGCTGTGCATGTGAGTCGGTCCATCGTTGTGATAAATCGATCAAATGAACCGGAGCTTCCGTTTGTCTGAGCATCTGCGTAAAACGGTTATCTGCAAGCGTAATTTCCTTTTCCTGTACAGCCTGAAGCGCGAACCAATTCATTGCGGGAATTTTCTGCTTATAAAGCATGTAACGCGGATCTAGCGCAACCGCTTTCCGTTCATCGGGATCATCCCATTTGCGTATCCCATTAAGCCAAGCATGCCATTCCGGTCTCGCATGTTCATATTCCGCAGCAGATACAGAAATGCCTTTTTTACCGAGCAGATTGGCTAATGCATGAGTCAAAAACGTCGCACCTGCACCAGAAGACAAGGATAGCACGCATACGGAGAGAGGTGACTTTGATCCGCGAATCTCATTTCCAACTGCAGCTATATACTCATCTGAAGAATATGATCGATACATAAAAGGAGCTAACGCTGTCTCAACATCCTTTATGGATTGATAACGCAGCCGGGGATCAGACTGCAGCAGTCCTCTTAATACCGTTTTGAAAGCTGCAGGCGTATCCCTTTTCAATAAGGAAAATAAATCGTCTCGGTTTGCATGATGTGATACCGAATGATAAATCAGACCGCCGCTTGCCATAAAATACAATAAAGCGCCTAATCCATATATGTCCGTTCGTTTGTCGCTTTGTCCRCTGCCAGCCTGCTCTGGCGCAGCAAAGCCCTTCGTGCCAAGCTGTTCGGTATCTTGCTCCCTATCTGGCCTATAGCGCCTGGAAATACCGAAATCAATAAGCTTTACCTGCCATTTGGCATCGATCATGACGTTTGACGGCTTCAAATCTCTATGTATAATAGGCGGGGCATGCGTATGCAAATAATGCAAAGCTGAACAGAGCTGCTTTACTACATGCATGATTTGCTTAAATGTAAATCCACTTCCATTTGCGCGGTAGTAATCAGCCACGGTATGTCCATCTATATAAGTCATGACGCAAGTCTCATGCAGATCTCCCGTAGCGGGATAATAATTCAATATAGTAGGCAAATGCGGATGATCCACCATCATAAGCAGCTTAGCTTCCTCGGCTAATAAGGCTGCGCCGAGGCGAGGTGCAAGGACCTTGATTGCAGTGAGCTTGTTACCTAGCCGCAGATCATCTGCTGCATATACAATTCCCATTCCCCCGCTTCCTAGAATGCCTGCAATCCGATATCGACCATCGAGCACACTCCCTGTAGCATATGGATCAAACCAAGCAGCATTATTTCCCATTTTTTCCTCCTCCATAACAAAAAAGCATCCCAATGCGGCTTGTAGAAACAAACGGCATCAGGATGCTTTCCTGAACTTTTTTTATAAAATCAACTCTATCATAGAGCATTAGCGGGAGCAAGCTGCGTTTAGAATAGGCGTTTTTTGGCGTTAAGAAGCTCGGCAAGAAACGCGAGTGTAAGTCCTTGCCCCCAGCCTTGCACTCGCTTATGCGCAACATCACGATAACCTTGCTGATCGTTCATAACCGCCGTGCCCGCTGAAACGTTCATTACCGAGCCATCCTCGGTAATTTGACTTAAGATCCCCTCGATTGAACGCTGTATATACTTGTTATACAACGTGCCAAAGGCGAACAGACCGGTTGCAATACCAGCTGATCCCGAAGTCTCATGATAAGAGGTTTCGTCATTAAGCACGGTATGCCATAAGCCATTTTCGGCTTGAAGTCGTACGAGTGTGCTAAGCTGGTCTCTCATCGAGCCTTCGATAATCATGAAGGATGGATGCTGTACCGCGATATGCGGCAAGGCCTTAGCCATCGTCAGAGCCGCCCATGAATTGCCCCTCGCCCAAAAGATGGAGGACATGTGATTCTGAGCAATATGGTCCCACCCATGATAATACAAATTTGAGACAGGATCTTGAAGGAAATGCTCATGTCCATGATATTGTTTAAGACCATCCTCCAAATAATCGGCTCGATCAAGCAAATGCCCCATTCGCACGAGGAAGTAGCCTGCCATCATCATCGTATCTACCCATGCTTGCTCTGGGAAATTGTAAGATTCTGAATTTACGGTATGTTGAAATACTCCGTCAGCAAAACGAACGGCATCGTTCTTTAAGTACTCAGCCATCTGAATGGCCACTTCCAAATATTTCTCATTGTCAGTTGCTTTATAAAGGGAAATGAGCGCATGTCCGATCGAAACACCGTTAACGGATAGCTTAGGGAGTCCATCCTCAAGCTTCTCGTCCACCCATGCTTGCAGCAATGTCCTATACCGTTTGTTACCGGTTGCTTCATATGCTTCCGCCACGCCATAGAAAGCGACTCCGCCCGGCCAATCCCAGCTAAAATCCATTCTGAACGTACGTTCCACTACGCGGTCAATCACTTCCCGAATGTGATTTTCGTCAAATTGCAGCTGTGGCATCTCCATCTTCCTCTCTCCTCATTCATGTCTAACCCCTACTTCAAGCCGCTTGTACTGATACCTTCAACAATGTATTTCTGAAAAGCAAAGAATATAGCTAGCACTGGGATCAAGCTAACGATAGACATGGCGAACATCGCGCCCCAGTTGGAAACGGTATCACTGTCCAAAAACATTTTGAGTCCMATGGAAACTGGGTACAGGCTTGGACGGTTCAAGTAGAGTACCGGACCGAGCAGATCTTCCCAGCGCCAGTAAAAGGAAAAGATAGACGCCGTAGCTAGCGCAGGAACGACTAACGGCAGAATAATTCGGAAAAACAAGCGGAACTTCCCGCAGCCATCGATAGTAGCCGCTTCATCCAGCTCATTCGGGATCGTACGGATGAACTGAATAAGCAAAAAGATAAAAAACGGAATTCCAAAATATTGCGGGATAACGATTGGCTTTATGGAATTGAGCCAGCTTAATTTAGCGAACAAAATATATTGCGGGACGAGCACTACGTCATGTGGAAGCATCAGCGTAACCATCATAATGCCAAACCAGAACGTTTTTCCGGTGAAATTCAGTCTAGCAAAACCGAATGCAATAAAAGCGGAAGACAATACGGCTCCTATTGTCGCGATAATCACGATTTCAAGTGAATTCAAGATGAACGTCCCAAATGATTGGCCGGCAATTCCGACCCAGCCAATTTTATAGTTTTCCCAAATCCAAGGCTGCGGGATAAGTGAATCAGCTGTAGCGAATATGAGATTGCTTGGCTTGAACGAGCTCATTAGCAGCCATAATACAGGATAAACCATGATTAATGCGAGTGCTGCGACAAATATGTGGTAGATCGGCCACTTCAGTTTTTTTAACGTCATGATTAATGGCCACCTTTCGACTCGTAATGTACCCATTTTTTGGAGGTATAGAACAAAATACCTGTCAGAATGGCGATGATGATCAGCATGATCCAAGCCATTGCGGACGCATAACCCATATCAAAATAAACGAATGCTTGGCGGAACAAGTACAAGGAGTAAAGCAGCGTGCCGTCGAGCGGGCCGCCTTCGCCTTTTGAAATAATGTATGCCGGAACAAAAGTCATAAATGCGCCAATGGTTTGCATAATCGTATTGAACAAAATAATTGGGCTAAGCATGGGAATGGTAATTTTGAAGAAGCGGATTACAGGTCCTGCGCCATCGACATTCGATGCTTCGTACAATTCAGGCGGGATATTTTTGAGGCCCGCTAGGAAAATAAGCATGGAAGACCCGAATTGCCAAACGGACAAAGTAATAAGCATCCAAAGTGCCGCAGCAGGTTCAGCAAACCATCTCACGCTATCTAAACCGAGTGCATTCAGAAATATGTTTATAACGCCTTCGTCACCGTACAGGTTGCGCCACATGATTGATACAGCGACGCTGCCACCGATAATGGAAGGAAGATAATAAACGGTCCGATATAACCCGATTGCTTTCGAGGCTGTATTCAAGATCATTGCGATAAACAAGGCAAAAGCCAATCTAAGCGGTACGCCGATAAACACGTATAAAAAAGTAACCTTTAGCGATGCCCAAAACTTGGAGTCATCCGTAAACATCGTCGAGTAATTCTCTAATCCAATAAAGGATGGTGTTGAGAGAAGATCGTAATCCGTAACGGAAAAGTATAACGATGCTGCAGCAGGAATTAGCGTGAACAATAGAAAACCGATGACAAAGGGTCCAATAAACGTGTATCCGATCAGGTTGTTTTTAAATGATAGCGATTTCATCTTATCCAACTCCTATACGAAGTCTAGCTTGCCTTTTTTTTGTATCCAAGCGAAACGGCTTAGCTCCGCTTAGTGGCACAAACAAACCGATGTTTTTACTAGAAGTAGAAAATGCGATGGCCGATCTACCGACCAACCATCGCATCTACTCAAACAATATTACTTGTTTTTCTTAAGAATAGAGGTTGCTTCGTCTCTAAATTTCTTAGCCGCTTCTTCGGGCTTGATTTTGTTGTAGTTCATTTGCTCTGCAAGGCTTGTCAACGATTTGAATACTTCTGCGGATCCGATTGGATCAGCTGGATCCATTGGGGAGCTGTTTGCCTCTGCCCATGCTACATAGTCGTATACTTGAATTTGAGCTTCAGTGGAAACTTCTTTCAACGCTTCTTTTACTTTCGATGAAACCGGAACGCCGCGGTCACCTAAGATCAATTTGTTGGCTTCGATGTCATTTACGAAGAAGTTGATGAATTTAGCTGCTTCTTCTTTTACTTTTGAATTCTCAGAAACGGAGAAGAACATACTTGGCTTCAGGAACAAGCCTTTCTCCATGTTAGGACCAGCCATAGGTGCAATGGCAAGCGGACGGTTCGCTACTTGCTGCAAGCCTACGTATTGGTTCGACCATTGCCATACGCCAATGCCTTGGTTAAGTACAAGGTGGCTATCCTCAGCACCTTTGATTTGAGCAAGTACGTCCGGAGAAGGAACTGCGCCGTCGATCACCAGCTTAGCCAGCATACCGAAGAAATCAGTAAACATTTTATCGTCGTCATAGCCAAGGCCCGTACCTTCCGCGTTAAACAATGTTTTGTCTAACGTACGGAGATAGTATCCAAAGAATACTTCTGGACGCATGCCGTTATCGAAGTAAAGCCCTGCTGCTTTGGCTTTGGCAGCCATTTCGATGTATTGATCCCATGTGAAGTTTTCTGGAATGGAGTCAATTCCGGCTTTTTTCAAAAGAGCAGGATCATAGTTGAGTCCAAGCGCATTAACACCTAGGTTCATGCCGTATAGACCATCGCCTAGCTTGCCGCCGTCAATCGCATTTTGGCTAATGTCAGTCACATCGATTTGATTGCCTAGGAAAGGAGTCAAATCTGCCAATTGGTTTCTGCCTGCATATTGAGAATAGTTTTGTGTATCGATTTGAATAATGTCTGGAAGCTCGTTTGCAGCCGCTTGAGGCGCTAGCTTCTTCCAGTAATCATCATAGTTCGCATATTCCATCTCAATTGTTACATGCGGATTTTTCGTTTTATACATTTCGATAACCTTCATCGTGTAATCATGTCGAGGCTGACCGCCCCACCATGCAATTCGAAGTGTTACTGGTTTTGCTTCGGCTGTTTCTGTTGCTTCAGTTCCTGTTGTAGGTGAATTCGTGGAGTTCGTTGCGTTACCATTGCCATTATTCCCTCCGCAAGCGCTTACGAGAACCATTGCAGCAGTCATGAGAGTCAAAAGCATTTTCTTTGGTGCTTTCATTGTGTTACGCCCCTTCCAAACTCTTTAATGTTGTTTACAAGCCTTATTATAGGTCGAATACGGAAGCATCGGAATTAAAAAAACCGCTTTCTTTGTTAAAAAAACAGAGGTCGCCATCATGGCGACCTTTTGAATTCGGATGGCGTAAATCCGGTATGCTTTTTAAAAACCTGGCTAAAATATTGCGGATTATCACCGAAACCGAATTTTTCTGCCAGCTCGAACACTTTAACATCGCCGGTCATTTCGATCTCTACCATTGCCCGTTCCATTCTCAGACGAACAACGTAGTTAGAAAACTTCTCTCCCGTTTCTTTCTTAAAGAGCTTGCCCAAATAATCAGCATTCATATATAAAATTTCGCTTGCAACCCAATTTAGCGACAAATCAGGATTTGAAATTTGCTCTTCGATCACGCTAATCATCTTATGAATAATAATAGAGTGCTTTTTTGAATGCGTATGATAATTTTGCATGCAAATCTTTTCTGCGCTTTCAGTTACGAATTGTTCGATCGTCCTTAGCGTACAGTAGCTGTCGAATCGCGTGATTTGCGTTAAGTAATCGTTAATCTCCTCAGGTCTGCCCTGCCGCACAATCGAAATATATAGCGGAATCACATAAGATTTCGATAAATGGGTATCCATGCGGCTATCAGCCAGCAAAGAAAAATAGTGCTGAAGCTCGGATTGAACAAAAGCCCAATCACCTGATTTGACATGCATGCATAGCGGCTCTTCGTCGTAGATGAATGAATTCAGAATGTTGTCATCACCGCGCTCGACATCCATCTGAGTGATGATGCTGCCCTCACCCAAATAGAACTGGTAGTTCAAGCATTCCAACGTTTCACGGTACATTTTGCGGGCATCGGTTATTGGGCCTGCATCGCTAACGGCGACGGTGGCATCGAGTTTATAATAGGTCGAAAATGTTTGTTTGATGGCAATAAGCATCGGGAACAAAATATCTTTATCACTAATCTCCTTAATTAAAAGCAGAACATGCTTGCCAATTGTCGTGCTTAATAGAACAATGGATTTGCCAAGCACGTCTTGGGCAATGTTTTTTACGGCAAACATATGCTCGAACTCGAACTTTCCGTCTAATTGGAATAAGAGCAGCTGTACCTTGTCATTCTCAACGGTAATATGAAACAGATTTCCATAGTCGTCCCAATCCCTCTGCCCATAGGTTTTATTCGTAACAAGCTCTTTTAGAAATTGCTCCTTGGCATGAGGAAGCACTTTGGAAAGCTCTTTCTGGATATTGGTCATGAACATTTGCTGCGACTGCTGCTCTTCAAGCTCAGCAATCACTTCGGTTAGCGCATCCGTAATCGTATTTTCGTTGCATGGCTTAAGCAAATAATGTTTAACGCCGAATTGCATCGCCGTTCTTGCATAATCAAACTCACTGAAGCCTGATAACAAAATAAAGGCAATATGCGGGTATTTCTCATGTACCTTTTCCACTAGCTGAAGACCATTCATTCCCGGCATCTTAATATCGGAAATGACGATATCCGGCATATGGCTTTCAATGAAAGCCATTGCTTCAAGTCCGTTGCGCGCTGTTCCAGCCAACTCCGTCTGATACTCCTCCCATTTGACCGTAAGCGAAATACCTTCTACTATTATTCTTTCGTCATCTACCAGCAATACCTTATACATGGGAACCCCTCATTTCATAAGGAAGCATTATCTTGACTCTTGTACCTCCGTTTGGCTCACTTTCAACCATTAATCCGTAAGCTTCACCGTATAAAAGCTTGATGCGATCTTCAATATTTTTGAGACCCAACCCCGAGCCCTTCGTTTGCACTTGTCCGCTCAGCAATTGTGCAACAAAGGCTTCCTCCATGCCTGGTCCATTGTCCTCGACCGTAATAAACAGCCAATTGTCCTCGGCATATGCCGCGATTCTGATACTGCAAGTGTCAATCATCTGTTCAAGGCCATAATTAATGGCATTCTCGACCAGCGGCTGCAGCGAAAGCTTAGGAATACTGCAATGCAGCAGCGTATCTGAGACATTAACCTGAAAGTCCAAACGTTCCTCGAACCTGTATTTCTGTATCGTTACATAATGATTGATAATGTCGAGCTCCTTGCTTAGCGGAATCAGCGGCTCCTTCAGATTGATTGAGGTTCGTAGAAGTGAGCCAAGCGCCTCTACCATCTGTGAAATATGCGTTTGGTTGCTCAGCTTAGCCGACCAATTGATCGATTCTAACGTGTTGTACAGGAAATGCGGATTGATCTGAGCCTGAAGCGCTTTGAACTCCGTGTCGCGTATGGTCAATTGCTTCACGTAGTTTTCATGTATGAGCTCGTTAATCCGTTCAACCATAATACGGAAATTTCGGTGCATTTGTCCAGCCTCGTCCATGGCCAGCGCTCTTTCGTTTGGTTCCTCTATATATTCAAAGTGACCGAGCTGTACGCGCTTCATTTTCGCATTCAAGCGTTCAATTGGTTCCGTTATCCCTTTCGCAAAGCTGACAGCAATAAATAGAATGGCAATAAAAAGAACTGCAAAAATAATTATGATCGTATTTTTCACCTTAACTACCCGGTCAAAAATATCATCGAATGGGATGAGCGTATAGTAGGTCCAATCGGTATAGGTGGACGCAATAAACGTTACAAAATATTGCCTGCCCTCGTATTTGATCACCTTATAGCCTTCTTTCCCCGACAAGGCCGCTAAAGAATCGATTGGGAACTCGGATGCGTCCGGGTAAACGGCTTCATTATGATTCATAATGATCAGCTGAGCATCATTGCTGTTCATTCCTTTCGCTAAATCGCGGAATAGCTTATTCATATCGATGCGCAGCGCTAGTGTGCCAATGTAATCCAACTTTAGCTGCTCAAAGGATCTGACCTCACGAGCAGCAATTAAAGACTTATCAAAGCTGTAAGGGGCTATCCATGTGTTCCCGCCCTTATTGACGGTCGTTAATTGCTTGAATTCATTGAGTCTATCTTGAAATACCGTAACCGAATTAGCGCCAACCGCATATTCGTTATCATTAACGTCATAAAGCTGTGCAGACAAAACGTATTTATCCAATGCGCCTATATTGACCATTCGTTCCTTGACTGTCAACTTCACCACATAATTGTCGTAATCCGATAAACCGCTCTTGATGGATCGCAAATAATGCTGGATCGTCGAATCGGTTGATAGCATAAATGTAAGTTTTTCCATCTTTTTAAGCTCATTCTCTATGCTGATTGATGACAAACTCAACGCTTTGGAGGATTGCTTGTAGATCTCCCGGTCATAGAAGTCAAATGCATATTGTTGAATGATGATTGCTAAGACGGCAACAACCAGCATAATAACAGAGATTAGCACAAACATTTTATACTTAATTCGAAGATTCATATAAAGCGCTTTCAAATATAACAAGCTGTAATTCCTCCTTCCAGCATCCTCAAGTCCTGTTCATAGGATCAGCAATTTCGTTAAAAAACAGCGCCCTGCCTGTTGGCGGGCGCGGCTTATTATTTCTTGATTAAATATAATGTAATTTCTTCACGGTTATGGAACAGCTGCTTTGCCTTCTGAAGTCTAAATTCCGTTGATAGTCTTGAAATCACATCTCTGATGGTTTGCAACGGCTTGCGATGCATGAGCTTCACCGTAATGATCGCAGTTGCCCCGCTTTTAAGCGCAGGCTCCAGATCCAGAACGAGCTTGCACATCAGCATCGGGCTCCAGCTCATATCACAGACTAACAGATCGAATGAACCAGGATTGAATTTCACCTCTGAGGCATTTCGCTTCAAATAGGTAAGTGTTGGATACGCCATTAATGAGGGGTGCAATTCGGCTGGGTCTATGGCTGTTACCCGTAAGCCACGCTCCAAAAGGAGTGATGTCCACCCGCCTGGTGCCGCGCCTACATCAAGCGCATTTTGAAAGCCGGCGTAATTTAGGTTGAATTCCCGCTCTGCCTCAAGCAGCTTGAACTTCGCGCGGGATACTTGTCCCTCTTCGCGCTGGAAACGCACCGCACCGCCTGGCCAATCCGAAAGCATGTCAGCAGGAGCGCCAAAACCTACATACAGCTTTTCAGCAGCAGCATAAATAGCAATAATAATATCTGGCTGCTGTACGACAGGCTCTGCGTCAATTTCTTCAAGGACAGCATCCAAAACGGCCTTCGTATCAGCGGCTGTATACATAAACGTTGTTTTGGAGGTGCGTCTAATATGAACGGCAACCCGCTTGTTCTCAAAGGACAAGACGGCATTCCGCACCATGTTGGACAAATCCTCAAGGTCGTTCGCATTGCCTGTAATATCGATTGTACGATCAACAGGCTGCATATGGCGTAGAAAGATCGGCTCCTGCTGGAGGATAGCTTGCAGAGTTTCATCACGGTCGAGCGGGCTCGTCCATAAAAAAACCTCTCCTGCCGCAAGCTGCGCGAAGGTTACTCCATCAACAATTCGACGAAGCTCCTCCATCGCATAAGGTGCATAAGTTTGATTGGCTGTTCCGATCCATTGACTCACGTATGTTAAACCTCTTTCATTTATGAATTACTCATTACCTTGGGAAAGGAAGGGAGCTTTTCTCTCCCGACTCCCCGGGTATGTTACGATAATCGTCCGGCAATTTGATTTAACAAAGTATCAGGCATCGGACCGTTATGCAGCTTCGTATCAATAGGAGCACTGTTCATGAGCATGTCATACATCTGCATCCGACCAGCGCTGCTTGAAGTGTGTAAGTAGATTTGCTCCGGGTAACGGCCAGTTTCCACGATGTGGCGAACCACTTCATAGCCTGTTGGCTGCGCCCAGCCTAGATCGTAATCAAGCGATAGAATGCCAACTTGCTCAAGATCAAGAAGCTGCTTGCATTCCTCGGCATTTATGGCCAGAACGAATCCTTTGGGGCAAACTCGGTAATCATCCAAATAAACATGTATCATGATTGACCCCCCTGCACAATGAGTAACTTTCGTTCGCGGTCATTTATAGATCCTTCTGACAGCTTGTGCAAACATAGGCTTTGCGAGCCGAAACATCCAACTTTTCGATCGTTGCTCCACAGTTATTACATGGTTGACCTTCCCGATCATACACTTGAAAAGCTGTAGGACGGAAATCAGCGGCTTGCTCGATGGCTGAAATCGCATGTTCACCGCCACCGCCATTTGCAATCGCTTCCTTTAATACCTTATGCACCGCGGCGTATAGGCGTTCCCAGCTCTCTTGCTCGAACATGGGAATTTTCGCATCTGGTCGGATTGCAGCGGAATAGCAGATTTCGTCAGAATACACCGCACCAATTCCAGAAATGACGTTTTGATCCATTAAAGCCGCCTTAATCGCTCCCCTTTTTTTTGCAAATCGGGCAACGAAACGTTCTAGTGTCAAACGTTTATCCAATGCATCCGGACCAAATTTGCCGAGCTTCTCTTCAACTTCCTTGACGCTTAGAAGCTGAAGATCATTTGCCCTGAGTCCAACGCCGTATAAGATTACTTCGCCAAAAACGAGCTTTAATTGTGCGCTGCGGCTGGGAAGATCCGATTCGCTTCCGATATACAAATAAGCCCCTTGCCCCAAATGAAGCAATAGACGTTTCCCGTTGTCCAGATGCAGCAATAGGTGCAGGCCACGCCTCTCGACAAACCATAATACTTTCCCTATAACGTCACGTTCCATTTGCTCATCGCTTGCTTGAAATATTTTAGAGCTTGATACCTCGATTCCAGATATTTGAGCTCCTGCAAATTTCTCAGCCAGCAAGCTCCGGTAAATATCCAGTTCCGGTAATTCCTGCATGAAGTTTCGCTTCCTTCCTATGTCCTTCGTTAATAATCTTATGCTTCTCTATGTTCAGCTATATATGAACGAAGCGCTTCTAAATGTTCGCAAATAACCGTCGGCTCGCAGCCAGCTTGCGTTGAATAATAGGATAGGTTATCAGCATTCGTAAGGCCGGTTAGAACAAGTATCGTTCCGCAGCCTGCCGCTTCTCCGAAGGCAATGTCTGTCGCCAAATTATCTCCGACTACCCACGTTTCATTCGCTTGCAATCCAATCTCATTCAGTGAATATTTCATAATAATGGATGATGGCTTACCGATATGAATCGGTTCTTTCCCGCCTGCAGCATGCAGCATGGCTCCAATTGAACCTGCTCCTGGTATAAGTCCATCGCTTGAGGGCAGCAGCAAGTCAGGATTTGTCATGACAAACGTTGCACCGCCATGAATATACCTAACTGCTTTGGCCAGGCGATCATAAGTAAAGGTTCTATCGATTCCCTGTAGAACGAAATCCGGCTGATCCTCCGTTAATTGTAAGCCTGCCTCGAGTACGGCCTTCTTGAGCCCTGTCTCACCAACGACAAATACGGCGGCCCCTGGATGCAGTTGCGCAATATGCCCTGCAGCTGCTTGCGCAGACGTGCATACATCTGCTGCCGTGGCGGGAATTCCCATGCTCAGAAGTCGGTCAGCTACCTCTTCCGGCGTTGCTGAAGAATTATTCGTGACAAAGCGATACGGCATATTGATTTCTTGCAAATATGAGATTAAGCGATCGGAATCATCTATCCGATGCGAGCCGTGATATAACGTTCCATCGAGATCGATTAGCAATCCTCGCATGATGTGTCTTTCCTTTGTCATCGTCATGAAACCTCCCAGGTGTCTATCAGCAACCACGAAGGCCGTTTCATTCTTTGCTGCTGCCATTCGAAATTTATATCGTTTTTGATGCCTTGCGGCGAAGCCGGGCAATACGATTTCGTAGTGCTTCAAGCTCTGCTTTCTTCTTGGCATCAGCGCGAAATAGCGACGATTGATGCAAGGCATGCTCAAAGGCTGTATTCACATAGCTGAGTGCAGAGTCGTAGTTTTTAAGCTTATGTTCATAGTACATCGCAAGCTCAATACTCGCTTCATGTGCAGCAGGTCCGAAATGCGTGGGAGAATGAATAATAGCCTTCTGCCACAATAACACAGCACGATCCCAATTTCCAGCCTTCTTGTCTCGTGCAGCAAGCATGACGAGCGTAGAAGGTTTTGAATGCTGGAGGCTCATAAAGACATCAAACAGCTGCGACGGCAGCTCTACTCTCCCCATTCGCTCAAGCCAAAGTCCTGTTCTCACCATTTCCTCCGGTTCGTCTGGAAGAGGTATATAAGTTTCTATATTACCATTCAGCAAATGACCGAAACGAATGGCTAGGCAAGCAAGTGAGAGCATATCCGTTTCGTTGTGCTTAAACACGCCTTCTAACGGTGCTGGGTTTCCATCCGCTAAATATTGGAAATAGAGCTGCGGTGCAAGTGACCCAGGCACGTCGTCTACACGCTCAATCCCAAGCCGTTCTTCCTCCACATGGCTTAGTTTGCAAGACACTAGGGTATTTCGCCAAATCGATCTTGCAGGGTGCAAGAAATCGAGATGCTTAGGCTCCCACATTTTACGTCCGAGTCCATTCATAATGAAACGACTTTCAACGAGAGGCCAGTCGAACGTCTTCCCATTGTAGGTTGATAAAAATGAAAACTGCTGAAGCTTCTCCGCCAAATACATGAGCATAGCCCTTTCTTCGGCTGGATGTCTGATTAACGCTTGCTCAATGACAAAGTGTCCCTTTGACATATAACCTATGCCGACCATAAAGGGGACGTTACCAGCCCCGACACCTAATCCAGTCGTTTCAAGATCCAAAAATAGGATTTGCTCCGCTGCTGATTGCTCCGAAGGATGAAAAGCTGCTAATCCAGGTGCAGCGGTGTATAACTCTTGTAGGGCATGTAAGCCATGACGGTAATCCATCGGGTAGCGAATTACCCTAAGCAGAAAACTACCTGTTTCATTCGTCGCCAGCTCTACACCGAAGGCTGCCCATCCTGGCGATAACCGATCTGGATGCTCAGCTTGATCCGACTCAGGCTGCGACTGGGGCTCTATCTTCTGTTCTTCGGCAGCGGTGTCAACCTTTGAGCTTTCCCCGCGCAACCGATTCATTCTATCGCGCATACTGCTCATTGCGCACCTCCGCTTCATCAAGCAGCATTTTACCCTTTATTGCTCTTCACAAATTACAATTGAGCCAATAACTGAACGCTCTTTAGTTTCACATTAAGCCCTTCGATTTCTGTTCCGATGCAGGATGGACAACCGTCCTCGCAAGGACATTTTCTAATCAATTTCCTTGCAGCTTCCTTCACTTCATCAAACCGTTTGTAGACATCCTCCGCTAAACCAATTCCGCCAGGGTAATGATCATAAATAAATATCGTAGGGAGCTGCGTATGCTCCGCTCTTATTTGAGATACGACGTGAATGTCGCTTCTGTCGCACATGACATGAATAGGAACAATATGCTTTAATACATTGGCAATGCCGAGCAGAAGCTGCTCCTGCGTTTTTGTTTCGATCTCGGGATCTATTTCTTTTAGCTCAATCCAAGTTGCACTGGTGTGCAGCTCCTCCTCAGGCAAATTAATGGGACCATATCCGATGTTTTCAAAACTGCTCAACCTGATTTTCTTAAATAGCGTCGGCATCGCATTTACGACGACATCCCCATAATGTATAGCGGAGGTTCGTTTATTCTCCGTCCTATCCGTTGCTAATACTTTAAGCTTAACGGCTAGGTTCGCATCTGTATAATATTCGACATCCACTTTGCGAACGTATGCCTTCTTGTGCTCCCAATCCAGCTTTTCGACTTGGTGCTGCACGCCCTCATGCAAATATATCGCTTCGTCGTGTAAGAGAGTCATTGCGCTAAATCGGTCCATCTCCCCAATAATTTTCACATTCGCGGCTTCACTCTGGTCGATAATAACGACATTTTCCTGCGCGGCTGAACGTAAACTGACCTCACTTGCCGGAAAAGCTAAATTTGCCCAATAAAACGTATCACCCGCATGGGTGAGTACCCGTTCTTCAGTAAGATACTCCAAAATGTCAGTTATCTCCAACGATCCGAATTGCTCGTCCTTTTTAAACGGCAGTTCGTATGCAGCACAGCGAACATGGTCGACCAATATGAGTAAATTTTCCGGATTGATTCTTGCGGATTCAGGTGACCGATCAAAGAAATATTCGGGATTTTGCACAATATATTGGTCGATCGGCGTATTGCTGGCCACCATAAGGATAAGCGCCTCCCCATGTCGTCTGCCCGCTCTGCCTGCTTGCTGCCAAGTACTAGCTACGCTCCCGGGATACCCAGTCATAATACATACTTGCAGTTGACCGATGTCTACGCCAAGTTCCAGTGCATTCGTACTGACAACGCCTAAGATCTCTCCGTTTCTTAACCCTTTTTCAATTTCCCTGCGTTGGTTTGGCAAATAGCCGCCACGGTAGCCCCGAATGGATTTGGTGCCGATTTTGTTTTTGACGAGCTCTTGTATATGGCTTAATATGATCTCTACCCTTACCCGGCTCCGTGCAAATATGATCGTTTGTATTTTATTCGTAAGAAAGTCCCTTGCCAAATGGTTTACTTCTACAGTTGCGCTTTTCCGTATATTCAATGGCTTGTTTGCAATAGGCGGATTATAAAAAACAAAATGCTTTCTGCCTCTCGGAGCGCCATTATCGTCAATGAGCCTCATATGGCTTCCCGTCAGCTGCTCTGCCAATTCCTTTGGGTTTGCAATTGTCGCGGAAGTGCAAATAAAAAGAGGGTTGCTGCCGTAAAATTTGCAAATACGTTTCAACCTTCGAATAACGTTCGCAACGTGGCTTCCGAATACGCCCCTATACGTATGCAGCTCATCAATGACAATATATTTAAGATTGCTGAATAAACTGACCCACTTCGTATGATGAGGCAAAATAGCTGAATGGAGCATATCCGGATTCGTAATTACGATATGTCCTACATTTCTTACAATCGTTCGAATCGCAGGAGCTGTATCGCCATCATAGGTAAAGCTTTTTATGTCAATGCCCATTTCGCTGATTATTTCGTTTAGTTCGCTTTTTTGATCTTGTGCGAGCGCCTTTGTCGGAAAAAGATAAAGCGCTCGACTGCTATCGTCTTCAGCGATGGCTTGTAATACCGGCAGGTTATAGCATAACGTTTTCCCTGAAGCCGTAGGTGTTACGGCTACAATATTTTCACCTTTGCGAATGGTTTCGTAGGCTGTGTATTGGTGGGTGTATAGCTGCTCTATCCCGCGCTTTGCTAATGCTGATCTAATCCTTGAATCCACACTTTCTGGAATCGATTTTGCCTTAGCTTCTTGAGGCTCGATTTCAGTCCAATTTATAATATTTTCATTGCCTCTTAATTCTTGAATCATTTCCGAAAGTGTTTTCTTTGTTATCATTACTTCGCACCTCGCAATACCTTATATATTAGCGAATATTTGTTCCCTTTGCTAGTCTTTCCTTCTACTTATGCGAAGCATAATAATAACCAAAAGAAGGCTTGACGCAAGTTTTGCTTTTTAATTAAAATACGCCCCTCTTTCGTTGAATTGACAGCCAAATAAGAAATCGATATAGTAAAATGATATTTATTAGTTAGATACTTCTTTAAATATCTAAACATAAGCTTGCTTAACTCGAAAGGATGGTTTTTATGTCCATCAATGATTCCTTTAAAGCGCTCTCAGATTCGAATAGACGAAAAATATTGGAATTGCTTCGCGAACGTGATCTGACCGCAGGTGAAATCGCCGACCACTTTCAAATGACAAAGCCTAGTATCTCCCATCATCTCAATCTGCTTAAGCAAGCGGAGCTCGTATGGGATCAACGCCATGGGCAGCATATTTATTATTCCCTTAACTCAGCCGTATTCAATGAACTATTAAACTGGATCATCTCCTTCCAGCCAACCAATTCTGAAGGGAATGAGAAAGCTTGAAATCTAATGTGCTTTCATGGTTAATTGTTTCCTTTGCCCTAATCGCAAGCATAATCACCTATCCGTACATGCCGGAGCTTATGGCCATACACTGGGACATAAACAAAGAGATTGACGGCCTAGCGAATAAAGCATTTGCCTTATTGCTGCTTCCAGCACTCATGGTTATCTTAATCGTTATCCTGCCAAAAAAACAAAACTTCCAACAGCATAAGCACAGTCTCTATGTGATTCAAAACGTTATCCTGCTCTCTCTTCTTGTTCTGCATGGCGTAACCATTGCATACGGCTACGGACTCAACATTGATATCGAGAAGGTTGTCATTCCGATGGTCGGCGTCATTTTAGCAGTATCAGGTTTTTATATGCCTCGCCTAAAGCCCGATAGTTTGATTGGAATTAAGACGGCTCATACACTCGCGAACGAGGCTGTTTGGAAAAAAACGCATCGGGCGGCAGCAAAGTTTTATGTATATGGCGGCCTGCTCATGATTGTCAGTACATTCGTTTCGAATCCTTATCAAATGTTTGTATTCTTCGGAATTATTGTGATAATCGTACTCGCATCCGTCTTCCTCTCATTCCATTTCGGGAAAGACCAGAAATAAAAAAACGTGAGGAGCTCCTCACGTTTTTTTATTATTCCATTTGACTCGTTCGTTTTATCTCAACCTGGAGCAAATCCCTTGCAGCCGTAACCGGCTCGAAATACAAAGCTGCCTCTCGTTCCAGCTGGCTAAGATCATCGTTGCTGTAACGTCCGCTAAAATGCGTCATAACGAGGTGCTTCGCATTCGCACCAGCAGCTGTTTCGGCTGCTTCCTTCGTCGTGCAATGCCCGAATTCATGCGCTTTCTCCTCCATGCCTGCTGCAAAGGTTGCTTCATGAACGAGTAAATCCGCATCTAACGCTAGCTTGTTAGCGTTTGCACAGGGCTTTGTATCACCTAGAACGGTTACGATCCTGCCGATATAAGACGGGCCAGTCACCTCTTCAGAATACACAATCGAACCGTCTGCAAGCGTGATGGATTGGCCTTGTTTAAGCCGGCCATACAAGGGGCCTGATTCTACGCCCAGCTCGATCAGCTTATTGACTAGCAGTTTTCCTGGCTGGTCTTTCTCGGTAATACGGTATCCGAAGCTTGGAATTCTGTGCTCTAGCAGCCTTGCCTCCACTTTAAACCGCCCATCTTCAAAAATAAACGCTTCATCCCCCGCTATTTCATGGATGATCAGCTCATAATCGAGCTGTGTAGCACTTATGCTGAATATCGTCTCTATATATCGTTTGATTCCTGCAGGACCATACAAATGTACAGGAGTAACTCCCCCGTCAAACGATCTGCTGCTCAGCAGCCCTGGCAAGCCATAAATATGATCGCCATGCAAATGTGTAATAAATACGAACTCCAGCTTATTTAATTTTAGCGGTGTATTCATAATCTGATGCTGCGTCGCCTCTCCCGCATCAAACAGCAGCCAACTGCAATGAGGCTCTGGCAGCTGCAGAGCCATTGCTGTAACATTTCGATATTTGGAAGGACGGCCAGCTCCCGTTCCTAAAAACCACATTTTCATTTGTACGTCCACCTCATTCTTAACAGCAGCTGAGTTAACTTCATAAATGGAAACGAAGAGCCCTCTCAAGCTCGCATACACGAACGCTCAAGGGCTCTCTTCTAACTTAAACTATACTTTTTCAACATTGAAATACTGTGCTTCAGGATGAGCGAATACCATTGCGGAAACGGACGCTTCCGGCTCCATCATACATCCTTCGGTTAGTTCGACCCCAATATCCTGCGGCCTCATAAGATCAAACAAAGGCTCCTGGTCTTCAAGATTCGGACACGCCGGATAACCGAAGGACACTCGAATGCCTTGGTAGCGTGCGCCATGACGCTGCTTCATCGTCATTTCCGCTGGATCAGGATAACCGCTAATATCGCGCATAATATGGTGGACACGTTCAGCCATGCCTTCCGCCACCTCAAGAGCAACAGATTGAAGCGCATGTGAACGCAGATAGTCCCCGTTATCCTTCCACTCATTAGCAAGCTCGCGAATACCATGTCCGGCTGTGACGACTAAGAAACCAACGTAGTCCATCACGCCGCTTTCCACCGATTTCAAGAAATCCGCCAAACATAGATAAGGTTCAACCTGCTGTCTAGGGAATGTAAAACGCTTGATCTCTTGCAAAGGATCAACCGGGTTGTAAATAATAACGTCATTGCCCGAGGATTGCGCCGGGAAGAAACGGTACATGCCATGCGTCTTAATGATACCGTCCGATGTTCCTTTTTGCAAAATTTCATCAACCGTAGCTTTTAGATGCACCGCTTTCTCATTGCCCTCTTTTAGCAAGTTGTCGACGTTGCCCTTAAGTCCAAGGTGATGACCAAGCAGCATCTGCATATTAACGTAAGGAATAACATGAGGCAGCGGTACGTCTCTAAGAATGTGTCGGTCCAAATCAGGCGGCGTAAAAACAGGCGCATCCGGAGAGATTTTGGAACGAACGGCACGTGTCAGCTGCGGCAATGGTTTTTTTTCTTCTTCTTCCAAACCACCCGAAGCTTTGAATGCGGCCATTTCTTCTTCCATACGCGTTCGGTGCTCTGGATCCATCAGCTTATTCGCAATATCGAGACCATCCATTGCATCTTTGGCATAAAGGACAAGGCCGTCATACTCCGGACCGATTCTCGTTTTGGTAAACTTCCTCGTAAGTGCCGCGCCGCCTACAAGGATAGGAGCATCAATACCGGCCGTACGCAAATCCTGCGCTGTAATGACCATCTGCTGCGCAGATTTAACGAGCAAGCCCGACAATCCGATTGCATCAACCTTTTCATTGCGGTATGCCTCGATTAATTGCTCCGGCGGTACTTTTATGCCCAGATTTATAATTTTGTAGCCGTTGTTTGATAAAATAATTTCGACCAGGTTTTTCCCGATATCATGAACATCGCCTTTAACCGTAGCCAGGATGATTTTACCCTTTACGGAAGATTCGTTTTTCTCCATAAAAGATTCCAGATAGTTAACGGATGCCTTCATGACTTCTGCGCTTTGCAGCACTTCAGCCACAATGAGCTCGTTTCCGTTAAACAGCCTGCCTACTTCCTCCATCCCGCGCATCAGCGGTCCGTTAATGACTTCCATTGCGGAATATTTCTTTAACGCTTCGTCGAGATCCGGAATCAAGCCTTCCTTCGTTCCCTCAACGACATAAGAGCCAAGCCGCTCTTCTAGCGTAAGATTTGAAATTTTCTCTTTTTTCTCAACCTTCTTATCGCGGAAAGCAGCTACGAAGGATGCTAGCGTCTCGTCAGTCGTGTTATATATCAGTTCCTCTGCCAAACGACGCTCCTCATCCGGAATAGAAGCATATCGTTCCAGCTTTTCCGTATTGACGATTGCATAATCCAGACCGGCTTTTGTCGCGTGATACAAATAAACAGAGTTAAGCACCTCGCGGCCAGCATCCGGAAGTCCGAAGGAAATATTGCTGAGTCCCAGGATCGTTTTGGCAAGCGGGAATTTCTCTTTGATCATGCGAATGCCTTCTAGCGTTTCAACTGCTGAGCCAATATACTGCGGATCTCCAGATCCGACAGGGAACATGTTCGGATCAAAAATGATATCCTCGGCGTTCATTTTATATTTCTCCGTCAACAGCCTATAGGAGCGCTCAGCAACCTCCATCTTCGCTTCACGGGTTACAGCTTGACCGCGTTCATCGATGAGAATCATAACGACGGCTGCTCCATATCGATGAATCAACGGAAGAATTTGTTCGAACTTAGACTCGCCGTCCTCTAAATTAATAGAGTTAATAATCGCTTTTCCTTGCGAATATTTCAGACCGAGCTCAATAATATGATCATAGGTCGAATCGAGCATTAATGGTGCTTTGATCTTCTTGACAACCTGCGGCAAAAACTGATGAACCGCATAGGCTTCATCAATATCCGTATCCTGCAAGTTGATATCGATCACATGCGCGCCGCCCTTAACCTGCGCTCTCGCAATTTCGGAAGCTTCATCAAACTTTTCTTCCTTCAACAGTCGTTTAAACTTCCGTGATCCGGAGATGTTCGTACGTTCTCCAATCATGATTGGGCGGTTCTCTGGTTCAATGAAGACCGTCTCAATACCGGAAACCGCGTTCGGATGCGTTCCCATTTTGGTGCGCGGCGCATATTTGGCCATCGTCTCACCCATTACGCGAATGTGGTCTGGTGTCGTTCCACAGCAGCCCCCTGCGATGTTCAACCAGCCCTGCTCGGCAAACGCAGACATCTTTTTCGCAAGCGATTCAGGCGATTCATGGTAATGTCCGTTCTCATCAGGCAAGCCTGCATTCGGATAGCAGCTGATTGCAGAATTAGCAATCTCGCTCAACGTGCGCAGATGATCTCGCATGAACTCCGGCCCTGTTGCACAGTTAAGACCGATGGAAATCGGCTTTAGATGCTCCAAGGAAATATAAAAGGATTCAATGGTTTGGCCTGCAAGCGTCGTTCCCATCGGTTCAATGGTTCCGGATATCATAATTGGAAGCTCTTTGCCAAGCTTTTCAAATGCGTTGCGGATTCCGATACTGCCCGCTTTTACATTCAACGTATCTTGTGATGTTTCAAGCAATAGCGCGTCAACGTCTGCTTCAATCAAAGCAAGCGCTTGCTCATAATAGCTCTCTACAAGCTCATCAAAGGTGACACCGCCGGTTACAGACAATGTTTTTGTCGTAGGTCCAAGTGCGCCGGCAACATAACGAGGCTTCTCAGGTGTGCTATATTTGTCGCATGCATCACGAGCAAGCTTAGCAGCAGCCAAGTTGATCTCTCTTGCCTTCTCAGGTATATCATAATCAGCCAACACAACACTTGTAGCTCCGAACGTATTGGTCTCTAATATGTCAGCGCCTGCTTCCAGATATTGCTCATGAATTAATTGTATAACGTCTGGACGAGTCAGGACGAGCATTTCATTACAGCCGTCTAGCTCTGGTCCGCCAAAATCATCTTCATTCAATCCAGCCTGCTGGATCATCGTCCCCATTGCGCCGTCCAGAATGAGAATACGCTGTTGAAGCATTTGTTGTAAGGTCGGTTTCGACAATTTATTACACCCTTCCCAAAATCATTAACACATAGTTTAGCAGAATACCTTCTGTGTGAAAAGGTAATCCATCGACAATCCAATTATTTTGTTTTATAATCAGTATATCATTTAATTTCTATAGGAAAAGAGGGAATGTTCATGGCTGAGATTAGAATTCGCAATACAGAGGAACGGATTCAAGGTGAAGAGGCTGTCCGTGCATTTCTAGATAAGCAAGAGGTGCTTTACGAGCACTGGAACCCAGAGAAGCTAGCAGAAGGGCTTCAACAGAAGTTTGTACTTTCCGATGAAGAAAAACAAGAAATATTGACGACATATGACGAGGAAATCAAAGATCTCGCAGAAAGACGCGGTTATAAAACATGGGATATCATCGCATTGTCCGATGCTACACCAAACCTCGACGAGCTGCTCAAAAAGTTTGAAAACGTCCATACACATACGGAAGATGAAGTTCGTGCCATTACAGCCGGACGAGGTATCTTTATCATTAAAGGTACGGACGACGTAGGTTACTTTGACGTTGAGCTCGAAGCTGGCGACGTCATTTCCGTGCCGGAATACAAGCCGCATTTTTTCACGCTTATGGATAACCGTCAGATCGTTGCCGTTCGTCTCTTTATTGAAACAGAAGGCTGGATTGCACACCCTTTCGCTGACGAGAAATTCGCGTCTAGCGAAGCGTAAATTCAACTCATAAATAATGCAAGCCCCTCTGCAGCAGCAAACGCTGGCCATGAGGGGCTTTTTTGCACCATTATTTAAGCTTCGAGAAGGTGAAGCAGCTCTTCAAGATGCTTGATTTCATGTGAAGGAATAATGTCATCGTTGCGTACGGCAGCATGACGGTTAATCCAGACTGACGTCATGCCCACCGTGTTCGCACCAAGAATATCAGTTGTCAGCTTATCGCCAACCATAATTCCATGATCGACTTCGATATCTAGCCTTTCGAGTGCATGCTTAAATATGGCAGCAGCCGGCTTGCCCTGACCAAATTCTCCTGAAATTATAATATGATCAAAGTAAGGTAGCAGTTCCGGTACGCCTGCAAGCTTCTCCCTCTGTAAATCTGGAGAACCATTGGTTAGCAATAGCAGCTTGTATTTGCCTTTAAGCTGCTCGAGCACACGAAATGTTTCTTCATACACGATAGGACGTGCGCGACGTTCTGCGGGGAATTGCTCAGCAAGCTTCGCTCCGAGCTCCTCATTATTAATGCCGAGCGACTTAAGTCCTTGTGTCCAAGCTGCTTTTCGGTAACCGGGTGCAAGGCGCTCTAATTTGCGGAACTCTTCTTGCTCGCCTTCAAGAAAAGGAGCCCAGAGACCTTCAAATGGATTGATTCCAATCATTTTTGTAAATGGAAAAGTTTCATAAGACTCATATAGGGCTCTTGCTTCACGACGCACTGCATCCTCCAATGCAACGGGATCTACACCTGTTGCATCTGCTGCTGCTTGGCAAGTCGCCTCGAATGCTTCCTTTACACTTCGGTCATCCCAAAGCAACGTGTCATCCAAATCAAATAATACCGCTTGTTTAGCCATTGTTGTCCAAACTCTCCTGCCTAATTATTTTTCCTGAAAAGGAATATGGTTTGCTTCTGCAAAAACCTTTAGCTTCGCAGCGATTTCCTCCGTCGGGAAACGGTTCGTTAGTTTCGCAAAAACCCAGTTGCCGCCCTTTTGCTGCTCAACGATGACATAGCCCTTCTGTGCGCTAATCCCTTTGATAGCAGCCGCAGTGATTCGTTTGTCGCCTGTCATGCGACGTGTTTGTACATAATCTTTGCCAATCGTTATGTATGGACGTCTGAAGTAGAACAATGCTGCCAAGAGAATATAACAGCCAACCGTAATCCAAAACATCGTATCCATTTTGAACTCGGTCGAGCTTTGCATGAGAATTACGTACATGCCGATAAACAAAATGAGTAATATCGGTGCAATGAAATTGCGACCAACGATTTTCTCCGATTTCTCGGCATTAAAAACGATTTGACCATTACCTTGCTTCTTCCGTTGTTTGTTAACAACAGTCATGTTTTTGCGCACCTTGCGCTCCCAGGAACGTGACAAGCTCATTCTCCTCCTATTATGCTACCCTATTCAAACGGTCGACGGAATTTCTCGATAAAGCGGTTCGGATAATCATCCGGAAGCGCGCTAACGCTGTTCAATCGATTCCAAATTTCCGTCGGCATTTCCCAGCCTAATGCACCCATATTGTCTTCGAACTGATCTAGCTTGCTTGCTCCGAATATCGGCGATGTGATTCCTTCTCGTTGAATCAGCCATCTTAAAGCAACCTGCGCCGGCGTTTTATCAAGTTCTTTTGCAATCGCTATTACCTCATCAACAATTGCGAAGTTCTGGTCGGAAGCGCGGTTGATCCACGAGCTTTCCCCCACCTTAGTGATCATGCGACCTTCCTTAGGTTCATCTCGTGTGTAACGGCCCGTCAGAAAACCTCCGCCTAATGGCGCCCAAGGAATAATGCCTACTTTTTCCTCTAAGCAAAGCGACAGCATTTCACGGTCCATTTGCCGACTAACCAAGCTATACTGCGGTTGAATGGAAACGAAGCGCACATAACGGCTAGCATCGCTATGGGCTAATGACTTCATGAGCTGCCATGCAAAAAAATTGGAGCACCCTATGTAGCGGACTTTACCTGATGTAACAAGGTCATCAAGTGTACGCAGCGTCTCTTCTATCGGCGTAGCATGATCCCATACATGCACTTGATAAAGGTCAATGTAATCGGTTTGAAGCCGCTTCAAGCTAGCCTCAACACCATCCAAAATATGCTTACGGGAAAGCCCTACTCCATTAATATTGCTGGAGGTCGTCATCCGTACCTTCGTTGCTAGAACAATATCAGAACGTCTTTGTTTAATGGCTTTGCCTACGATCTCTTCCGAACGGCCGCTAACATATACGTCAGCCGTGTCAAGAAAGTTTCCGCCACGGTCAACGAAGCGGTCAATCATTTCGATTGCATCCGCTTCATTTGTTGTGTTACCGAACGTCATCGTTCCCAAGCAAAGTTCAGAGACAGCAAGTCCGCTTTTTCCCAATAGCTTATAATTCATCTAATAGACCTCCAATGGGTTTTAAATGATAACTCGCTAATACGTTTAATGCTTGATATCGTCTTTATCATCGACAATCTCAATCGTTTCCAGCTGTTGACGGAAATTGTTCTTGAAGTTTGTTAAATACTGCTTGCGAAGGTCGTCTCTTTCAGTGATTTCGGCATCGGATAAGCCCTCCGATTTATTTTTACGAGCGAGCTCGTTAATCCGTTCAATTATTTTTGAAAACTCCATTGCTTGCTCTACTCCTCTCATGATGGAAAAACCTCTACTCTATACTTTGACATTTTGAGCGCTTAGTTGTCAAGGCGAGGCTTTAAGGAAGGACGACTTGAACGCCAGGCTTTAACCCTTCAAGGACTTCAGTCTGCTCCGGGGTTTCCAAGCCAATCTTAATTTCTTTTCGGTCATATTCGCCATTTCCAGAATCATACATAACGAAGTACTTATCCTTCTCGCGAGCAATTGCGATGGATGGCACGACTGTCGCGTTCTCTTGCCTTTCTGTCTCAATTGAACCATTCAAGCTCAGCCCCGCGATTAAAGATTCATTAGCCTCAAGTCCGATTACAACTTCGAATTGCGCAGCTTGGTTCAAATTATTTTGGTCTGTTCCGGTTTTAGCGAATTTGGAAACACTCTGGACTTTCCCTTTCATTAATAAATCCTTCTTTGCACTCATCATGACGTTTACCGACATGCCTTCCTTTATACGGAAAATATCCTGTTCCCCTACAAGTGCAATGAATTGCAGCTTGCTCAAGTCAACGATCTTGCCAACATATTCATTTTGGCCAACCATTTGCGGTCTTTTGCTTGGATTATCGAATAAGAAAATCCCTTTTGCGGGCGAACGGTATATTGAGCTGCTAAGCATTTCTTTTTTACTTTGAAGTTCTTTCTCTTGAATACCAATCGTAACTTCACGAAGCTCTTTGTTCAGCTTGGATATTTCTCTTTCTACTAAAGATTTTTTCCGTTCTCCTTCAGATGCCTCCAGTGACATGAAATCCTCATCTGATTGAATGAGATAATCATTAAGCTTAGCTTCAAGCCTAGCTTTGTGCATTTCAGCTTCCATTTGCACAATTTCGTTTTGTACCGTCGATTGATTTAATTTGAACAATACGTCCCCAGCTTTGACCTGCTGACCATCTTGCACACTCCACTCGGACACTTCTGAGCTGTAAGGTGCGTAAACGAAGGTCTCTTGCTCATATAGTGACTTTCCTTTCACTTCGACGGTATTCGATATAGTTCCTTTGGTTACTTGAAACACAATCGCTTCTGATTCTGTTTCAATCAACATTGGCTGATTAGGGTTTCCCAACCGAAACAACCCAAAACTTATGGCTATAATGACAATTCCGAGAATGATCCATTTTAATTTGCTCTTCATCACAATACTCCTTCGATCTCATAGTTAATCTCTTTTAATCGCAGTCAATGCATCTGTCCTTGACGCAGTAATAGCTGGATAAATGCCGGATAAGATTCCTGTAGCAAGAGCAAAGGCCATTCCAATTGGGATCGTCAATAACGGAATAAAGATAATGACTGCATCCTGTTCATCAGACAAATGATGAATAAGTCCATTAATCCCCCATACGATCCAATAAGAAAATAATACGCCGAGCAGTCCCCCTAGCAATCCTAACAAAGCGGCTTCGACTATAAACATATTTCTAATTTGACCCAAGTTAGCCCCCAGTACCTTCATGATGCCAATTTGTCTTCTTCTCTGGTAGGTGGACATTGTCATGGCTACTACAATAGAAATCGAAGCAATGATCAGAATAAAAACGCCGATACCTAAAGCAGCTGCTTTTATGATCTTAAATTCATTCGCCAATCTTTCCTTCTGGTACAAATTCGTTTGTGTCGTTACTAACAATTTCTGAATCTGCTTTTCGACCTGCTCCAGCTTTGATTGATTTTCAACTTTGACGATGATAGATTGATAGGTTTCATTGTCATTCTCTGCCAGCATTAGCTCTTTTTTCAGCACCGCTGCCGTTTGAAGTGAGACATATCCCTTTTTGTTATACATCAATTGAGCGTCGCTGGATCCGCTAGGCTTTTTTAATACACCTATGACCCTAAGCGGCCTGCTGAACACAGGTCCGTCAGGCGTTTCGTAGCGAAACTGAATTTGCTTCTGGTACATGACGCTCGGCATCTTGCCTGTGTTCTCATATTGTTGAATGACAGCTTCATTATATGGATCTGCGGTTAACTGCTCTTGGAGCTTCGCCTTCGTTTCTTCCTCGATCAAGCCTAACGTTGCACCATAGTTCAGAACGATGGCATCCTCCATATTGGAAGGTCCACCTTGGATAAAATTATTGCCGAATGCTGTAAGCATCTCCAAATCCGTTCCGATCACTTCAGTTTGGTATTGTGAGCTCATCCCATCTAATGTGAGCATTTCCATATAATTAAGTTGCTGATAAGGAGAAGCTGCGGCTACATGCTGCATTTGTTTCATAATGTTCAGCTTCTGTTCTGTCAAACTTCCTTGCATGCTGGATTCAATAGCGGCTTCTGATGCAGTCCCCCCTGACTGAGGTCCGCTATTTGCTGTAACCGTAATTTCATCCATATTCAAATAACTATTCATTTGTTTCTCTATGTATAGTTGAGCAGATTCGCCGATACTCATCGCGACGATAATGGCTGCGCATCCGATCGAGATGCCTGCTGCACACAACGCAGTGACTACCCTTCTTCGTTTCACCTGATCCCATGATAGCCTCGTAACATCGCTAATCCTCATGGAATTGCCCTCCTGCAAGCGTTGGTTTCCATTTTTGATCCTGCTCCATTACCAAATAACCATCTCTAAGAGTTACGATTTTCTCTGTCCGCGCCGCTACCTCTTTCTCATGTGTAACCACAATAAAGGTTGTATCCATCGTTTTGTTTAACTGCTGCAGAATCATAATAATTTCTTCCTCTGTCTTTGTATCCAAATTGCCTGTTGGTTCATCTGCAAATATGACGGATGGCTCCGTAATTAGCGATCTGGCGATACTGACACGCTGTTGCTGACCCCCAGATAGCTGCGACGTGAACATTTCTGCTTTATCGGGTATGCCTACCTGTTCCAATAAGGCAAGTGCCTTTTTCTTTCTAACCGCAGGATGTATGGATTGAAATACGAGTGGAAGCTCGACATTCTCCCTTACCGTAAGATTAGCAATGAGCTCATAGGCTTGAAATATAAAACCGATATGACTGCGCCTGAATTCCGCGAGCTGATTCTCATTCATCTTCACGATGTTTTGACCAGCAATAAAAATTTCACCTTCAGTCGGCTTCATAAGCCCAGCCATTAAATTGAGCAGCGTGGATTTTCCTGACCCAGAGCTGCCTAATAAAGCGATCATTTCTCCCTTTTGCACTTGAAAGCTGATTTGGTGCAAAACAGCTGTTGTTTCATTCCCGTTTGTAAATGAATGTGATAATTGCTCTACACGTAACAATGTCGTCTCTCCCTTCAGTACCCTTTAATAGACGACAAAATGTAAAAGAAACCCTGCACCACACACAAAAAAACTTCCTAAATCAAACAGGTCATTAAGATCTGCTTGATCTAGAAAGCATTTGTGTTAGAACGTATGTTTACAAAATAAGAAAACATGATTAGATAGACGGAATGATAAGTGTTTGGCCGGGATTAATTTCTGAAGTATTTAATTCATTTCGATCCTTTATTCTATAAATAATGTATCTGATATCGTGTTTCGAGTCAGAGTAGCGCTTAGCGATCGCCCACAGTGTATCGCCTGAATGAACAGTGACGACCTGCTCCTCGTTAGATGCTGTTGCCGGAAGTTTACTTGATGCATCCGTCCCCATCATTAGAAAACTCGTAAATAGAAGCACAAAAATGACAAAACTTACGATAACCTTTACTAAATGACGTTTCACAAATTGCCAAATTCTATTCGGAACGGCTTTATTCTCTTGCTGCTCATGGATTGATTTATAAAAACTCGGATTCATTATCATTTATCAGCACCCCAAACGTTTGTTCTGTTTTTAGATTACACGAACAAACGTTTGGTGTCAACAAAAAATGCGAACCTTTGTACTTGAGAACTTATGTTTGTACGAACTCCGGTTCTATGTTATAATTTTTTGCAAACCTACTAATGGAGTGATTACTGTGTCGAAGATTTCTAACCGACAACATTCGATTTTAGAATTTATTAAGAATGAAGTTCGGGAGAAAGGCTATCCGCCCTCCGTTCGAGAAATCGGCGAAGCTGTTGGATTGCTGTCGAGTTCAACTGTGCATGGCCATCTAGACCGTCTTGAGAAAAAAGGATTAATTCGTCGTGATCCAACCAAACCCCGCGCAATTGAGATACTCGATCAAGAAGGCGTCGATGGCATTATTCCGCTGTCCGTAGCGAAAGTACCTATTGTCGGTAAAGTAACCGCTGGCGTCCCAATTACCGCAACAGAGAATATTGAAGAATATTTCCCGCTTCCCTCTCATTTCGTTGGGGACAGCAGTGTTTTTATTCTCAATGTAATGGGCGAGAGCATGATTGAGGCAGGCATTCACGACGGCGACTATGTTATCGTTCGTCAACAGCAGACGGCAAACAATGGTGAGATTGTCGTTGCCATGACTGAAGATGATGAAGCAACAGTCAAAACATTCTATAAAGAGAAGAATCATATCCGCTTGCAGCCTGAGAACTCTACGATGCAGCCGATTTTACTCCAGAATGTAACGATACTTGGCAAAGTGATTGGACTTTTCCGCGACATCCATTAATACATGATCGTTTTACATAAAGAAAAGGCTGGATCGAATGCTATCGCATTTTTGATCCAGCCTTTTTTTTTATAAACAGTGATCTTAAATCATATATGAGCGTTTTCGATGACACTTCTCTTCTATATAATCCTTAGGGCAAATATCCAATCACTGCGCTTTTGCCCTGCATAAGATATGTTGTATTCAAAACGTAAGGAGGTGCATTGAGAAATGTCCGGTTACGTTGGTGGAGCATTTACAAACACAGGTACCATTTTGGTTCTTTTTATTTTATTGGTGATTATTGCTTGCAGCTGCATGAGCTTCGGAAGTTATTAATCAATGTTCGATTGCAATTATAAATGAATTATGCGTTAAAGACCCTGCCAAGGGTCTTTTTTTGTGCTTCAAACAGCTTGTATAATCGATGAATTCAATTCTCGCTCCTGCGTTCATTCCCCTTACAATCAAAGGGATAAATTGTATGGGCAAGTTGCGTAGGTGGACATTGAAGCATAGGCTGAACGTAAATCAACATACTGGAGGAATCAATCATGGCATTAGGACCTCTTCAACCCCCTTTTTACCCATATCCGCCTGCTTATCCATACCCTTACCCCTATCCATATCCGTATCCTTACCCTGAAGTACTCCCTCTCCCTTTGCCATTCCCGCAAGGCGGCTTCGGAGGGCCTTGGTGGCACGGTGGGTTCCCTGGAGGCGGCTTTCATGGCGTAGGGCCTGGCGGCTTTCACGGAGGCCCTCCTGGAGGCTTCCATGGCGGAGGATTTCATGGCGGGCACCGTCAACCGATTTGCATAAAGTAATTATCCTTTGTGTAAAAGGATGTCAAAACAAAAGGAGAACATTACGATTTCGTGGATGTTCTCCTTTTGTTTGCCAAGGCTGTTAAACAAATACATACACGTCGTTTTATCAAAAATTCCATTAACCAAATAGCACTTCAGGATAAAACCGTTTAGCCATTTTACCTAATCTTTGGCGTTCAAGAAGCGGATAGTCATACAAATAACCCTCGTAAATGGTCTCTGCTTGTTCATGTACAAGAAAGTCATTAGGAGTTACTAATGTCGAAGGTCGGTTCCATAGCTGAATGCCGCTGCTGCGCAAGGACTCAGCTACAAATTGTGAACAGAAATAAGAAAGTGCAGGCTGCAAATTCGCATTCATTAAAACGCCAATCAAGCCAATCAGATTATAGCGGTAAATATTCTTGTTTTTCTCGAATTCGCAAATCATCTTCTCCAAGCTCGCTTTTTGTTGATCCGTCACTGCAATACGAAGAAGCTTGCACGTTGTCTCGGGAAAATGCCTAAAGGTTCCATTATAAACATCCTCTTTGATAAAACCTCCGTTAAATGGGTTTGTTGCTTGCTTCCTGCCAAAGCTATATATCCCTTCAAGCGTTTCATCCATAACGAGCGAAGCATGATTATATGGGGCTCTTGTGAAGCTTTTTATTACCCGAGTAAACAAAGYACCCGTGTTGGTCAACAAAACATAGACGCTATTTGTTCGATCATTGTGTACATTTGTTACACCCATGCTGCTCATCTCCTGCTTTAAATGCTGTTATATTCTCCATTACTCATCTGTAGTTAATTAGAATATAACAAGCTTGAAGACAAGCGAATAGTACTAACTCTATATGGTACTACAGATTATATTGTATATTTCTCCATCTCAGTTCTTGTTCTGCTACGCTTAAACGATGAGTAACAGAAATGATGTCATCGTAGCTTTTTTTATAATATCTAATAAAAAAACCTTAACGCAGGTGCGTTAAGGTTTCTCGTTTTTAATATAGGGTCAAATACTGATCGCGTTCCCATTGGTGAACTTGCGTGCGGTACATATCCCATTCAATTTCTTTAAGCTCATAGAAATGCGCAAGCGCGTGGTCGCCAAGCGCTTCACAGATAATATCGCTGCGCAGCATTTCATCCAAAGCTTCTTTTAGATCAAGAGGCAAGCTCGGAATACCTGCGTCCTGACGCTCTTCCTCAGTCATGATATAGATATTACGATCAGTAGGAGCTGGCAATGGCAATTTGTTCTGAATGCCGTCCAATCCCGCTTTTAACATAACAGCCAGTGCAAGGTATGGGTTGGCTGCCGGATCCGGGTTGCGAACCTCTACGCGCGTACTAAGGCCGCGAGAAGCTGGTATACGGATCATTGGCGAACGGTTGCTTGCGGACCATGCTACGTAACAAGGTGCTTCGTAGCCTGGTACTAGACGTTTATAAGAATTGATTGTTGGATTCGTAATTGCAGCCATCGCACGTGCGTGAAGCAGAATGCCTGCCATGTATTGGCGCGCAGTCGTGCTTAGACCAAGCTTGTCCTTCTCGTCATAGAAATCGTTTGTATCGCCTTTGAACAACGATTGATGGCAGTGCATGCCTGAGCCATTTACGCCAAACAGCGGTTTAGGCATAAAGGATGCATGCAAACCATGCTCGCGAGCAACGGTTTTGACAACGAGCTTGAATGTCTGAATTTGGTCCGCAGCTTTAATCGCATCTGCATATTTGAAATCGATCTCATGCTGGCCAGGAGCAACCTCATGATGGGATGCTTCAATCTCAAAGCCCATTTCTTCAAGCGTCAAAACGATTTCACGACGGCAGTTTTCACCCATATCCATAGGAGCCAGATCGAAATATCCGCCTTGATCGTTAAGCTCCGTTGTAGGCTCTCCGCGCTCATCCGTCTTGAACAAGAAAAATTCCGGCTCTGGACCGACGTTCATTGCAGTATAGCCAAGTCCTTCTGCTTCTTTCAAAGCGCGCTTCAGAATGCCGCGCGGGTCACCCGCGAAAGGCGTGCCGTCAGGCATATAAATGTCACAGATCAGCCTAGCAACACGGTCTTGGGTTACCCATGGGAATACTACCCAAGTATCAAGATCGGGATAAAGATACATATCGGATTCTTCAATACGTACATATCCTTCAATGGAAGATCCGTCAAACATCATTTTATTATCCAATGCTTTCTCAAGCTGGCTAACCGGAATTTCTACGTTTTTGATTGTTCCGAGCAAATCCGTAAACTGCAAACGAATAAATCGAACATTTTGTTCCTGTGCTATACGTCTAATATCCTCTTTAGTGTAACTCACAGAATCATCTCCTTAGTTTGCGAATCAATGGTTATAAAAGTCCTACTAGCGCTTATTTAAGAAACGGGTCAATTGACCTTGAATGAGCGAAGCCTGACCCGGTCTTTTCTCGAGCAATTGCTGTTTAAGCAAACGATGCAGCTGCTGATCGGAGAGCTCGCGACGCTTAACTTCCGATTGCTCACTAACGATCGTCGCATCGTCCGATTCTTTGGAAACCGGATTCATAACCTGTTTAATGCCGGCGATGTTAACGCCCTTTTCTATTAATGATTTAATTTCCAAAAGCCGTTCTACGTCATTAAACGAAAATAACCGTTGGTTTCCTGCTGTTCTCGCAGGGACGATCAATTCATGCTGCTCGTAATACCGGATTTGGCGGGCCGTTAAATCCGTCAGCTTCATTACGATGCCGATCGGAAATAGGGCCATATTTCTGCGAATATCGTCAGCCATGTCGCATCAACCTTCCAGTCGCTCATTTATAGATTCATTCTAACCTTTCCGACGCAAATGTGTCAAGTTATGTAAGGTTTAATCACAATTAAACCACTGTCCACTAGTCGATATAATGCGGTTAGAACACCATATTTGGCGTGGGCATAGGTTAAACCACCCTGCATATAAGCAATGTAAGGTTCGCGTATTGGAGCGTCAGCTGAGAGCTCTAGACTTCCTCCCTGAATGAACGTTCCTGCCGCCATGATGACAGCATTCTCATAGCCAGGCATATCCCAAGGCTCTGGGACGACATGCGAGTCGACTGCTGCAGCTTGCTGGATGCCTTGCACGAATGCGATTAGATGCTCGGCTTGTCCGAAGCGTACTGCTTGTATAAGGTCTGTACGCGGTTCGTTCCATCTCGGCTTCGTCTCAAAGCCAAGTTCTTCGAACAAAGCAGCTGCTAGCACGCTGCCTTTGATTGCTTGTCCAACCAAATGAGGCGCTAAAAACAAGCCTTGAAACATCGGTCTTAGAGTTCCAAGCATGGCGCCGACCTCGCCGCCAATGCCGGGAGCAGTCAACCGGTAAGACGCCGCTTCTACGGCGAATGCTTTCCCGGCAATATAGCCGCCAGTTTCAGCCAAACCGCCGCCTGGGTTTTTAATTAACGAACCTGCCATAAGATCAACGCCAACCTGAGTAGGCTCGAGCGGCTCGGTAAACTCCCCGTAGCAATTATCGACAAAAACGATGAGCTCCGGCTTTATCGCCTTCACTCTTTTAACAATGTCTTCAATCTCGGCAACCGTAAAGGACGCTCTCCAATCGTAACCGCGGGAGCGTTGAATTCCGATAACCTTAGTTTGTTCGGAAATCGACTTTTCAATTAGCTGCCAATCAAGGCCACCTCCCTCAAGAAGCGGCACCTCCGAATATTTCACGCCAAAATCCTGAAGAGAGCCCATTCCATCATTTGGTTTCCCGATGACCTTATGGAGAGTATCATAAGGCCTTCCCGTAACATACAGGAGCTCGTCTCCAGGCCTTAGCACACCGAACAACGCACAGCTGATCGTATGCGTACCCGACACAAAATGCGGCCTCACAATAGCGGCTTCCGCCCCCATTACATCAGCATACACGAGATCAAGTATTTCACGTCCGCGGTCATTATACCCATATCCAGTCGATCCCGTGAAATGGAAGTCACTTACCTTATGGMGCTGGAACGATTCAATAACCTTCCACTGGTTGCGTTCTGCAATCTTATCTATTCTGCGAAAAGCCTCTGCTGCAAGCATCTCTGACTGCTCAGCAACCTGCTCGAGATGCTTCCACAGCTTCTGATTCTCATGCTGCCTATTCATATCTATCTTCTCCTTAAAATTGCGAAGCAACTCGACTCCGTTAATGTATGTATTCCATTATTCAATATAATGCTTCAAACGATATCCATGCTGTTCATAATCCTGTTTGCTGACTTGCACGGTAAGTTTAAGCGAATCCTCGTTCACCTCTTGGTGAATAACTTCACCGCTTCGATAGGCAAGTGCGATTAGGTCACCGCGCTCAGCCGGAACATTAAATACGACAACATCTCCGCTCAGCTTGTCTTGAACTGACTGTTTTAATAGCTCTAGATCACCGTTATCATAGGCACTAATCACAAGATTATCACCGCCTGTAATAGGCAGATCCGATAGCGAACCGTTATTCACGCACATATCCCTTTTGTTATAGACCATAATATAAGGCTTATCGGAAGCACCAAGATCGCCTAAAATTTTGTTTACGACAGCAATTTGCTCTTCGCGTACAGACGAGCTGCTATCGATTACGTGAAGGACCAGATCAGCCTCGCAGACCTCTTCTAGCGTTGCTCGGAAAGCCGCTACGAGATCCGTTGGCAAATTCTGAATGAAGCCAACCGTATCCGTCAAAATGATCTCTCTTCCGTTCGGTAATTCAAGCGTTCTGGAGGTGGGATCTAGTGTTGCGAACAGCTGGTTTTCTACATAAACATCCGCATTTGTCAGCTCGCGAAGCAGCGTCGATTTCCCCGCATTCGTATAGCCGACCAGTGCAACCTGAGTGACACCGGCTTTCTTGCGCCGCTCACGGTGCAGCTTCCGATGCCTTACAACTTCCTCGAGAACAGTCTTCAAATCGAATATTCGATCACGGATATGGCGACGATCCGTCTCAAGCTTTGTTTCACCTGGCCCTCTGGTGCCGATTCCCCCGCCTAATCGAGAAAGGTTCTTGCTTTGCCCCGACAGCCTTGGAAGCAAATAGCTAAGCTGGGCAAGCTCGACTTGTATAATGCCTTCTCGAGTTTTAGCGCGTCCTGCAAAAATATCCAGAATGAGCTGGGTCCGGTCAACGATCTTCAAATCTAGCGACTCTTCAAGATTACGTACTTGGGCGCCCGACAGCTCTTGATCAAAAATAGCTGTCGTTGCACCCAATTCGTCGGCCAATGCTTTAACCTCTTGAACTTTTCCTTTGCCTATAAACCATTTTGAATCCACTGTTTCCTTGTTTTGCGTAATCGTTGCAAGTACCTCAACACCTGCCGTCTCCGTAAGCTGTGCAAGCTCTTGAAGCGACATCTCTGGATCTCCGCCTTTGCGTTTGTCTTTCGCGGTTACCAAGCTAATCAAAATAGCCTTCTCCATCATATCGGGATTCGTATCGAATGTTTTGTCGCTCATCTTATGCTCCTTCTAATCGATCAGCCTGAAATCGGCTTCGTATCCCACTTTAAATCCTCTGGTCTAATGGTCATTAACTCCTGCTTCGCGGGGACGGAATTCGCGTATTGCGATAGCAAACGGACTGCTTGAAACCGAATCGCTTTCTCAATCGAGTTTCTCACATATCTCGCATTGCTGAAAGAAAACATCGTGCTCAGCTTCTCTTGCATGAGATGCTGCCTTAATTTAAAAATCGTTGGAGGCAGCAAAACATAATCGCGCTCCTTCGCCATTAATTCGCTAATTTGGATCAATTGATCCACCGAATAATCCGGAAACTCGATTTGGATCGGAAACCGTGATGGAAGTCCCGGGTTGGTGAGAAGAAAATCATCGATCTCCGCTGGATACCCCGCAAGAATGAGCACGAATTGATTTTTATGGTCTTCCATCGATTTCACCAGCGTGTCGATTGCTTCCTTGCCGAAATCCTTTTCGCCACCGCGTGCTAGGCTGTAGGCTTCATCTATAAACAGCACGCCTCCCATTGCTTTTCGCACGAGATCACGGGTTTTCTGCGCCGTATGCCCGATATACTCGCCAACGAGATCAGCGCGCTCAACCTCGATCATGTGACCCTTCGAGAGCACACCCATCTTCTGAAACAGCTTTGCGACAATTCGTGCAATTGTTGTTTTCCCAGTACCGGGATTGCCCTTAAAAATCATGTGATACACGTGAGAGCCGCCAAATAATCCTGCTTCTGAACGCATTCGGCTAATGTAGAGCAGCGCATATATTTCATAAACCAGTGATTTCACATTTTCCATACCGATCATCGGTTCTAGTTCTTTTTGAATGTCTGCGTAATGGTCCTCGCTCGGCAGCGGCTTCACAGCAGGGAGCGGATCCGGCTCCAAAACATGGGCTGACGCTCCTGTCTGGAAAGTTTCTTGGCTTCTTAGGACTACATTAATTTGTCGGGAAGGTCTTGCGGAGCCATTGCCTGGTCCCGAAATGACGTGTCCACTCATCTGTCGCATCACCTATCCTTTGCTTCAAAAGCTGTCGCGGCCTGACCGCACTACAAGTTTATTCTACCTTGCAGCAGCATATTAGCAGATTTACGGCGATGAATCAGAAGGAAAAATTCCTAACGTAAGCAGCAACGAATCAAGCTTCCATTTGGTGAAAGCAAGTACTTCGCGCGACTCATTATAAACGGGATTGAGCACTTTGGATGTTGTTGCAGCGACCTGTAAAGGCGAGAAATCAAGCTTTTTGGCAATTTCCTTTGATCTGGCTGCATGATAATCATGTGTGATGACAAGAAGCCTATCGAGCCCGTGCTGGTCAGCGATATGTTGACTAAAAGCCAGATTCTCGTACGTGCTCGTAGCTTTATTTTCTAGCAACAGCTTGTCAGCTGAAATACCATTTGCGACCAGATAGTCGCGCATCCCTTCCGCCTCCGTTTTGGTCGAGCCATTCCCATCAAGTCCGCCAGTTAGAATGAGCTTGTCCACGATGCCGGTTTGCATTAACTCCTGCGCATAATCCAATCTCTCCTTCAATGCAGGACTAGGCACGTTGTTCCATAAAGCAGCGCCGAGCACGATCCCAGCGTCCGCTTTAATCAATGGCTTCTCGGTATCATAACCGTTAATTAACCATAATAAATATCCGCACCAAAATACGCCAGCGCACACGACCCAAGCAGCAACACGCAACAAGAGCAGCCACGGACGCCTTTTTATTGATCGTTTCCGTGATCTGCTCTTAACATTTGCTGCCGTTTTCATGATTCGCTTAATTCCCCGGTACGCTCAAGCAAGCTCTTCCGATGCTTCAAGCTAAGCGTGAAATACCGGAATCGGCCGTTGCGTATGCTCGAGAGGAGCTTCCCGGCTGTTTTGCGAGCCAACGCTACATCTTTGTTGTTGACATCGCCATGTCTCAATGCATCCTCAAGCTCATCCTCATCCATCAAAAAAACTTCTCCGCTCGGAAGCACAACCACGTCCAAATATAGATCATCAAACCAAGGCACCTGTTGGTCCGTTAAGCCTTGCGTCTTGCAAACATCGATGTACCACTGCACAACTCGGCCTTTATCATCGAACATCGTTGTGACAACGAAATGCTCGCCTCTAGGGAAATGCTGCATCCAAAGATATCCCCGGTCGGCCAAACAAAGCTTGCGGCCGTTATATTCCTTCCACAACGGTTCACGCAGCTCATGAATACGGTAAAACGTCACGAGACCTTTGAACTCGTCGCCGTCAAGCGCTAAGCAGGAATAGCTCTTGCGCAAGATACGCCGCCAGTTGGCGCGGTCTGAAAATTTTCTCTTCATACGGAACGTACCTTTCCGTTCAATTGAGATTAGCGAGTCTGTAATGACCACGGCTGTTCTCGGTTTTGTTCTAACTGTGAATTCCTTGTAAAACGTGACAGCTGAATTTATCTATAAAAAAAGATTACCATATCTTAACGTCCATCTCCAGCCGACAAGCAAAATAAACCAAGCAGTCCGCAACAAAATAAAAAGAATACCGCCTAAATAGGCGGTATTCTTCACTATTGCTCAACAATTTCAATGGATTCGACTATGATATTCTCCGTTGGAAGGTTATTCTTCAGCGGTGTTTCCGCGATAGCCTTTACAACTTCCATACCGCTCACTACCTTGCCAAAAATAGAATAATTCGGTTCGCGGTTCAAGTTGGCTGCTTCTGCTCCCGTACAAATGAAAAATTGACTGCCGCCTGAGTTAGGCTTGCTTGCATTCGCCATAGCGACCGTGCCTTCCTCATATTTCATTTCTGTACCTAGCTCATCCGGGATAGCATAACCAGGTGTTCCCGTACCGTTTCCTTTGGGATCGCCTGTTTGGATCATGAAGTCTTTAATAATGCGATGAAAAGCAAGCCCCTCATAGAAACCCTCACGAGCTAGAAATACGAAGTTGTTAACCGTAACTGGCGCTTCATCGGCGAATAGCTTCACCGAGAATTCTCCCTTTGTTGTTGTGAACTTCGCCACGTACGTTTTGTCTAGAACAATCTGCATGTCGGGCATTTTATCCCAGCTCATCGTCTTGGCGGAAGCCTCTGCGCTGTTCCGACCGCTTGCTCCGTTTCCGCTCTTCCCGCAGCCAACAGTCATCACGACTACGGCAATCAGTGCGATTAGAGCTAGGAAACGCGACACTCTATTATCCGTCATTGCTAACCACCCGTTCCTTGCGTATTGCCGCCAGTTTCAGAGTTACCAAATGCGTTTGTTGAATTATCTGTACCTGCGCTCTGATCAGTCGTCGGCGTAGGCGTCGGTGCCAGCGTAGGCTCAACGGTTTCGCCGCCTTCACCAGGGTCCACTGTTTCTTCAGGCAAGCTGCCGTCTGTTGGCGTAGGAGTAGGTAATTCTTCCTCGCCATCGGGCGGCAGCGTTATTTCACCACCGTCAGGATCGACGGGGTCTGGCTCCATAGGTATTTCTGGTATCATTTCCGTTTCCGGAATTGCTACTTTTATTTTGGATGATGGAGCACTTTCCAAATCATTCTCCGCATCGTACGCAACCACATAATATTCGTATGTCATGCCCGGGAAGGCGCTCATATCATCTACTCCTGTAGATGTAAGAGAGTCTACGAAGCGAATGAACTCGCTCTCCGACGCTTCCTTGCGGTATACCTGATAGGTGACTTTACCGTCTTGGTAAGGATCCCAAGATAGCTGAACGCGCATTTCTTCCGGTATAAATACCGCATTGAAATTTGTAATAGCTGCCGGCGGCTTGTCTTCTTTAATTCCCTGAGGCTTTTTGAAGCTGGATTTGGCAATGTTTTTCATTGATGGCTTCATGACCTTGGAGAACATGGTTGCTGCCTGGCTGCTGCCTGTATGCAAATAATGATCGATATCAACTTTATCGTATCCCATCCATACGGATGCTGTCCACTCCGGCGTATAACCCACGAACCAGGCATCCTTCACGCCGTCACCTCTAAAACCTTTGATTCCGTGCTGTGTCGTGCCTGTTTTACCTGCAAGCGAACGACCAATCGCTGCTTTCACTCCCGTACCGCCCTTTTCAACGACAGTCTGCATCATTTCAGTCAGGTAGTAAGCTGTTTCAGCAGATATTAGCTGCTTCGCAGCAGGAGCTTTATAGCTGTATACCGTATTTGTCTTGCCTTCAATCTTACGAATCGAATGCGTATCAACCGATTTCCCCTCGTTCGCGAACACGCTGTACGCTGTCGCCATCTGCATTGGCGTTGCACCTGTGGTTAATCCGCCAAGCGCCGCTGAAAGGTTCCGATCGTTTTCCGCATCGAGCTCTATGCCTAGCTTGCTGGAGAATGCGAAACCACTCTTTAGACCAACTTGATTCAACATCCAAACCGCTGCCAAATTTCGAGAATCCTTGATCGCTTGCGTCATGGAAACCGGAGTGGCACCCCATCTGTCCGTTGGGCAATAGTTACCATAACATTTCTTATCGTTGGCAAGCACTGTCCACGGGTAATATTTACCCGATTCAAGCGCAGGGCCAAAGGCGATTATCGGCTTGAAAGCAGAGCCGGGCTGCCGCTTCACATCTACGCGATTCAAACCTTTCTTCACATAGTCGCGGCCTCCTGTAAGCGCCTGGATCTCACCGGTCCGATGATTAATGATGACCATCGCACCTTCAACCTGACGTTCATCCACGCTTTTCTCAAAATTATCATCGTCGTTGAACTGCGTATCCATTGCATTCTGAGCCTCGACGTTAAGCGTAGTATAAATTTTGAAGCCGCCGATTCGGAGCTCTTCCTCTGAAAGATTCATGGCTACGGTTGCTTCTTCCACAACGTAATCAACGAATGCCGGATATTTGTCCGTTGTTCGTTCGATGTGGTTTTCGGGAATTTCGTACACGACCGCTTTTGCCTGCTCCATCTCGGCAGCTGTGATGTAGCCCTGATCAAACATTAGCTTTAGCACCACCGCTCTCCGGCTCATGGAATCCTCAGGATGGGCAATCGGGTTGTAACGGTTTGGTGCTTTAGGCATCGCAGCAATCGTTGCGACCTGCCAAAGCTCCAGCTTATCTACGTCTGTGTCGAAATAAAATTTAGCCGCTTCCTTGATGCCGTGAACCCTCTTGCCAAAAAATATTCGGTTCAAATACATCGTAAGAATTTCGTCTTTCGTATACTGCTGTTCGAGTGCGACAGCAATCGAGGCTTCCGTCGCTTTGCGGAAAAACGTTTTATCCGCAGTCAAAAATACGTTCTTGGCAAGCTGCTGGGTGATGGTGCTTCCTCCCTCAACGGCACTTCGGGCGATTACGTCCTTCACGACAGCTCTTCCGATAGCAAAGAAATCAATTCCCGAATGCTCCCTGAAGCGCTGATCCTCCGTTGCGATTATGGCATCAAACATTTGTTTCGGAATTTCAGAGAAATCCGCGATTTCACGGTTCTCGTTCGGATCAGACAATCTTGCGATTTCAATGTTGTTCGAATCGTAAATGATGGATGATTCGCCGAAAACGAGCTTGTTGGCATTCTCCGTAAGCAATCGTTCACCATTGAGAATAATAAGCAGATAGCCGATTATTCCGCACACAATTGCAATTACCGCCGTAAAAAACAAACCATAAAACCATTTGCGTCCCGAAATCCTTTTTTTCTTCTTTTGCTTCGGTACGGTCTTTCTGTTCGGTCGTTCAGCCATTGCTGACTCCCCTCCTGTTGTTCCAAGATCTTCTATCTAGCATTTCCACGAAACGAAAAGAGCAACCCAGCTTGGAGCGGGTTGCTCTTGCATGCCGCTATCTAGTTAAACGATACTCGTTATTAGAAAGTTTCATATCCGTTTAAAGCTTATGATTCGGACGAGCTGTGATCCTGCTGCATCAATGAAACATTTCGTTGCGGGGTAAACGTCGAAATAGCGTGTTTATATACCATTTGTTGACGACCTTCGCTGTCAATGATAATCGTAAAATTATCGAACGCTTTAATAACGCCCCGAATTTGAAAGCCATTCATTAAAAAAACCGTAACCGGTATGTTGTCTTTGCGAAGCTGATTTAGGAACGTATCTTGAATATTGATCGATTTGTTCATTGGACGTTACCCCCGTCTTAAAAAGATTGATTAGAAGTATATTCAAGATTAACTTGAAACTTTCCTGCTATTATAGCATGAACGGTTTGCAAATTGTTGTGAAAATTTTCCCCCATGTCGATCCAATGAATGTCATTCATGTGTCGAAACCAGGAGAGCTGACGCTTGGCAAACCTTCGCGTATCCCTCTTAAGTCGTTCTACCGCTGCTTCCAACGTGCAATTCCCGTGCAAATATTCCGCGATTTCCTTGTAGCCCAATCCCTGCATCGCAACAGCAGCAGGCGGCATATCTCTATCCAGTAGCAGCCTCACCTCTTCTACTAACCCTTGTTCCATCATCAAATCTACCCGTTGCTCTATTCTACGATACAACTCCGCACGGTCCATAGTCAAACCGATGATACAAAGTTCATATGGAGAAACCTTCGATTGGCCTGCTTGCTGCTCGGAAAACGTTTGTCCCGTCATATGAAAAACCTCCAAGGCGCGTATAACACGCCTAAGGTCATTGGGGTGCAAACGTTCTGCCGCAGGCGGATCGATGGCAGCGAGGCGGGCATGCAGCATCTCCACACCCTTCTCGGCAGCGTAGCGCTCTTGCTCTTGCCTGAAGGCTTCATCAGATCCGATGTCGGCGAACTGGAATTGATAACAGACGGACTCCACGTAAAGCCCCGTTCCTCCTACGATAAAAGGCAAATGGCCACGCGCTGCGATTTGGTCAATCGCAGCCGTTGCGCCTGCCTGAAAATCAGCTGCCGAATATGGAACGTCTGGCTCCATAATATCAATGAGATGGTGCGGAATGCCTTCCCGCTCGTCTATAGGTATTTTGGCCGTACCGATATCCATACCCCGATATACCTGCATGGAATCACCGGAAATGATCTCTGCCTCCCATGTCTTGGCGATATCGAGGCTCATTCGCGTCTTGCCTACAGCCGTAGGCCCAATAAGCACTAATAACGGCTGCTTGCGATTCGGATTTTGTTCCTGTGATTGCGGCACATTGTTAGGATCTATGATCAAAGCTTTATCACTCCATACGCAATTTTCGATGTATTCACATGTTTTCGCTTAAAGCCTAATCTTGCAAATTCCTCGCTGGCTTGATGCTCCTTAAGAACTACCGTTTTCCGAGCTACCCGCATGGCCTGTTCGATGGCTTCGATTGACAATGCGTTCATATTGGCGATGGAACGAAGAGGCTCCATTGAGCTGGACTCATTGATCGGTTTGCGGAACATCGGGTCGAAATAGACGATATCCACGCTATTATCGGCCATTCCCTTCAAGTATTCCAGATGGTTCATACAGGTCATTGCAATGCGTCTCATGGCAGCATCCACATCAGGCAGACTAGTCTCATAACTAGCTAAGCCTTCTCTGACAAGCGCGCATAGGACAGGCTCGCTCTCGATTGCGGTTACCTTCCCACTAGGTCCCGAGGCATATGAAAATACGAGCGAATCCGAAGCAAGTCCCGCTGTGCAGTCTATAATCTGGTCACCGGATTCACAGCCTGATAATATAATGAGCGGATCTGTTTCTCCCCTGCGCATCCGCTTCACACGCACAAACGCCATGCTGGGATGGAAATAAAGAGGGGTGTCCGATTGACCTTCGTAGTATCGTACTTCTTCTTCCGTTACAACAAGCAGCTTTTTATCCCCAGTCAAAGACAGCAGCTTGGCAACGGTTAAATTGCCGCGCGCCTTGAGCGGGGAAGCTAGTTCAATGGAGAGCCTGCCCGCTTGCTCAAGCGCACGCTGGGATGGCTTAGCCGTCGTGGTGACAATCACGACATCACCCGCTTGAACATTTTTTCCAATTGATAGGTTGATAAATGAACGATAATGGGACGACCGTGCGGACAAGTGTAGGGCTGTTTGCAATTGGAAAGACGCGCTAGCAGCGTCTCGCCTTCCTCACGGTTCATCCGGTCATTTGCTTTAATAGATGCTTTGCAGGAGCACATGATAGCCGCCTTTTCACGGAGCTTCGCAATGTCAATTGATTTCCGCTCCGCAATAAGAAGCTCCGCCATCTCCTCCAGCAGTGATTGCTCCTCGCCTTGCGGCATCCATTCCGGATAAGAGCGCACAAGAAAGGTCTGCAAGCCGAATGGCTCCAGCTCCACTCCGGCTTGTGCGAATAAAGGAATAAGATCCCTTAGCTGAGAAGCTTCGCCCGCGGTGAATTCCAAGGTGAGAGGTACGAGCAACTGCTGGCTCGCAGCCTCTGGATTTCCAAATTTTTGGTAATAATACTCATAATTAATTCGCTCATGGGCAGCATGCTGGTCGATCAAATACAGACCTTCTTCAGACTGTGCCACAATATAGGTGCCATGATGCTGACCGATCCAATAGAGCTCGGGAAACGCAGGCTCGGATTCGTTCGGCGCATCTTCATCCGATGGAAGCTTCGCGACCGGTGCATCCGTGTATGGGACAGCATCGGTCGGTAGTGAGACTTCGGAACGATCAACTGCAGCCGTATCCAAAGGAAATGCCAAAGGGAGTGGTTCCAACGAATTTCCCTCGTTCGAAAGTCTTACATCCGATGAGGCAACCGCTGATTGCTCCCAAGCCCCGCTCGCTTCACGAACAGCCATTTGATCCAAATCAGCTGTGCTTGGCGGCGCGTAGAGTTTCTCGGCGGCATTCCGCGGTACGTATTCCCTTTCCATATTCTGCGGCTTATAGGATAATCCAGAGCCTTTATTGGACTGGCTTATCGGATTGGACAGGTTAGATTGGTTAGGCTGAAAAGGCTTGAAGGCATCCGAAGCAGGCTCTGGCCGGTGAAAGGATATGGCATCCTGCACGAATAGCGGCTTGGAGCGCTCCGTTTTGGTCAAGGATTCCGGTCCTGGAATATGCCGTTGCCCGCGCAGGACGGCTTTAATCGCATCCTCAATCATCATACGGAGCTCAGGCTCCTTGCTGAAACGAACCTCCATTTTGGAAGGATGAACGTTGACGTCCAGCAGGCTCGGATGCATGCCCAGCTCAAGAATGACAAGCGGATAACGATTAATCGGCAAAAGCGTGTGGTACGCCTGCAGTAGCGCTTGATTTATCGTATGGCTGCGTATGTATCGGCCATTGACAATCGCGGTAATACCGTTGCGATTAGCTCTCGTAAGCTCAGGCTTGGAGATAAAACCACGAAGCTCGTAATCGGAAGTTTCCGCTTCGACGGGCAGCATTACTTTTGCCGTATTAGAGCCATAAACAGCTGCAATCACTTGCAGCCTATCACCCGAACCCAACGTTCGAAGCAGGACATTGCCATTATGCTTGAACGTAATCGCAATTCCAGGGTGTGCGAGCGCAATCCGGTTCACATAATCAGAAATATGACCAAGCTCTGTCTGGATGGCCTTCATATATTTGAGTCGCGCTGGCGTATTGTAAAATAAATCGCGAACCGTCATTTCTGTTCCTTGCGGGGCGTTGGCCGGTTCATCAATCGTAACCTTGCCACCTTCAATCACGATGCGGCGGGCCAGACCCGTAGCGGTGTCGGAAGACGTGCATTGCAACCGCGAGACCGCAGCGATACTTGGAAGCGCCTCGCCGCGGAATCCCAGACTTGCAATTCGAAAGAGGTCGCTGCTCGTGGAGATTTTGCTTGTCGCATGCCGTTGAAACGCAGTCACAATATCGGAAGCCTCGATACCATAACCGTTGTCAATGACCTTAATAAGCGTCAAGCCGCCTTCTTCAATCGAGATATCGATAGTCGTGCTGCCTGCATCGACCGCATTCTCAATGAGCTCCTTCACGACCGAAGCAGGTCGTTCGACAACCTCGCCTGCTGCGATTTGGTTGGCAAGCTGCTCGTCCAGCACTTTGATTTTTCCCATAGCGATCACAAACCTCCTTCCGCTTGTTAATGGTTCAGTTTGCTCTTCATATCATTCAGCCATTGCATGGCTTGCATCGGCGTGAGATTAAACAGATCCAGCTTACGCAGCTGCTCGGCGAGCTGCTCGGCTTTCGGACTCGCTTTCTTCCGAGCCGGCTCAGCCTCGTTTGCTGCTGCTGGCTCATCAAAAATCGAAAGCTGTACGATTCCCTTCGGCTGTACAGCCTCCTTAACTACTTCTGCCGCGGGAGCGGACTGTGTATAAGCCAAGGTATTCATAGTTGGAGCAGGCTTTGTTGAATCTCCGTCCAGCGTTTCATCCAGCAGCTCATACGCCCTGCCTATAATGGATTCAGGCAAGCCAGCGAGCTGAGCGCAATAAATACCATAGCTGGTGCTCGCGGCTCCGGCAATCAATTTTCTTAAGAAGGTTACATTATCGCCGCTTTCCTCGACGGCCATACGCCCGTTGGCAAGAGATGGCAAGGATTCCTCAAGATGCGCAAGCTCATGGAAATGAGTAGAAACAAGCGCCTTGCAACCGATATGATGGTGCACATATTCAATAACAGCTTGAGCGATTGCCATTCCTTCACCTGTAGAAGTACCGCGGCCAAGCTCATCGATAATGACGAGACTGTTAGCAGTCGCTTTGTCGGTCATGATTTGTATATCTTTCATTTCAACCATAAAGGTGCTTTGCCCGCCGATCAGATCGTCGGCTGCACCGATACGCGTGAAAATACGGTCAATCAGAGGGATCTCCGCAGATTTAGCCGGGACGAAGCAGCCAATCTGAGCCATGATGCAAATAAGAGCGACTTGGCGCATATAAGTGCTTTTGCCGGCCATGTTCGGACCGGTAATAAGGAGCATCCACTGCTCGTCCTTATGAAGCGCCGTTCCGTTCGATATGAATGGAATGCCATCCATCATCGCTTCCACGACTGGATGCTTGCCGTCCTCGATATGAAGATTATAGCCTTCGGTCACTTTGGGACGGGAGAAGCGGCGTTCAGCGCTGACCGTTGCAAGCGACTGATAAACATCAAGCTCGGCAATAATCGCAGCTGCTTTTTGAAGCCGGTGTAAATGAAGAGACAGATGGTCGCGCAGCTCGATGAAACGCTCGTATTCCAAATCAACCATTTTGTCTTCAGCTTCCAGAATCAGCTTTTCCTTTTCCTTGAGCTCTGGCGTCACGAACCGTTCCGCATTCGCGAGTGTTTGCTTGCGTTCATATCTTCCTTCTGGAAGTGAAGACAAATTGCCTTTGGAAACTTCTAAATAATAACCAAAAATGCGGTTATAACCGATTTTCAAATTTTTGATTCCAGTAGCTTCTCGCTCTTGGCGTTCAAGCTCAGCCAGCCATTTCTTCCCATTGGTGCTTGCTTCGCGCAGTTGGTCCAAATAGGCATCGTACCCTGCGCGGATTAATCCGCCTTCTTTAATCGTCACAGGAGGCTCGTCAACGAGCACCGTTTCAATGAGATCCGCAAGATCAGAGCAATTGTCAGTACCATCAACAAGTGCCTTCAGGACGTCAGAGCCCGAATGCTCGCAAAGCTCTGTGAGCTGGGGAATGCGGCGCAGGGAGCTGCGAAGTGCGTTCAAATCCCGGCCGTTCGCGCTGCCGAACGCCACTCTGCCGACCAATCTCTCCAAATCATAAATCGGCTGCAGCTCCGAACGGATGTCGTCTCTTAGAATCAGGTTGAGATACAAGGTTTCTACCGCATCCAGGCGCGCCTCCACCGCAATGCTGCTTAGCAGCGGCTTATCGATCCAGCGGCGCAGCAGCCTTGCGCCCATCGAGGTTTGCGTACGATCCAGCAGCCAGAGTAGCGAGCCTTTTTTGCTGCGGTCCCGCACCGTCTCGGTCAGCTCCAGGTTTCTTCTTGTATAGTGATCCAAAATCATAAACTGGTTTGGTTCGTAGCTCGATATGGTGCGCACATGTCCGAGTGAACGTTTTTGGGTTTCCTCCAAATAACCTGTCAGAACACTTACCGCCTGCAGCCGCGCACCTTTCACTTTGGCAATTTCAGCTTCGCCGAATTGCTCCAGAAGCTTATCTGCTGCCATCGGTTCGCGCGCCGTAAGCAAAAGCTGCCTATTCCATACCGCCGCTGCTTGAATACGGACGAGCAGCTCCTCGTCGCCAACCAGCTCGGATGGCTGATACACGTTTATCTCATCGATTAGCGCCTCCAGGTTTTCCGGGAACGATGTCACATAAAATTCTCCAGTTGACAAATCACAGGCAGATAAACCCAATATGCCGCCAACACGTACGATTGCAGCGATAAAATTGTTGGAAGTGCCATCCAGCGCTTTCGTTTCCATGACTGTACCCGGCGTAATGATCCGAACGATTTCACGGCGTACGACGCCTTTGGCTGCCGCAGGATCCTCGACCTGCTCGCAGATTGCAACTTTGTAGCCCTTATCGACGAGACGGCTAATATAGTTTTCAGCGGAATGGTACGGCACACCGCACATCGGTATTTTTTGCTCGCCACCGCCCTCGCGGCCTGTCAGTGTAATTTCCAGCTCGCGTGACGCGGCGATTGCGTCATCAAAAAACATCTCATAAAAATCACCTAAGCGAAAAAACAAAAAAGCATCCTTCGCTTCTTCTTTTATTGCTAAGTATTGTAAAATCATCGGCGTATATCCAGCCATTCCGATCCCCCTCAAAAACGTCAACAAATCTATAAAAACAGAAGTAAAGCGAATGAAACATTGCTGGCTAACCAGAAAACATCAGATATCTATTATAACAAGCGGAACAGATGTGCGCCATAAGCGAAGCAAATAAGGAATGAAACCCAATGACTAACAAAAAAAAAATTATCCATGCGTGCGCGCTGTGGTGAGCGTTTGCAGGGATAATCTTTTTTGTTAATGGAACGTGATTGCAAGGATGCTGCAACAGATAAGGATAAGGATTAGAATTATTGAGATTGTGATGTAGAGGTACTTGAGTATCAGCCAACGGGGCCTCAATGCGGCATTCGCCATTTGACGCGCAGGTCTGCGCTCTCGTCCCATGTCATTCCGCGCCTAGCTGCGTCGAGCAGCGGCTCAATGTACGAAGCATATGCAGCATAGCATGCAGTTGCCCCAAGCTGGCCTGCTGCTTGGTCCAAGCAACTGGCCAGCTCCGTGCGGTCACCGCTATAATAGGCTTCCACATACCGCTCGTCAAGAGCAGGAATGTACGAGAGATTATGCGCTTCTCGCGCGCAAAGGAGCACAAGCGCGAAAGCAGCTTTGGCAGCTGCCGGCGATACGAGCCAGCTCGGCAGCGTCCGGTATTCGAACCCGCCATGCGGCTGAAGGCGAAAATCCCCGAGCATGCCATAGCGGGGACGGCGGGCCCGCCCGGCGGGGTCCTCAACCAGCGCAAGCGGGAACGCCGCGTAGCTGTCGAGCAGGCGGAGCAAGCGGCTTGTCAGCGGCGCTCCGCTGAGGTGTATGTGCCCGCCGAGCGCTAGCCCCGGCACGGGCATTGCTCCGGCGGCCCAGCGCAAGGCAGGGTCGCTGATGCGCTCTGCGGCGCGAAGCAGCAGGCGCCGCACGTTGGCGGCTAGCGCGGCCGGGTCTTCGGCCGGCTCGGGCCGCAGCTCGGCGACGGGATAAAGCAGCCGTCGCCCTACGAGCAAAGCGTCGGCCCCGGCTGCCCCGCCGACGCCAGCTCCAAAAAACCGTGACGCCGAAGCGATCTTCCCTTCCGGCGTCACCAGCACAAACTCCGGATCGGCGCCAATAAGCAGCTGCCGATCCGCAGCCCCCGCTCCCGCCGCTGCATGCCATGCGGCGAATCGTCGCAGCACCGCAGCCTCCTGCCTCGTATCCCTCAGCATCGGCCAAACATCGCGGACGGCAGTACGCCCGTCCCCGCCTAGACCTATCTCGGCCTCACCGATATCGAGTCCGAGCGCATACAGCGCTGCCACCGCGGTCCGCACCACTCTCCGCAGCGCCGGATCATCCGGCCAGGCTCCTGCGTTACCTTGGAGCAGCGGCTTACCTTGCATCGCTCTCCCTGACGCATCGATTCGCTGCAATTCCACAGGCTCAAGATGCAAGATGCATACACGGAATAAACGCTCGCTCTCTAAGGGCGATCCTCCAGACAATCCTGCACGTCGCCAGATCCTCTCCTTTTCAGCGTATGGAAGAGATGACGCATGATATCCTTTTAGGTTTAGTACCCACGCACCTTTGAATCTGTTCGCATCAATCGAACGTCTTTCCGACCATGCAACTACGGCGTCGCCGGGCTTTACCTCCGACCATGACCCGGCATGAAGCGGCTGTCCGTTGCGCTCGCCTGATAGGTGTTTTTTTTCACGGTTCACTTCTACTTTTTCAAGTCGGTCGTAGCTGCCTCGCCATACCCATGTCGAAGCCATTCCTCTTCCCGCCTTTAACGATCATTTATTGGGCTTTTTTGGAGCTTTAAATATTTCCAAAAAAAAGAGGGCTTTCGCCCTCGAATTTGCTGCTCCCGCAGCATATGATACCCTGACAGCAAAGCTTCCCGGCTTGCTTACAGCTCGTCGTCCAGCAAATCCGGATCCAAATCCTCATAATCATTATCGCCGAGGCTGAATTCCAAATCCTTGCCGTCCAGGTCGCCGCAACCGCCTGGAAGAACCGCTACACAAACTTTAGTCTCGGCGACTAACTCCACCGAAAACTCACGCTCTACACGAATCACGACGCTCGAGCCGTTCGAAGAAATATTCGCTTCGATACAGTTCGGCTCCTGGATGACGTCGGCAGACACTTCCACAGTAGATGGACGGTGCTTAGGATCTACATAGGATAGATTGACATGCTCAACGTAATGCACGGATTCCTTAGCTACGTCTGTTTGCGAGTTTTTGCTGTACGAATACCAAATGTTGATATCGTAAGTACCAATTACCTCAATGCCGTCGCCCGAACGAACCGCTTCATATTGATGGTTGATTATCCATGCTCCGAGAATACTCGTCGGATTATGAGGCGGCGTTACGGTATGGGTTACAGTGGAAAACTTACGACCTTTGCCGCAGACAGCCTTCGTAATTATTTCTCTGTACTGGAGCTGCTTATCTGCAATAGTCATTGATTTAACCTCCTCCATACAATCATTCATTTAAAGTGTATGCAGGACATTCGTCTAGGGTGACTGTTTATTTTCTCGAAATATAAGATTATATAAGTTTTATACTTATTGGCATCCATATCGTTCGCAGCGAAACGTTTGCTAGGCCGCCCGAGGTCGGAAATAGCCGATACGCAGTGAAATATAAGGATAAATAAGTCTCCTACTTATAATGATGCTTATATTTCTCAGCAAAACGCTGCCTGCACCGAAATGAAAGCACAGCCGTTTACGCTTGAAATGCAAGGCTTATAGGAATCTTCCTATAGCTTCGCTTGTATTTCTTCGCGAAACGAAAGCTATGCCTCCATTTGTCGTCACAGCCGTTTACGCTTAAAATGCAAGAGCGTATAGGTTTTGTCCTATAACTTGCCTTGTATTTCTACGCGAAACGAAAGCTGTACCTCCATTTGTCGTCACAGCCGTTTACGCTTGAAATGCAAGAGCTTATAGGTTTTGCCCTATAACTTGCCTTGTATTTTTTCGCGAAACGAAAGCTATGCCACCAAATGTCGTCACAGCCGTTTACGCTTGCATCGCAACGAATTTTTCCCTTTACATTCTATGGCTGAAGTTCGGACAACATGACTTTTCTTTTTTTAAGCCGCTTCGCAATCCCCAAATACCGCTCCAGCTCTCGCAGCAGCATAAGCAGCGATGCCCTTATCTCGAACTCCTCACGCGTTTTCGGAAGCTCCATCGCACGGAATAGCTGGGACAGCTCGCTTAGACGCTCCTCGACGGTACCTTGGTACACATCCGACTTCACGTCGCTTGAAAGCTGGTCGAGCAAATCCGCGATCATGACTGCCTGCGGGAATTTCTGATATACAAATGCCAGCTCTACCAGCATCTGCTGCACCGACTCCAGCTGCTGCCGTCTCATCTCGAAATAGCTGGACCAGTAATGCTCTTGCCCCCAAAGTCTGTTCTCCCGATTGCGTACTGAACGCAGCGCACCTTCCTCAATCGCGGTGAATGCTTCCAGAATCTCGCCGCCATTCCACACATGCGTTGGATTGCGGAGCGTGATCGCCATCTCTTGAAACATGACTCCCAAACACTGCTCGATAGAAGCTCGATAATAACTAAGCCGATGCTCATCCTTCGGCATATAAATGATGTTCACAACCGTCGCCCAGCCTAAGCCCGCGAACAATAGCAAAATTTCATTGCCGATTATATCCGTCGTCACTTCTCCATGATTAAACAAATGGAAAACGATAACCGAGCTTGTCACGATGCCATCTTTAAGCTGGAATCGCGACAGCACCGGAAACGTGATGAGAATAAAGATGGCCACTGCCCAGATATGAAAGCCGAGCAAGGAAAAGACGAGCGATGCGAAAAAAAGTCCAAGCACAGAGGCTACGAACCGAACAAAGGCGCTTTTCAGCCCTTTCATCCGCGTCACTTCGACGCCGAGTATGGCAAGAATCCCGGCGCCGAGCGGCGGCTCCAGCCCTAAATATACAGCGGTGTAAATAGCTGCGATGGCGGCTAATGCCGTTTTAATGATACGAATGCCCATGAAAATTACCTCGAATACAGTAGGATTTATGTCTACATCCTACCGTTCACGCCAGCCTGCCGTCAACTTTCTTTCAAGTGCCGCGACGAGTTGGTACATAATGGTCGCAACAACGGCAATTACAATCAAGCTGGATAACACAAGCGTGAAGTTAAACACTTGAAATCCGTATATGATCAAGTAACCTAGTCCAAGCTTTGCAACGAGAAACTCCCCAACGATGACGCCAATCCAAGCTAACCCTACATTCACCTTCAACGTGGAGATGATAACAGGGAAGGAAGCAGGCAAGATGACCAGCTTGAATAATTGAAAACGCGATGCCCCGAAAAGCCTGACGACTTTAATGTACCCCGTGTCGATTTCTCGAAACCGATTGTAAATATTCAATGTCGTAATGATGACTGTCACCGACAAGGTAATCGCAACGATCGACATAAAACCAGGGCCAAGTCCTACGATAAAGATCGGTCCGAGTGCAACCTTGGGCATGCTGTTCAGCACGACTAAATAAGGATCGAATACGCGTGACAGAAACGGGAACCACCATAGGGTCGCAGCTAATGCCGTACCTAGCAAGGTTCCAAGAACAAAGCCCACAATCGTCTCGGTTACGGTCATTCCGACATGCGGCCAAATCGAACCGTCAGACATCGTCTTCCATAGCTGCATGAACATTTTGGAAGGATAACTAAATAGTAACGGATCTATCCAATCATTGCGCCCTGCCGCTTCCCACAAACCGACAAAGATCAACAGCAGCACGGCTTGTGTCGAAATGACTGCAGCGGTAACCTTGCGCTTCTGCTGCTTAAACCGATTATGAAGCTCGCTCAGCCAGAAGCGTCTGCCATCTTCCACTTTGGAGCTGCCCGGAATGACAGGCGATGCGTTCTCGTGCTTGCCCGATTTATTGCGATCGTCCACCTGGCGAACCCCCTTCATTCTCATCCCGATCCAGCTCTGTCCAGAGTCGCTCGAAAAGCCCCTGAAAGCCTGGATGCTTGCGTGCAGCCATCGGTGAGGCAAGACGAATGTCATCCGGTATCGCAAGCTCGCTGCGAATATAGCCTGGATTGCGGCCAAGCACGATAACACGGTCGCTCATCGCGACTGCTTCAGCCAGATCGTGAGTGACGAGCACCGCTGTTTTGCCTAGTCGCTTGAGCGTCTGGTGGACGAGATCCTCAAGCTGGAGCTTGATGTGCAGATCAAGCGCTGAGAACGGTTCATCCAACAGCAATACCTCGGGCTCCGTAGCAAGCGTCCTAGCCAATGCAACTCGCTGCCGCATCCCTCCGGACAGCTCCTGTGGATATTTGCGGCCAGAATCCGGCAAGCCGAGCTCTTCAAGCAATTCATCCACATATTGCAAGCCCTTCTCTGTTTTCCGATCGTTTATCTCCAGGCCGATTGCCGCATTTTCTTTTATTGAACGCCATGGAAACAAATAATCCTGCTGCAGCATGTAGCCTACCTTAGAGGAAGGTCCTGAAACCTGATCTCCATTTAACAATACTTGCCCTTTGGTAGGGGGAAACAAGCCCGCAAGCAAGCTTAGCACGGTTGTCTTGCCACACCCGCTCGGTCCGACTAAGCTCACGAACTCACCGCGCTCTACCTTGAGATTAATATGCTCAATGGCCAGCGAGGCTCCCTTATCATTCACGTATACATGGGTCAGCTGCTGCAGCTCAAGCACCGTTTCTTGTTTCATGCTCAAGCCTCCCATTCCTGCGGAATCATTTATTTGACTGCTTCTATCGACTTCTCAGCGAAGGTCGTATTCACTAGCTCACTGTGCTCGGTACGTTTTTCCAGTTCGCCCGCGGACGTAATCACATCAAGCAAGTTGTTCCACTCTGCTTCATCAATCACAGGATCAACAGCGAAAGAGCCTTGCTTTTGATAGCGATCGATCGAGCTGATGAGAATATCGCGGTCCACATTTTCGAAATAAGGCAATACGACGTCCGTAATCGCTTCGGCGGTGCTGCTCTGTACCCAGAGCTGCGCTTTATGGATGGCATTCGTAAATGCTTGCACCGTTTTATCGTTTTTGTTGATATAGCTTTGTTTAGCCATAAATACGGTATAAGGAAGATGTCCGCTTTCAGCGCCAAATGATGCTACGACATGTCCTTTGCCTTCTTTTTCAAATATCGAAGCTGTCGGCTCGAACAGTTGAACAAAGTCGCCCGTGCCAGAAGCGAAAGCAGCCGGTATATTCGCGAAGTCTACGTTTTGAATAAGCTCCAAATCAGCTTGGGGGTCGATGCCCAGTTTCTTAAGTGCGAATTCACCAGCCATCTGGGGCATGCCTCCCTTTCTTTGTCCCAAAAACACAGAACCTTTCAACGCGTTCCAATCAAAGTTTTCTGCTGCTTCTCTTGCAACCAGAAAAGTTCCATCGGTCTGTGTCAGCTGTGCGAAGTTGATAATGGGATCGTCCGTCCCTTGTTGATACACATAAATAGACGTTTCTGAGCCCACTAGCGCAACATCAATGGCATTTGACAGCAGCGCGGTCATCGTTTTATCGCCTCCAGGCGTCGTCGTCAGCTCAACGTCAAGCCCTTCTTCTTCAAAATAACCCTTCTCTATCGCCACATATTGCGGCGCATAGAACAAAGAGCGTGTGACTTCTCCAATTCTCACCTTCACCTTGTCGGAATCCTTATTGCCACAGCCTGCCAATACAGCTGTCATTACAAGTGCTGCTGCTAGCAGCAGCGACATGACCATACGTCTGTTCATCCGTGAGTCCCTCCTGCGCAATCGCGTTTAATAAATGTACTCCAGCCTATGCGACAAAGAGGGCGACGGTGAATAGGCACACAAAAAGAAGGCTGTCCGGCATCGTCGTAACGATGGGACAGCCTTCCTCTTCGCAATGTTAAGTACTATAACTTGTAAATATCCGTATACTTCCGTGTCAAATAGGTCACCAAATGCTGAGGATCCAGCGGCTTGCCTGTCACGCTCTGGATAAGCTCAGAAGGCGTTCTTAGTTTCCCGTATTTATAAATGCGCTCGGTCAGCCATTCTTTGATTGGCAGCAGGTTGCCGTTTCCGACGTTTGACCAGAAGCCATCCAGCTCGCGCTCCATCGTATCAGCGATTTGTGCCGCATACATATTTCCAAGCGAGTACGATGGGAAGTATCCGAATGCTCCGCCAGACCAATGAACATCCTGAAGCACGCCTTCCGCATCGTTTGGCGGTGTTATGCCTAAGTACTCTTTATATTTATCATTCCATATGGCTGGAAGATCTGCGGCTTTGGCTCCACCGTTAAAAATGAGCTTCTCCATCTCGTACCGGATAATGATATGCAGGTTGTAAGTAAGCTCATCCGCTTCGATGCGTATCAAAGAAGGCTGAACGACGTTGTTCCCTCTGTAGAACTGATCCACGCTCACATCGAGCTGACCGGGGAACCTTTTTTGCAACTCGCCGAAATAGCGATCCCAGAATGGTCTGCTGCGTCCGATCACGTTTTCCCAGAAACGCGACTGCGACTCATGTATCCCCATGGAAGTTCCCGTACATAGCGTTGTACCAATGAGCTCTTCCATAATATTCTGTTCATATAAAGCGTGACCGCCTTCATGAATCGTGCCAAACAAGGCACTTGTTACGTCATTTTCGAGATATCGCGTTGTAATCCGTACATCGCCGGGACTAAGTCCGGTAGCAAATGGATGGGTGCTTTCATCCAGGCGTCCCGCTTCGAAGTTATAGCCCATTTGCTCCAATATGTATAAGCTGAACGCTTTTTGCGCTTCTTTATCGTAATTTTGTTTTAAAAATGCTGTATCCGGCTGGTGCGGTGAATGAGCGATGGCAGCCGCTAAAGGTACCAGCTGCGAACGCAACCCGCCAAAAACATGGTCAAGTTCCGCAACGGTCATGCCTGGCTCATATTGATCGAGCAGCGTATCATAACGAGTCGTTTTCGGCCCCCATAGATCAATGAACTGATTGGTATAGCTGATCACTTTCTCCAAATATGGCTGGAAGCCCGCATAATCGTTGTTTTCTTTCGCTTCCTCCCACTTGGACTCGGACTGTGAAGCTAGCACCACATACTCCTGATAAAGCTTTGGCGGTATTTTGACACTGCGGTCGTATTCTTTGCGAGTCTCGGATACCAAACGCTGCTCCCTTTCCGTTAATCCAGCGTATACCGACGTTTCCTCAAGTGTAGATATCCAGTCTCCAAGCTCTGGTGACGTTGACAGCTTGAATTGGTCCGCGGATAATGCCCCGATCACTTCTGATCGATTATCCATGCCCTTGCGAGGAGCGCCTGTCCGCAAATCCCAATATAGAACTCCAAGTGCTTCTTCATAGCTTTTTATTTTTCGGATCGTTTCCTTGAAGCTTTGCAAGGCCATGTTTGATTGATTTGTCATCTTAATTCCACCTTTCCGATTTCTGAAATTGCGGTTTGTCATTGCCTGTTCTTCATTGGAACTTCACTTGATCTTACGTATTGCAATCCTTATAATCATCTTAAACCCGCTCGTCATACAGTGCAATAGAGAGAAAGAGAGGAAACCATTATGCATATTATTTTCTCGAAAGCAGCAGTAGATCGGTTATCTCCCTATTTAACAGATGGAACAACTGAGCTTAAGCTTCTTCATGATACAGAAGGGTGCGGCTGCGTCGTAAGCGGTGTGCCTGCTCTTCAACTGATTTCAGAACCCTCCGTTGATGACAAACGTGCTCAAGGAGAACCGTTCACCTTTTATTATGAGCCACGGCATGAAGTTTATTATGAGTCCCAAATGCGCGTTGATTATGATGAGGCACGAGACAGCTTCTCCCTCAAAAGCGACAGCCAAATTTATACAACCAATCTTCGTTTTCTAACAAAAGGAAGTGCAGCGTGAGCAAACTCGACGATATTCTATCCGATAACAAGCTATTCGTTGAAAGCCGCGAATATGAGAAATATTCAACCAGCAAATATCCGAACAAACGGATGGTTATTGTAACCTGCATGGATACCAGGCTTACTGAAATGCTGCCGAAAGCGATGAATCTCAAAAACGGCGACGCCAAAATCATTAAAAACGCAGGCGCAATCGTAACACAGCCCTTCGGAAATATCATGCGCAGTATTTTAGTCGCATTATATGAGCTGCAGGCTGACGAGGTATTCGTAATCGGACACAATAATTGCGGGATGACTGGACTCAATCCCGAGCTAATTATTCAGCATATGGAAGAGCGCGGCGTTTCAACCGAAACGATCACGACGTTAAAGCATTCCGGCCTTAATCTAATGCGATGGCTAACCGGATTCGATAATGTACGCGACAGTGTCATTAACAGCGTCAGCATTATTCGCAATCACCCTCTCCTTCCTGCTAATATTCTCGTGCACGGACTGATCATCGATTCTGAAACGGGCGAGCTCGAATTAGTGGATGGTGCTTATCAGCAAGCCTAATCTTATTGAAAGAGAGCATAAAGGCAACGAATTACATGCCATTACGCTCTCTTTTTTTTGCTAGTAAGGCATGTTGCCTAGCAGCAATCACATCTGACCTGTCCCGCTTTGTATGCCGATGAATAATGGACTCGTCCTGCATCGGGCTCGGCGTTCCCCATATAAACCCGCGCTTCGCGCAAGCTGCTGCACATGCTGTTTTCAACTCTTCGTTGGTTAAATGAAAATCAATGTCTATATACGGTTGAACGGATTTCTGCGTCAATTGAGCCAACTTCGTACTTAATTGCCGCTGCAAGCTTACCCATTCAATTCCGAGGTTGTCTAATGGAGCATTGGATAGCTTCTTTTCGGCTTGCTGAAGCATTTTCTCCGCGCCTCGCAAATTTCCTCTTCGTTCATGATATTGCCCTACTGCTAACTGAATCAGTCCGACCCATGTCTGCTCAAGCGGGTCTTCCGGATGTTCTTTCCAATATTCTTCAAGCAGCTCATGACATTCAAAGTAATCCCTTGATCCATGGAACTCCACGAGATAATCAATATACGATTTAGGAAATGTATGCATAGCTGCCTCCTCTACCAACTTGCGAAGTCTTTATGTCGATGACGATCTTTTTAAAAATATTAGCATATGTCGCTTATACTTTCATACATTTAAACCAATCCTAAGTGGAGAAATGAAACCTTCGTCTATTTTAGCCGTATTCTATTTCTATATCAATCGATATATCCAAGAAATCAGGAGGAGAACAGACAGATGAAAAAAGGATTTATGGTCATGCTGGCGTTCGCGCTATTCTTGACACTAGGCTTCGGACAGCACGCTGATGCAAAACCACGGGGCGGGGGCATTAAATCACCGAAACAAAGCGTTACGCAAAACCCGAAAAAATCGGAAAATGTCAACCAGACGAATCCCGGTACCAAAGCAGGCACAACAGCCGGTACGACAAAGCCAGGATTTTTTGGCGGAGGCAGTTTAATGAAAGGCTTAATGATCGGTGGTTTGGCAGGCTTGATGTTCGGAAGCTTGTTTGCCGGAATGGGCGCTTTCGGTAATATACTTGGTCTAATGATTAATTTGCTTGCGATATTCGCGGTCATCTTGCTCATTCGCGTAGCATTTGTATACTTGAAAAGCAAACGCACCCCGCCAGATCGTCGGAGACCTTACTAACGGTGCGCATTTATACGGATGAAATTATAAACGCCATCTGCTTAAACATGGCTGATCGCAGAGGCGTTAACCCCACAGACGTAGAGGTACAGCTATCTTGGGAAGAAGAATATGGTTTCACGGCTGAGGTTTGGGTAAATGGACGCAGCCAATATATTATTGAAGCAAATATTCTCGAGGCAATTGAACAATATATTTACAAGCAATATCAGATACGCGTATTCCGCTCCGGCATCACATTGGATGCAGACGAGGAGTTTTGGGCTGATATCGCAGTCGAGTAGATTCAAGCATCCAGAAGCTCGTATTATCGAAAGATAAACAGCTGCTGGATGTTTTTTTGTGTTCTTCCCCCCATGATCAAGTCTCCTAATCATTACTAGAGAAATAATCACTAAATTTGAGAAACCTCTGTACTCTTCTTGCGTCTAAACACTTGACCCTGAGAGGAGTGAATGTTGCTAGCTTATGAGAAAGAAACTTTGCACGGCGTTATTGCTGCTATTATTCAGTCAGTATGTGCTGCAAGCGGCATCAGATCTTACCAGCGCTGCCGTTTCACAGATGACAAAGTATCGCGTTTATCAGAATGACCAAGCTCTGCGTGAATTTTCTGGAGAAGCACAAGCGGTAGTTTATGCAGGCAAATTCAGCTACAGCCATGTAGAAAAGATCGCCAACCGTACTTGGGTGTGGGATAACTTCCCGCGTTTTAAAGTGTATCAGAATGGCCAATCCAATCCCAAATGGGAATTCGCCTCTTACGCACTCGCCTTATCTACAGCTAAGAAGCTTCGCAACGTTCATATACGCGATTTAGAGAATATTGGCTGGAGCTATCATTCTTATGCTAAGTTCAAATTATTTCAAGGCGATAACACGAAAGATGCTTGGTCCTTTACCTCCCTTGAAGCTGCCAAGCAGGAAGCTAAAAAATGGGGAAACTCGCATATCATCGATCTCACTTCTAACAAATGGGTGTGGAGCAACCTCTCAGCAGCTCAAATTAAAGCGCAGCGCGAAGCTGCTGCCATCTACCAACTGACACTTGGCGGCGATTCACTACAGGACAAGCCGCTTTACGCTTTTCTTTATGATGCGATAAATGCTGCTGCTTCCATTGCTGGGAGCGAGGTGCTGAATACAAAAACAGGAAAAATCGCACATTCGAACGTACCTGCCTATCGGATCGTACAAAAAGGCCAGCTCATCGAAGCCGCAATAAACATTGATGAGGCAGTTCAAACAGCCAAAAAAATACCAAATGCCGAGGTCATTTACAATGGAAACGTTTATTGGTCAGGCGTCCCGTATCTTTCCGTATATCAAGGCGCGAATCCGCTAAAATCCTTTAATGCGCGAAAAAGTGCGATGGCGTATGCCAAGGCATACTCGAATGCAATGATAAGAACGAGCGACGGCCGCAGCATTTGGAGCAACGCTAAAAAACTCGCCTATATGGGCTGGAACGGCAGTGCGTCTAGCGCAACCGTATTACAACATGCAGCGAATACACAAGGCTTATCGATCGATTCGCCAACCTGGTTCGAGCTTGCTTCTGCGGATGGAACACTGACAGATACATCGGATTTAGCTGTGGCAAATACATTGAAGGCACAAGCGATAAAGGTGATGCCACTCGTTCACAACCAGTTTGACAAAAAAATGACAACTGCTTTCCTGCTTAACAAAGCGGCACAACAGAAATTTATTGCGAGTATTACGACAAGACTTGTTCAGCTTGGGGCAGCCGGGATAAACCTTGATTTCGAAGAGGTTGCAGGCAGTGACCGAGCAGCCTATACAAGCTTTGTTACCGCGTTTGCCAAAGCTATTCATGCCAAAAACATGCAAATATCCATCGATTTGCCGCGCGGCAGCTTGAGCTGGAATCACGCTACGGCCTATGACCACGCTGCGCTGTCAACCGTTGTCGATGCCATCATCATTATGGCATACGACGAGCATTGGAGCGGGAGTACCACACCCGGTTCCGTCGCTGGGCTAAAATGGGCGGAAGAAGGCATAAAGCAATTTCTAAGCTATGGCATCCCTCGCAGCAAGCTTATGCTAGGCATACCGTTTTATGTTAGGGAATGGAAGCTTGATAGCCAAAATAAACTTGTCGGAAACCGCGCTGTTGTGATGAAAGAGCTGCCTAAGCTGATTGCTGACACAAATGCGCAGGGCGTATTTGATTCGGAATCAGGCCAAATGAAATATAAATATGTCAAAGATGGATTTACGTATATGTTCTGGGCAGAAACCGAATCCACCGTCAAGGCAAGAATTGATATGGCAAAGAGTTATGACCTAGCCGGTGTCGCTGCTTGGCGATTAGGCTATGAAAGCGCTGAGCTATGGACGATGATGCTGCGAAATAAATAATGGGAAAGCCGCTAATCCATTGTCAGAGGTTGTTTTGCTTTTCGTAGTCAACTCCAAGCTGTTATACATGAACTATTGCCTTTAGCGGCGCTCTTTAATCACGGAGTAAAGACAGTAGAAAGGCTGCACGCAATAGCGTGCAGCCTTTTAGTATGATTAGAATGACTGCTGGGACTCGGCTGCTGGAAAACGAAGAGTAACCTTCGTTCCTTTGCCTAGCTCGCTTTCAAATGAGATTTTACCGTGGAGCGCTTCAATAATTCGTATGGTTACGAGAATGCCAAGTCCTGTTCCTGTATCCTTCGTCGTAAAGAAAGCTGTCCCAATCTGACTTAAGTCTTCCTTGGACATCCCTTTTCCCGTGTCAATGATTTCAATATAGATCTCTTCATTCCGGTAATAGGCATTTACAGTCACCTCTCCTGTTTCCGGAATCGCTTCCACGCCATTTTTGATTAAGTTCAAGATAACCTGAGATAGCCGCGGCTTGTCCGTTCTAACATATAAATCGGTTTGGTTGCAGTTAAGATGAATTTGAACATTCTGAATTAATCCATATGAGTTCATAATATCAAGTGTGCCGCCAAGAAAAGTTGGAACCTCTACCAGTTCAAGCTGGTCTGCTTGAGGCTTCGCCAAATTTAAATAATCCGTAATAATGTATTCGGCCCGTTCAAGCTCAGCAAGAGCGATTTTCAAATAATCTTTTTTCTTATCGTCCACCGATTCCTGCAGCAGCTGCAAAAAACCTTTTACTACCGTTAACGGATTGCGTACCTCGTGCGCGACGGATGCTGCGATTTGACTGACGATTTTGAGCTTCTCGCTTCGCTCCAGCTCAAGCTTCAAATAGGCCGTTTCAATGAGGTGCTCTTTGAGCATAGATGAGATTCCCATGCCAATTAACGTTGCTATCGTTAGAATGGTCATGATCCATAAGCTATGCGATTCCGTATGTAGATCCAATGGCCGTGACTTCAAATATACAATAAGGAACACAAACGAAACAATCGAGCTATTTGCTGCTAAAATCAAAGATATAACGACTCTTTTGACTTTGTGATAACTAAGAAATGATTTAGCAAAAAAAATGGCAGGACCAACACTAAGCAGAAAAGAAAATACTGCAAGATACATAGCATCTCCATTAACATATAGCCGGTACAATACACCGACAGTCAGAGCCAGAAGTCCAGGCAAATATTTCCCGGAGCCGTATAAAAAAGCAATAATTAAAGGAATGCATCTAAGATCACTTTGAAAGCCATCGATAACGGAAACGGGGAATGCCATGCACAATACAGCTGATAATCCAAATAAGCAGCCGTTTATAATTTGATAAATGATATTGCTTCTAGCTATGCGGACCATAAAGAACTGTTGGATAAAGATCGGAAACAATATGATAATAAGATGAATAAGCAATTGATTTACCATATCTCTTAATATTTTTCCTCTCTTTTTACAATATTTGTATAGTTCTTAAGCACTATCAACTAACAAATATAATATCATAAATAATAGAGAGAATTAATAGAAAATTTGACAGCTATGTATTTGAGTATGATTAATTCTTTTTTAGCTTATGAATAGCCAATAATGTAATAGGAATAATGAATCCAAAAATTAAGGCATATGAAAACCAGGTTTGAGATGCAAATGAACGGAAGTATACGTTGTTGGGATATACGATGAGCGCAAGTACGACCGTAATTAATGCTAGCGGCGGCAGTAATGGCCGGTAGGTTTGCAACCGAAGCAGCTGAGCTAGCCCCAGTCCTGCCGCATAAAAGCAAAGCACAAGCTTAAAGAAAATAGTTAGAAACCAGATTACAGCCATCATGACCTCGATGCGTTGAAGAAACTCACCGACCTGAATTTTCTTTGCTAGCGTATAGCTGGGAAAGCTATGCCTGGAAGTGAAATCCCAACCGAGCACCAGTATGCAAAGCAAGGTAATGATTGATAATACAAGCCCGCCGAGAAAGCCACCCCATAGGAATGCATTGCCCCTCTTATTTGTTCGCCTCACATAGGGCAATATCATTAAGAAGATCACAAGCTCCAAATAAGGAATGCCTAGAATCGTAAGGCTTCCTTTAATCATTTCTTTGACGCTAGCCTCAAATATCGGATATAACCGATTCATTTCCATTTGAGGCATGATAAAAACAATCAGAATGAATAGAAGCAATAAAATCCAAGGCAAAAAAATTTCCGCCGCGCGCCCTATTACTTCAAGACCTAACCCTGCTCCCATTACAATAATGACCATAAACAATATAAAAATCGCTTGAATAGGCGTTTCCGGCATCACAATCGTCGTCATAAAGTCACCTATGTTGCGAAGCACCAATGCAGACAGCAGCAAGAAAAAGGTCAAATAAAGAAAGGAAATCAATCGGCCAACAAACTTCCCCGCTATTATTTCACTGTATTGAACCAGATTCTGATTTGGAAAGGACTTACCTAACGAATGATAAAGGACAAGCAGCAGCATTCCCAATAATACGCCAAGGAGTGCGGATATCCAGCTATCCTGCTTGGAAGTCAAAGCCATGGCAGACGGTACAATGAGAATCGCACTTCCCAAGCTGAACAAAAAGACCAGTATGAATAGCTGTTGCCTGCTTATTTGCCCATTCTCCAGCATGATATGGTCCTCCCGCTTCTCTATTGAAAGATATAGTTAATCACCATCGTTATAGGCTTGACTGCAATAGTAACGGCATCAAGCGGATTTGGAATTTTGATTCTCAAACTTTCGAGCGACGCCAAAACAAAGGCAATAAATAGGAGCAGAAGGTAAACGGTCCGCTCCTTTCGCAGTTTTTTTTTGTTTAATGAAGGGAGCTGCAGCGCTGCCATGACACCTACTGCAACGATGACAATAATAATCCACATCTCAATCTCCTTTCATTTTTCGCAAAAATGATTCAACGACTGAGCCTGTTTGCCGTATGCTCAACTCAGCTTCAATATTCACTGGTAAATGAACGAAATACTCGTCCCATTCCTTCTCCAGTGGATACCACAAATGCCGATGTGAACGATGAACCGCATTCCCAAAACCGAAAATATCTGATTTTAATTGTTTGGCTTTCGTCATTGAAGCGGTTGCCATTCGCTCTATTTCCTTGTTTGCTGCTAATTCTAACCTTTTAATGGTCTCAGGATTGCCTATATCTTCGCTTCCGCAAGCAACTTCGCCTATATTGCCCTCAGCTTGGATTTTGACTTCCATATTCAATTTCCCATCATTCACTCGCGCTTTTACCTTTGTATTTTCTCTTAATAATTCAATGCTAATCTTCCCGCCTGAGGGACAACCGACGGTAACAATTGTGCTTTTGATTTGCCCCCGAATAAAGTTATAGCCTTTGCTCTCAAAAGGATTGAGCCAGCCAACCAAACGATCCTCATGAAAGACAGCCATCCCGTCGTACTCTTGTGTTACTGGCGGATGAACAGAGTCCAGATTTTTCTGAGATTCACCTATGTTTGGATCGCCGCTTATTTTGATGGCAGCTAGCGCTGGGTCCTTGCCTTTGCTCACCAAATCAAAAATAAGTTCATGCAGATCGATTTTGGAAGTAACCCCCCAGCTGTTCTGAGCTGAATTAAGGGAGGAATACAATTTATTGGATGGTATTTTCTCCAGTGGAGTCAAAACTTTGAGAATATCTTCAGCTTTCGTACCTTTAGCGATAATGAAATAAAAGTCGGTTCGAAGCTCATGATCCCTAGAGAGTATATCTAGAACCGGAGCAATACCTTCTCGTGCGAGCTTCTCTCCTATGACAACGATGCGTATATGTGAAGAGTATATTTTACGTGGTGTTGTTTTCGTGAGCTCCCTCATTGATTCAAATATGGTTGCTCCACCTGCCAATTGCTGAGTTATGACTGGTAATCGTTTGCCGCCTGATTTATTTGCAGATATTTCACTGGCATTGATCACTTGAACAGTTAGCTGATATTGATCCTTCTTCTTATCAAATCCGAAGGCAGACGCTATGCTCAATTCATTAAGCTCCCTTCGATTCCAGCAGCCGGTCAGTATAAACAATTCGATCGCGACAAGCAGCAGCCATGCCGCTTTTGTTCGAAAGCTCATCAATCAATGCCTCCTTCTTGCTGCCTAGGGCTCTGGTGGTTTTGGCTGCGTGCTCTTTTCTCGTATCTCATTACCTTGACTTATGTATCGAGGTCTTCGATGCTGCAACCAGTGAGGTAGGCGGATCAAATTATCATTCTGGTCTTCCATATCGAGAGGTCCGAATGGCGACATGTACGGAATGCCAAATGACCGTAGGCTGCATAAATGCAGGACAAGCGCAATAATACCAACAAGAATACCGAATAACCCAAAGGACGCGGCAAGCATCATTAGAATAAATCGAATCATCCGTACCGAAATGCCTAAACTGTAGGAAGGGATTACGAAGTTAGAGATTGCCGTAATTGACACAATAATGACCATCGTCGGACCGACAAGACCTGCCTCCACAGCTGCTTGCCCGATGACCAATGCACCAACGATTGAAACAGCTTGTCCGACTGCTCTTGGCATCCGAACACCTGCTTCTCTCAGAATCTCAAACGTCACTTCCATTAGAATCGCTTCCACAAACGCAGGAAACGGAATTCCTTCCCGCTGAGCAGCAAAGTTAATCAACAGCGGCGTTGGAATCATTTCTTGATGGAAGGTTGTAATTGCAATATAGATGGATGGCGCAAATAAGGCGATGAATAAAGAAACAAATCGAAGGATACGCAGCAAGGAGCTAATATCTGCACGTTGATAATAGTCCTCTGCCGTTTGCAGAAACTGCGTGAACAAAGCAGGCGCAAGCAATACAAACGGCGTGCCGTCTACAAGAATGGCAACACGGCCCTCTAGCAAGCCTGCAGCGACGACATCAGGACGCTCTGTATTATAAATCGTTGGAAAAGGCGTGTAGGTATCATCTTGTATGAACTCCTCGATATAACCACTCTCCAAAATTGCGTCGGTATCTATTCGCGCTAGTCTTATTTTTACTTCATTGACAACCTTTTCGTTCGCTATGCCTTTTATGAACATAATGGCAACGTCCGTTTTTGAGATCCTCCCAATCGGATTTGTCTCGAGCCACAAGTTGGGATCTTTGATTTTTCTACGTACGAGAGCCGTATTGATCCGTATTGATTCAGAGAAGCCTTCTCGAGGGCCACGGATAACAGTCTGTGATTGCGGCTCTGTGACTCCACGCTCCGACCATTTTCGGACTCCGGCAGCAATGCTTTCCGCACTTCCATCGATGAGTACGATCGCATCCCCTGAGAAAATAGCTATATGTATGCTGTCCATATCTGTAATTGTTTTGATTTCCCCTACTTTAAGTAGAGATGACTTCAGTTTTTGTATGAGATTGTCTGACGTTGCATCGCGGTAAATACCTGTTTCTTTGCCATCAATCAGCAAAGAATCCATAATCGTTGTCGAATCAGCCATCCCGTCCAAATAGACGATAGCCGCATCAATCGAAGCATCGGCAGTATCGATTTGAAATTGTCTAATTATCAGATCGGTGCTATTCCCCGTGTTTTTTCGGATTATCTCGAGTGTTTCCGCGAGCATGATTGGTTTAGACAGATTAGGGCCTTGCTGTTTAAGGAAAGCCTGCTCTGTTGTCTTCGTTTTGTGATTGGCCTGATTTCGTTTGAATATAGAGCGCATCGCTGTCCTCCCAAATTCCTGCTTATAACAGTGTGTCCAGAAACGGGTTCCTCCAATACGGCAGAAAGAATCACAGTTAAGAGTTAAGCTCAGTGTTTACTACTACAACACTGATATATCGGTGCCTCATGAAATCGAAATGGTACAACAACAAAAAAACCGTTCCCTCTATAAAAAAAGAGAACGGTCTGTGCGTTTCAAGCCAATTGCATTAATGCAGATAATCATACCAACAACTTAACGATAAATAGGTGCTCCAAAGGGTGAAGAGCCCGCTCCGCCATCAACACTTATCTCTGCGCCTTGGACAAACGAAGATTCATCCGATGCAAGAAACAAAGCTACATTCGCGATCTCATTCGGTTCTCCCAACCGTTCTAGAGGAATAGACCGCGTGAGTGCAGATTCCATTTTGGCCAAGCCTTCGGGTTGCCCCCAGATAGGTGTTCTAGTTGCTCCAGGCAGCAAGGTATTCACCCGTATGCCCCGTGGTGACAATTCTGAAACCAGTACTCGTGCCATGCTGACGACCGCGCCTTTGCTTGCCGCATATGCAGACCATCCAGGGCTTCCGGCATTAGCAAGTACAGACCCATTTAAGATTACCGAACCTCCTGATCTCAAATAAGGCAAAGCAGATTGTACAGTGAAAAACACGCCTGTCACATTTACCTTCAGAATTTCCTCGAATAAAGAAAGTTCCGTCCCCCCTGCTGGAGTATGGCCAGAAATACCTGCATTAGCGAATACAATATCCAATCCGCCGAATGCTTCCACAGCTGCAACAGCAGCTTTTTTCATTTGTTCAGGATCCGTAGTATCCGCCTGAACGGCTACACTATTTGCTGGACCAATTTCTTCAATAGCAGCGTTCAAAGTGACTTGGTTTCGGCCCGTAATCACAACCTTTGCACCTTGTGCCACGAACAGCTTTGCCGTTGCTAGCCCAATTCCGCTATTTCCTCCAGTTATTAATGCTACTTTATCATTTAATTTTCCCATTTTAATAATCTCCTTTATCCTGTTGTTTTTTTGAATGATTGTTCTCAAATTATCAAAAAATTAATATGCTTTTGCATAAGCTGGCATCTCAACTACCCATTTCCTTGCTTCATCCATATCACTGAAATTTACCAGCTGGTACGGGAGCACTCCTAATTGGTTTACGGTCCGATCCAAGCTCAACTTAGCAATCGTGCTGAGACCTTCATCCCAAGTCACTTCTCCCTGTTTAGCATCGAATAAAATCGCTCCCTTGAGCTTACTTATATTTGAGAACGATCATTCTCGAATTATGAAAAATTTTTTTACTTATCTAATATTTTTTTAGAAACGTTGGCAATCCGATACAGCTTTTTTTTGTCAGCTGAAGTTCTAGCAAGTACCCTTAGACCCAGCAGCAAATTGTGTAAACTTTCGGCAAGCTCTTCCGCCTTTAAACTTGAAGCGAACTCACCTGATTGCTGCCCTTTATGAATAATATCTGCTAGAAGCTGCTCCGACTTAGTAAAGCTATCGTTTACTTTCGTCTCTACCTCATAATCCCGCGAGGCAAGCTCGACAGCCATATTTACAAATAGGCAGCCTGGAGGGCTGTCATCAACACCTTCAATCATAAAATCGATCATGAAGCTAATTGCCTGTGTGGGGCTTGCTCCAAGTAAACCTGTATGAGTCTCAGCGTTGACCAGCTTGCTGTAACGGTCAATCGCTGTCAAGTATAGTTTATGTTTATCGCCAAATGTATCATACAAGCTTCTGCGATGAATTCCCATACACTCGACCAGATCATTTATTGACGTTTTTTCATACCCTTGTTCCCAAAACAGCTTCATGGCCTTTAACAATACAGCATCACCATCAAACTCTTTAGCCCTCGCCACTCTGTTCACTCCTCCTCTAGAAACGATAATAACATATTGAGAACGATCGGTAAATAATTATTTTTACTGATCGTTCTCATATCAAAATCATACTAGTTTGCTTAGAAGAAGCTCGGTCTCCACCGCACAAGTTCTCTTATTCTGTCCAACTTAGTTCCATAATTCAGACCAAGGTCTCCCGAACTTAGACCAACATGCCGGAATGTGAAAATAATCCTCTGTATAAACCGCCAGCAAGTGCTTTGAAAGGCATGAAGCCTGGTTTTCTACCAATACCTCTTTGATCTCGGAGGGTTTGACAGGAACGAGCGAGCTCATATTTCTTTTAAAATGCGTCAATGGCAGGAACATGTTCGGGCTTTTCCTATATAAGCATTTTTGCGGATATCTCGGTGAGCTTCCCGAATCATATTTCGTTATTTTTATATCCGAATAATGTTCCTGCAGAAATGCAGGCGCATCAAATTCAAGTACGGCAAAAGCTTCATTCTTTTCTCTTTTAGCATACGTTTCAATCATTTTTCTACAATCTCTAATTGTTGGCCAAAAGAACACATGACCATTCAAACAAGCGCGGAACTGCTCCTGTGTGAAAGACGCATCAATCATCTGGTCTGGAATTCGAAGATGAGCGTTCACAGTGACACTTTGATTCAGAAAATCCACCTCAATCGGTGCTGTGCGGCGCTCCGCATTTGACTGAGGATACAACAAGTGACTCGAATACAAACAATCGAAATGTGAAATCACGCTTAAATTTTTCACTCTTGTGAAATGATATAACCTTTTTCTTCCCTGGGCTCTTGTCACATCCGCAATGATCTCATTCTTTAACATCTCTCCCACCCCTGCTGCTCCCTTTTCTTATTAGGATACCATTTTATGAATGCGTTCAAACGATACGATTGTCTCGGAGCATTTGTTACCGGAACAAACACCCAATCATAAAGGAAACTTTCGGCATACATTACTGAGTACTCAACAAGCAAGGAGGTGCTGTATACTATGTCCGGTCTTGTAGGTGGTGCTTTCAATAACACTGGAACTATCCTTGTGCTTTTCATCCTATTGGTGATTATCGCTTGTAGCTGTGGTGTATTTGGCGGAGGCTACTAATTGCAAAAACTCGGCCCTCATAATCTGAGGGCCATTTTCATGCTTATCATTCGACTTTAACATTTATAAAACGCGTAACTTTTTATATTTGTTAAATTTTTCTCATTATTGTTTCAAACTGATAAATATTGGGTAAATAATATTTTCGATAAATGAATTTCATTTGGAGGCAAGGACAATGATTGAAGAGGAAACGTTTTATTGCATGATTTGCGAAGAGGTTCATGGACGTGYCGAAGTTCGTTTCCTATATAAAACGGCCTTTAAAGCAACCAGATCCAATCATTTGTCTGTAGGGATTTGCATGAAGTACAGTAAATGCTTAGAATCAAATCAACAGGGTCTCGATTGTGAGAATCTCGGTTAATGTAAACCCTGGATTAGAATAATAGGACAAGCCATTACATAAAAACCGTGAAGGAGTCTTGAACATGTCGCTTGAGATTTATTTGAATTTTAATGGGAACTGCCGTGCAGCTGCAACGTTTTATGCTGAAGTATTCGGATCAGAAGTTACGCACCTCGCAACATTTGGTGATATGCCGTCAAACCCTGAGTATCCGCTGCCCGAGGAAGCTAAGTTATTAATCATGCACGCCAGAGTCAATATAATGGGAAAGATCGTCATGTTCTCTGATGTGTTTCCGGGCACGCCTTTTACAATAGGGAATCATATCAATTTAACCATTGTCAGCCAAGATGAACAGCAAACAAGAAGCCTTTTCGAAAAGCTTTCAGATGGCGGAAAAGTTACTATGGAGCTTCAACCAACTTTTTGGAGCAAATGTTATGGTCAGCTTACCGATAAATTCGGTATTGATTGGCAAGTAAGTATGGATAGCGAAACGTTGGAAGCTTAGTTTATCGTTTTGACTTTAGAGGAGAGGCATTTACTATCGTTTCAGTCGATGCCTCCCTTGGATCAAAAGCACCCGCTTATTTTGCTTCCAATACTTGCCTCATTGCATCCAGCTTCAGAATCGTATTCCAAATTCGCGATGTGGCTGGCAGCTCAGTCTCACCTTTTGATCCGGTTAGCCATCGCCAATTTCCGTCAAACAATCCTAAATTCTGCTCCTATCGTTTGACATACTTTTTCAGTAAAATCATATATTCTTGTGTTGTTCTTATGCAAGTCCATAATTAAATATGCCAACTATATTTATACAGAAAGAGGAGATTGCTCATGCTGATTAAAAAGAAAACAGACATTCCATTTATTTTAGACCAATTTCAAGAATTGTCACAATGGGACAACGAAGGCCAGAAATATTATCTCGTATTCGAAGACCGTAAACGAGGCGGCCAATGGACATTGATGAGTTATGGCGAGGAACGCTTCAGCGTGCATGGGCTTGGACAAGACTATTCGGATTGCCAGGAGCACTTTTTTGAAGAACAAGCTGAGATGTTATCCTTTCTATGGCAGAACCGGGCTGYTTTCAATGCTGCTCTGAAACCAACGTCTATGTGCAGTTAAGAAGACTGGATGGCGTACTGTTTATGACCTATACGTTCATTTATATATAACAAAAAACACACCAGCTATTGCGTGTGTTTTTTGAATGTTTCTTCCTATGCCCTATTATTCAACCTTTGCTGAAGCATGGAGGCAAGATCCGCCGTATTCTCCCACATTAATGGACGAATCGGATGCGAGCGAACTGAAAGCTCTGCATGATCGCTGCTTCTCATCGTCCATATAACGGGTATATTTTTTCCGAGCCCATAACCGGCAGCAAAATACACCTCAGGTGAATGCTCTGTTATATCGGCGATCATAAGCTTGCTTTCGGAGTATTCAAGCAATGACTGTGTCCCCATTTGTTCTGGTTCCGTTTGCTGAAGCAGCCTTGGCAGAAATCCGCATTGCTCTATTTTCGGGAAAATGTCTACCAACCAAGTACTGCGCGTATCCTCATCTTCCGGCAGCAAAACACAGCATGATTTGAGCTTTCTCCCACCAGCGCTTGCAGCTGCAGTGTTCCAGCCTTTATCGGTCAGCTTGAAGCTCAGTCCTTCCCTGATTAGCAGCTGTGCTTCTTTTAGCTTCTCGATAATGTACACCAGCTCTTGCAAGTTCGGGGAATACGTCAAATTAAAATGATTGCTTAACGGTTGTATGAGTATAGAATCCTCTGGTCCTTCCGCGTTGCGATAAATAAACTGAAGCAGCCGGTTTTCCTTATCCTCGATTGTTACTGGAATTGTCGCTACATCTTCGATTGCTTCCACTTCTTCCATTCCAAGCAGTACCTTTTCTCCGCAGTCTGTCTTCTCTCTTATATAGCCCGATATCAGTGAAAATCGTTTGTTCTTAACCGTATATGGCAACGAATGAATCGTTAAATAATGGTCGCTTTTCAAACCATAGAAGCTATTCGGCGCACAATGGCATCCAAGAAAATGGACATGCTCTCCCTTTTGCTCTACTGGTACAAACTCCGAACAAAATAAGCATCTTTTTTTCTCCATACATATCATCCCCTTTATTCCTTAGCTTTCGCACATCTTAGCTGATATGAGGGGGACTTTGGGATTAATATTTTTTAATATGCCAATTACATCCTTCTAAATGTTGAAGATAAACACTAATTGATTAATCACTTTATTGTCATTAAAAAAAAGAAAGGGGGCTACTCATCGACCTTGTTGCACGCCATAATCATACGATAAAGCTCTTCTGTCTCACCGTTTCGATCATTCATTTCGCGGTATATATCACTTAACGGAGGTGGCGGCGCATATTCCCTGATCACAGTCATACTCCGTTCATCATAACCGCAGTCCTTTTGGTTATATCTTCCATAACCATGCTTTCTTGGCTCAAACGCATGTTGACTACGGTTAAGCCTAAGCACTAAAAAAAGTACAGATGCTGTCAGGAGCATCATAGCTCCTGATTTCATATCCTCTGTAAGACTAATCACAAGAACTGAAAAGAGTACCGCCGGAACCGCAAACAGGAATACAGCTAAATAGATCAGCAGCTTCGCAACAACATTTCCTATATGGCTCATGGCATACTCCTCTCCCTGCAGCCCGCTTTGTATAACGTATGTAGCAATAGGTTATCCCTATTACCATTCAACACCCCAAGCTGATTCATATCCTTTATTAGCCGATTGACCAGATAACGCTGGCGCATAGGCATTCTTCAAGGCAGAGTCCGTACCCATGAAGTTAGCAAAATGCTTGCTCTCCTGCCTGCGAATGCGGCGCGCCTCTTTTCGTTCAGATGCTGAGTCGAATAACACTCTCTCTTCATCAGAAATTGCGTTTACACATGGTACCTCTACAGGCTTGCCATCTTCGCCTAGCGCGACAAACGTTAAGAAAGAAGTAGCACACACTTTGCGTTTCCCGGTCAGCAAATCCTCCGTCACGACACGAACGAATACCTCCATAGAGGTTTTATGTGACCACGTGACGAATGCAGATAAGCTTACGGCATCGCCTTTCTTTACTGGATAAAGAAAATCTACGGAATCCGTAGATGCTGTCACAACGGGACGGCGTGAATGCTTGGTTGCAGCTATCGTAGCCACATCATCAATGTAGGCCATTAGCTTGCCGCCAAAAATCGTGCCATGATGATTGGTATCCGGTGGAAGCACGATCGACTCTTTTATGGTARGCGAATCTGAAGCGGGACGGGATGCATGGGGTATCGCAATTTTGCTTAATATGTTCATGGTAACACCTTTTTCTTCAATAATTTTGTTAGGCTTAAGTTTACACCCCGCGGACATATAGGTAAAATACATATATTGAATAGTTCGCATTCCTTTTAACTATTGATGCATATTTATATCTTACACAAAGGAGAGACCTTCATGGATCTCAAGCAATTGACATATTTTGTTGCGGTGGCCGAAGCGGGAAGCTTCACGCAAGCAGCTCGAGTGCTGCATCTCAGCCAACCCTCCCTTTCCAAAATGGTAAGACTGCTTGAGGAGGAGCTTGGTGTACAACTGATTGATCGATCTGCCAAGCAAATTACCTTAACAGACGCCGGCTTGTCCATCTTGCGATCGGCTAAGCCTATTATTCAATCGTTCGAGGATATGTCGAGTGAACTGGAGGAGGTTGTTTCCCTCAAGAAAGGTACGCTTCGCCTAGGCATACCGCCAATGGTCGGCAGCTACTTTCTGCCATCTGTCATTGAAAAATTTCTAACGCATTATCCGCAAATCAAGCTGCAGATCATTGAACAGGGCGGTAAGAGTCTTGAGCAGGATATTCTTCAAGGCGACTTGGATTTCAGCATGGTCATCCTCCCGATTAAAAATATGGAAAAGTACCATGTATTGCCGTGCATTAACGAAAACCTAAGATTGGTCGTTCACCGTGAGCACCCGTTAGCTTCCATGAACAAAGCTCAGCTCTCGCAGCTGGAGCGAGAATCCTTCATCATGTTCCGCAGCGATTTCACGATCCAGCAGGTCATTAAGGAGCATTGTGCAGCAGCCGGCTTCGAACCGAGAATAGTATTCGAGAGCTCTCAGTGGGATTTCATGACGGAAATGGTCGCCGCTAAATATGGCATTACCCTATTGCCTGAAGGGATTTGCCTTCAATTAGACAGCAATCGGTTTCACACGGTAGCCATCGAGAAGCCCTCCATTCCTTGGCAATTATCTATGATCTGGCGGAAGGACAACTATTTATCCTTCGCGTCGAAGGAATGGATCCGATTTGTTGAAGCCGAGCTTGGTGATCATAGCCTTGAAAAATAAAAAGAGCTACGCGCCATTTTTAAGTGGTGGATAGCTCTTTTGTTCAAAATATACAGCTCGCTTATTCCGCCTTGTTGCCCCTCCATGAACTCTGCCTAACTTCAGTAGGTGTTTGACCTGTATGCTGCTTGACCGTTCTAGCGAAATGGAAGCTTGACTTAAAGCCGCAACGAAGCGATATTTCGGTTATAGTCAGACCTGTATGCGTTAAAAACTCCAGTGCTTTAAGCACGCGATAGCGCCATAAGTATTTAATCGGTGTCGTTCTATCATGATTTCGAAACAAACGGATGAGATGCTCTGGGGAAACACCGGCTTTACTAGCCAGAACCGACAAATCCAGTTCCTCATGGAAAGTGCTATGTATGAAGTTCTTTGCCAATTGTATAGATGGATGCATGTCTTCCTGCTCTCGTGTACGGGTCACCTCCGAGATGTATAGAAGCAGCGCTGACATCCCTAAGCTCCTTAGAACCTCACTGTTTGAAGGATGATTGAGCTGCAGCGAGAGCATGATGTCGGTAATGCGGTTTAACTCCTCTGATATCGGTTGGAAAAGCGGTAGAGCCTCGTACGGGTTTAATTCGGAAGCGGTAAGCTTGCCCATATGTATGGATATCCATCGATGCCAAGTTTCGCCGCGGCTTGAAAAGGTAAACATTTCCTCATGCCCCGGCTTTAACACTACGGCAGAGCCAGCAGGGATCATATGTTCATTTCCATCGATTTCTATCGTCATTTCTCCCGAATGCAAAAGCACCAGCTGCATATCATCTTGTATGCGAGGTCCATATTTCCCTCCCGTAGGATAAATGATTGTACCCGTGTGAGCCGTTTCTATACGGCTGTAGGGCAAATTGCCATACACTCCAACCATGCAGTCACCCTACCCATCCTCTAAAAGTCGGCTGTGACCCGAACGAAATGCGTCCGGGCCATTTGTCGTTATGTTAACGTATATTTCTCGCGAAGATCCTCTCGGAGCGTCACTGCCGAATCCTCGCGAATATAGTGGCACACGTAAGAGCGACGCCAACGATCCTTACTCCGATTGCGATTCGATGAATGGATTAGCAGCTCATGAAAAAATAAAATATCCCCTTTCTCCATGACGACTGGAATCTGCTTGGTCAGATCAATGCCTTCCGTTTCGTCTGTCCATTCTTCATGCTCTTCCAAGTTTTTGACCTTACCGTGAGGCAGTAGGCCAAGCTTATGCGTGCCTGGGATAACCCATAGACAACCGTTTTCCTCATCTACCAGATCTTCCATCGCGATCCAAGCCGCGACCATTGTCATTGGGTCATTTTTAATATAATAATAATCCTGATGCGCAGCTTGCCCATGAGAACCAGGCTCTTTATAGAAAAACATGCTTTGCACGCATACCGCTTCTTTCTCCATTAACTGGGCAAGTGTTCCCCGAATAATGGGTAATTTCATGACCTGGCGCGAGAAGCTGTCATGCTGATGCGGATTAAACAATCGGGTGGAGTACCGCGCTTTTTCTGAGGTTCGCGCCCAGTCCGGTGTTTCATCCAGCGGTGCGGATCTCAGATCAAAGATGTGTCTGTTAAACGCTTCAATTAGATCAGCGCTACAGCCTTTTTTGATGATGATATACCCATCTTGTATATATTGCTCAAGCTGTTCCTCTGAAAGCGGCTTTAAAAGCTGTGATTGCGTTGAAATCATATGGTTATTCCCCTCTCGTTATTCATATGTTGGCTTTCACCTCAAGGATGTGTTCCCATAGTTGTATCTTACCTTCGTTCGAGTGAGCGAACAATGGCTCTAATTATCAACCTTGTGTCTGCAATTGATATATAGAACATTCAACAAATATGATAACCATTTATTTCAACGCGTCACTTCATTGAAACAAAAAAGAGCCAGTACCTCGATTAAGGAGGAACTGACTCTTTTGGGGCTTGGACTTTAATTAACTTTTCTTGATTCTCACCGAATGATTCGTTTCTCTCTAGCAGCCTTCAGCCAGCTCGGAAATTCATTCAGCAGCTGATCATACAGCACCTCGTCAGTAACTGCCGCGATATCGTCCAGATGAAAAAAATTCGCATTATCGACGACGCGTCCCTCCATCGTATCCAGCTGCCTGAGCACTTCAAAATCGGAATGACCGATACCTACGAACTGCCAGAAGATCGGATGCACGGATGCAGCAGTAATCACCTTTTTGATCGGCTTGACGACTCCGCCATCATTAATGAAAATAATAAAGACAGGCGTTCCGTCATCCTCCTCGTCCGTGTATTTCTTGATGACATCCTCCATGACAGGAGGCTCGTTGTTTCGTCCAAATTTATGAATGGCATTGTTATTCAAAATGTTATTTTGGACATATTGTCCGAAATCTTGTTCCGTCACAGACGGTAATCGGCTGAAATGCGTATCATATACCCAAACATCCAATGCACCGTTGTCATCAAATTTGCTTGCGACTGCCAATATGCGCTCAACGACCTCCTGTACGGTACCGTTTTTGTACAAGGTTTGCATGGAGCCAGTAATATCGAGTACGATTCCCACTCTTGCCACCACGTTAGTGAGCTTTTTTTTCTCTAACGTTACTTGTACCAGCTTCTTACGCAAATCAATTGGCGAATGCACAAGCTCCTCTACCGCAGCCGCTACCTCTGCAGACTCGCTTTCGATTTCGAGACCAAAGTTAGAGCACAACGCTTCAAGCCCCCCATAGAAACCGCCGCCTATCGCATTAAGCTTCCACTCGCCTTGATGTCTATACAACTCGCCAACGACTACTGCTGTTTCCTTCGTGAAATCATCCCCGTACTCAAAGCGGAATAACTCCTCGTTACTTCTTTCATCGATAATTCGCATATATAAGCCAGTTACATCCTGCATGTAGCGACCTTGCTTTTCTCCCTCATGAATCGTTACCGTAAAAGCGATCTTGGCTGTTTGCTCATCCATTCGCTGCAGATTAATCGTGAATGCTTCTTGATCTTTCGCATCGGACAGAACACTATGAGCAATAGATCCGTTTCGAGCAGCTGGATTTCCATAAAATATAAAATCCTCATCTCGTTCGCAGCGGCTTCGTTCCGATAATAGGAACGCGGCTGCGTCGATGCTGATGGAGCTGTCCTTTGTTTTCCATCCAAACAATAGTTTTATAGAAACCAGCTTGCGTCCCTTTGTTAGATCTATTTTCTGTCCTTTTGACAACAGCATGCAATCATCTCCGTTTCGTAAGCCTATTATCTGGGTGCAGCACAGAACTTGCTATATAAGATGAACGAAACATGAGTTTCTCCAGAATAACGTTGTTCTCTCCGCCTGCGCAGCTCATTCATTCGTTCAACTTATATAGTTCTTTGAATATAAAGACGTGCTGTTACCAGTATACCTATAAATTGGCTTACATGTTATGGGAAATGAAAAGCTGCCGACAGTCACAACAATTAGACTATACGACAAGCTGACCTTTTTTTGCTGCGATGCCGATGGTTGCCTCTACTCCTGAATGAAAGGCTAGAAAATCGCTTTCGAAGCCATCACTGAAAATGACGCCGTCATCTGGCATTTGCGATGTAATGCGGAGCGGCTGGCGCTCATTAATCTGGCCGAATATAAGCTCAGCTGCCGTTGTTTTACTCGGGAAGGGCTCTCTTACCGTAAAATACAACACCTTCGAATCCCATGAAAATCGTTTTTCTTCTGATCCCCACTCCCCGCCATCCAGCGTCACTTTTTGTTTCGTTGCTCCGCTAACAATGCCTGCTGCTCCAGCAAGAACACTTTTAAACCAGCCGGTTGCTCCAAGCCCTGTTGAGATAATAATCCCGCTGGAGGATTGCTGCTCTATCTGATTGCCAAGCTCGAGTTGATAGCGAGCCGATACATGCGTCCTTCGTCCGACAAACACGTCGTTAACGCCGTACAGCATTTGCCCATCATTCAATTGAACCTGTGCTAACGTTACTTCCTTGGTCTGACGCCTTTTTTGAAGAACATCAGGCACAATTAAGCTCAAATCCTTAACGGTGAAGGGGAGCAGGAGACCATCCCAGCGCATGGGGTCTGGATTAACGCCAAGCAGAGGCTGCTCGTTCAAATATTTCATTGTATTGGCGATTAGCCCATCCTGGCCAACGGCAACTACGATGTCATGCTTGCCGAATATAAACTGCGAAACATGCTCCCGGTCGATAACCTGTACCCTGCCGTACGTTTTCAACTCCGCCTCCGTCTGGACAACGGCGTCTCGATAATGAGAATTCTCATTCAAATAGTCGCTGAAATCGGCACCCAGTCGCTCAATGTAGAATTGTGCCTGCTGAATCGTATTATAACGTACGATTAATTCCTCGAGACGAGTCTTTCTTTTGATCAAAATAAACTTCTGACTGAGGGCGTCCTCGCTCATCTCGCTTGACCTCCTCTATTGCTGGCTGTTGAAGTCGCGGTTGGACTGGACATCATGCTTTGCAAGAGATCAGGTGTAATCGTAAGCTGGCCTATTTTCTCTGCTTTTTCCGCAATATCTTGGAACGCAATTGCGATAAGCTTATTTGGATCCATTCCCATATTCGTCATTGCCTGCAGAACATATGGCTCGATTCCACTCATTGCCTTCATGACAGCTGCAAGCTCGTATGCTTTGGCATCTGCTTGCGCGTTTTTATTCGTGATGGCAAGCTCGATCAAGCTGCTCCTCTTTTCTTCCAAGGCTGTATCGAAGTATAATTGCTCTTCCTTCATTTCGTTCTGCTTCTGTTTCACGAGACGTTCTGCATCCAGCTGCGTTTCTCTAATTTGTTTTTTCTTCGTTTCGACCGCTATTTCAGTACTTAGCTCGTTTTCCTTCACTTTTCTTTCTTGGTCAATAGAAGCATTTCTTCGCTCATATAACGCATCATCCGCATCCCGAAGAATTTCCTCCCGAGCTTTAGCTTCGAGTGCCCGCATGGTTTCCTTGTTCGGCAGAACCGCCAAGATTGACAACCCCATAAGCTCTATGCCTAGATTGTCGATTTCTTCACTCCCTTTCACCTCGCTCGTGATGCGCTGAACAAGCTGTTCACTGGATTGTATCGCTTCTTTAAGCGGTAGCAACGCCAGCTGCTTCTTAACCTGATCTTTCACGATATGAATGACTCTTTGAGCCAATTTGCTCGGATCATCCGAGATATATGTTTTTTTCTTCAGATTGTACGTGTAATTCAGAAGCTGTATCGTTTTCTTGTAATCGACAATTCGGTAAGTCAATTGCCCTTGCACAGTTACCGTCTGATAATCATGGGTGATTTCCTCAAACATGAACGGCACATCGATCGAAGAGATGGGAACGACTACGACGGACGTTGTAGGTTCATAGTAATGGAAGGATAAGCCGATGCCTTCCTGTATAACCTTGCCGTTCTTCACCTTAATAACATAATCGCTTGGTTGAAACTTGACGAAACGGAATCCAAACATAATGAAAACCTCACTTTCGCTCTTTATATTTTCATAATGACATTATCAAAACAATACCAAATCATTTCGATATTGTCAAATCGAAATTATCAATCGACGAAATGGCTCTATGACCTTGGACCCCCTCCAAACTATCCATTTATTTGCAAAAAGCTCGTTTACAAAATAGGCTTTTTAAGATAAAATTCTTTATAACGAACATTAAAGTTCGCAATTGATGCTTTGGCGGGGGAGGTGGTACTGTCATGTCCAAACTCAAAAAAATCATTAGTCTTACGCTGCTTCTAAGTCTGTGTATATTCCCCGCGACTGCGTTCGCTTCATCAGGTAAAGCTACTTCAGATAATAAAAAAGGGTTCCTTTCCAGCATTTTTTCGGTATTTTCGGTTACGAAAAGCAATAACAGCAATTACGGCAACTACGGTAATAACGGCAATAACGGTAATTACAATCATTCGAATTCCAATACTTCAAACAATCACAACTCGGATAAGGATTGGGACAAAAAAGGCTGGTTCGATTGGTTGGACGATGATGATTGGTGGGATGAAATTTGCTGGTGGGACAAGAATAAGGACGATTCCTTTAAAATATGGGAACGTTATTATTGCTATTAGTTCTCCAAAAAAAGAGAACCGTAGGGCAAATAGCCCAACGGTTCTCTTTTTAATCTATACCTGGTCGCATTTATGACCATACTCGTTTCTAATCATTCGTTTACGATTTTGATTAAAAAACCCATTATAAGCGGATAAAACCTTTTTAAACGGTTTGTTCCTTCCCGAACGTTCCCGTTTTTATTTTCTTGACATCATACATGGAAACGGATGAGTCAATAATAAATGATGGCTTCTCTTCGTCTTTCCTATTTCGATGACCTGCCAGATGAACCGRATCCTTTTCCCAATTTTTCCAAGCATCCTCCGATTCCCATCGCACCATAATCACAACTTCTTCGGAATCCTTTGCTTTGCGATTCACCATAATATGAATGTCAATTAAACCATCCATCCCATCAATATGGCCCTTTTGCCCAAAATCGTCGACGATCTGCTGCGAATGCCCTTTTTCAACCTCGATTGTTCTTACTTGTATGAACATCATAATCACTCCTATTATCATTCCTAAATAAAATATAACGATAACGATTATCATTGTCAAATAATTCTAGTTTACTCTGTAAGTCTTGCATTGCAGCCTAACCGCTACAACAGCGATCCAATCATCAAACGCACGCATCACTCGGCCGGTTCTCTTCTCGTTTTTCAAGCTTCGGTAGTCCTTCAAAAAGGGGACCAGCCAGCTGCTCACCGGAGTTGCCGCATTTGCAATCGAATATCTCACTTGGCATCCTTTGGCATGCGGCTTCAACTCGTAATCGTTGCGGTACCACCAGCCGCCAAATATGGTGAAATGTCCGTTCACAGCATCAACATCCACATAAGCAACTCTAATAGCTGAAGCTTCCTCTCCTGTAAACACCGTATATAATTGCGGACCGCCTTTGACATGAAGGCAACCTTCGTTTCCAGATGCTCCCGACAGAAGCAGCGGCAAATGATTCGCGGTTATGCTTCCGGTAGGCATCGTTGACATATAATGAACGACTTCTTGATAAGGCTTCTCTATGATACCCGAATATGTAATGATCTCTTTCATAGCCTAACCCCCACCCGAATGTATGTCTTTACATTCTGACAGATCTTAAAGTGTATAAACTCGCGCCTTGGTTGGATTCCTTCTCCGTCTGCAGGCTGAGTTCAGCTGATGATATAGAAAAAGCCGCCTGGGTACAAGCCCAGACGGCGATGTTTGGCGGCTAATGTTTTCTTTTGTAATAGGTAATGCCCAGTGCAAGCGCTAATACAGATCCTTTAACGATATCCATCGCGTAGTACGGAATCGACAGCATGATTAATCCGTTGGATAAAATGCCGATTAAAACCGCACCTGCAAATGTACCGAATGCATTCGGTTTGCCCGCCCCGAATACGGAATAGCCAATAAATGCAGCAGCCACGGCATCCATCAAATAAGGACCGCCTGCGTTTACTTCAGCATTCATTACACGAGCTCCAAGCACGATCCCGCCTATTGCGGCGAATAATGCAGAGATCAGATAGGCAAACAGCCGATATCTGCTCACAGCAATCCCAGATAGCTTTGCAGCCTCTTGGTTTCCGCCAATCATGTACATGTAGCGGCCATGCTTCGTGTACGTAAGGAACAGATGGACCGCTGCGACGATGACCAGCATAATAACAATAATCCACGGCACTTGTCCGAGCTTACCGAACAGCTTCGGAATCTGCCCTGTTGCAAAATCTCCGCTAGGCATGACCATATTTTGCGAAATCGTCGCTCCTCGGGTATACGTGAGCGCGACACCTTGGAACACGAACATCGTTGCAAGCGTCATTAGCATATCTTGTATTTTGAAGTTAATGACCAGCAATGCATTTATCACGCCTACAACGAGACAGAACACAATCGTTACCGCAATTCCTAGACCAAAGCTTTGACCATGCCACACGTACATGGAGATGACGAGTGCATTCGCTAAGGAAGCCACGGAACCTACAGACAGATCAAATCCGCCAACTGAAAGCGAAACGGTAAGCCCAATTGCTATAATGGTTACAATAGATATCGAGCGCAAAATGTTAATAATGTTGGTCGTGCTTAAAAAATTATCGGTAACCGTACCGAAAAAGACGACAAGCAGCAGGATGGTAATTAGCGTTCCGTACTTATATAAAAAATCAACGATCTGAACATTTTTCTTCTCCCGAGCTGTATCGGCAGCCATCATGTTAACAAGCCTCCAGTGCTATGTAGCAAAATCTCTTCTTCACTCGTATGTTTTGTCTCCAGCTCTTTCACGACTTGCCCGTCATACATGACATAGATCCGATCCGTTATGCCGATCATTTCCGACATCTCGCTCGATGCGTAAATAATGCATTTCCCCCTGCTTGCGAGTTCTGCGACAAGCTCATATATATCACGCTTTGCACCTACGTCAACACCTTTGGTAGGCTCATCGAATATGTATACGTCCGCATCGACCAGCAGCCATTTGCCAATCGCTACTTTTTGCTGATTGCCGCCAGAAAGATTGCTGACTTTAGCATTTGCACTAGGTGTCTTTATACCTAAGCTCTGTATGATTTCTACTGCAGCTTGTTTCTCTTTGGGCTTGCTTAGCCAGGGACCCCATTTCGTAAATCGCGAGAGGATGGCCGCAGTCAAATTCACGCTTACGGATTCTTCAACGAATACCCCTTCACGCCTGCGTTCTTCGGGGACTAGGGCGATGCCATTCTTGACTGCTTGGTAGGGAGACCGAATGCGAAGCTCTCGGTTATCCATAAACAAATGTCCGGAAACAATGGGTGCTGCACCGAACAAGGCACGGCAAAGCTCTGTTTTGCCTGCTCCCACTAAGCCTGCCAGCCCAATGATTTCGCCATTACAAACATGCAGGTTCACTCCGTTAACTTTTTCTCCGTCTCGAATACCTTTGGCTTCGAACCGTTTCTTTCCGATCTCTTTCTTTGCATAAGGGAATTGTCCTTCCATTCTGGCTCCAAGCATAAGCTCAACCACTTTATGCTGGTCGATATTAGCAAGCTCTTCTCTTATTACCAGCTTCCCGTCACGCATAATCGTAATGTCCTCACAAATTTCATAAAGCTCAGGCAGTCGATGTGAAATAAAAATAATGCCAACGCCTTCATCTTTCAATAAACGGATTAGTCGAAATAGCTGTTCGGTCTCGCTATGGCTTAGTGGAGCCGTAGGCTCGTCCAACACTAGAAATCGACATTGCCTAGACACGGAACGTGCAATAAGCACCATTTGCTTTTCGGCTAGGGTGAGCTCCTGCACGAGCTTCTTTGTAGGTACTTTAATGTTCATACGGTCCAGAATCGATTGTGCAGAACGATGAAGCTCCTTCCACTTAATCAGGTGCTTCCCTTTCATATTATGTACCGTCTGCTCCAGCATAATATTCTCGCCAACCGATAGATTAGGAATTAATGCCGTATCGACCTCTTGATAGACAACCTGGATACCATTGTCCTTCGCATCCTTCGGCGTACGAATCCGCAGCTCCTTGCCATCAATGGATATGCTTCCCGTGTAATGGTCATGAGCACCAGCGAGCACCTTCATTAAGGTAGACTTCCCCGCTCCGTTGGCCCCGATTAAAGCATGCGCCCTGCCGGTAGCTGTATGAAAATCTACATCGTTCAATGCTTGCACGCCTGGAAAGGCGATTGATATCCGCTTCATGACCAGTACGCTTGCCTTTGAGTCTAACAACAGACCCACCTTCCTCCCCAAACAGGATAGAGCGCCCTTATCCATATGGATAAGGGCGCCATTTTTATTGCTATTATATCATTATTTGACGATTATTTGCCGTTTGCTGCTTTCAAAGATTTCATCCAATCTTCTTCGAATGCATCAGTCGTGCCCCAGCCTGGCAAAATATCAGCAAGGTTAACCATATTGACCGGCTCGCTTGATTTTTTAAGGCCTTCTTGATCGATAAGCGCTGCTTCCAAATTATAAGTTGAAGGCGTCTCTTCGCCTGCGATTTTTTTGGCAAGCAGTCTTACATTTACAGCGCCGATCATTTTCGGATCAACGGCTGCAGTTGCAACCCATGGACTGTTCTCTTCCTGCATGATTTGCAAATCTGCATTCGAGAGATCGATTCCGTAAATCTTGATTTCAGTGCGGCCTGCTTCGACAATGGCTCTAGCTGCACCGCTGGCAAATGCATCCCAAGTTGCAAAAATCGCGTCAATCTCGCCTTTTGGATGCTTCGTCAACATAGCGGCAACCGCGTTCTGCGTGTCTACTGATGTGTTGTCATTCGCAACGCCAAAGCGCTCAACTTCTTTAATTCCTGGGTATTTAGCCAATGTATCTTGATAAATCTTGTTGCGGCGAACCATAGGAGGAAAACCATCTACCCACAAGTATACGATCTTCGCTTCTTCGCCTTGCTCCTTAACAAGCTGATCTAGTGAATATTGAGCAAGCGCCTCGTCGTCTTGCGAAGTCAATGTAACGCCTYCGATGGCCGTAAGCTCGTTCACGGAGTCAAAAGCAACGACAGGGATGCCTTTGTCCTTCAGCTTCTGTACGTCTGCAACAGTAGCCTCGTCATCGCCATGCGAGATAATAACGCCATCGTAGCCGCCATCCGTTGCTTGCGCGATTGCATCATGGAATTTAGCCGTATCGCCATTCGCTGAGAATGTATCGACTTTAAAGCCAAGTGCTTCCCCTTCTTGCTTTGCACCTGCTAAAAATTGAGCTGTATGATCGTCACCGCCGATTTTACGAATGACCATCAGTTTAATTTCATCCTTGGCAGCAATTGCCGCTGGAAGATTTTCAATGGTTTTCGTTCCTTCGTTGGCTGCTTCGCCATTCGAATTCCCGTTGTTCGCTTGTCCGCAGCCTGATGCCACAATCGCAATTGCGATAACCAAGCCGAACACCGCGCGTACTTTCTTCTTAATCATTCTGATTTCTCTCCCTATGTATAATATGTCTGATAATATAAGTAATCCTATAGGATATTAGAACTAGCGTCAATAGCTTTTATACAAAATTTGCTCTATTTTGCACTGTCGATACAAGTTAAACGCATTCATCTCAAAAAAGTGATAAAATAATAGGCAAGTGTAAACGGTTGAAGCCGTCCTCTGGCGGCAAAGCTTACGTTTCGCGTAGAAATATAGACAAAGTAAGGTGTAAGGATATACTTTCCTATATTTGAACAAACCGAAAGGCGGAAAAAAGTATGGTACATCATTTTATTATTGAACCTCAAACGTATACAGAATTCGAAAACGATGCGGAGCAAATAGAAAAGTGCAAGGAATGGGGCTTGGTATCCGAGAAGGCTGCCAAAACCAAAATGTTTACTTATAAAGGCCATGGAAGCCAGCTCTCATGCAGCATCATTGGATTCGCTGATAAAATGACGGCTGTCATTGCATTCGATAATGGTCAGAAGCACTGCATTCACCCCTCCTATCTCAAAGAAATGCAAGCTGCGAATTATGGCACAAAGACTGCCGTTCTTTCTGAAGAAACAGTCGTTCAAGAAACAGGTGCAGAAGAATTGTCTGCTGTACTCGAGATAGCAATGCCCGAGACAGCAGAAGCTGAAGCAGCTCCTGCTGTTCAGGTGGAAGAAACGGAGCTGCAAGCGGCTAAAGTTAAAGCTCCACCGAAAGAAAAAGCAAAAAAGGAAAAGAAGGCTAAGCTCGAGCTTCCGGAAGAAAAAGTGAAAATGACTGCTACAGTCAAACAATTTACGACCGTGCCGAACAACTTTTCCGATACAGAGGATGAAGTTGTCATTTATGAAGCCGTATCCATCGAAGAGCCTGCACTTGCTATTGAAGATGCTTGGTCAAGCCATAGCGCGACACTCAAGAAATTCGAGCTGGAGATTGGTGATATCATTCACTTCGAAGGCAAAATTGTCGCCAAGAAGCTGACGAAGCATCCGATTCCCTACAAAATCAACAATCCAGCAAAAATTCAAAAGAACAAACCGGAGTAAAATACTTTGGCTTAGAGTGATTGAACTAAAGCTTTACAAGTACTTTTGCTTGAAAAATTCATTGCTCAGGCTCTTTCCAAGGCAAGTGTTTCAATCCTCGGTTCCGCATAAGTTGGTTTACCAAAACAGGCTGCCTCTTCAAACCTTGCAAGGTTTGAAGAGGCAGCCTGTTTCATGAAACAATTAGACCGATCATTATATAACGCAATTAACGGATGAAGAAGCTTAGGACATGCTATCGTAGCTGGAAAAGCATCTTGTTTAGATTTGCTCTAGTCGGTAGGTATAGCCGCAGAAAGAACAGCGAAAAAGAACGCTTTTGTCACCGATTATGAAAGTAAGCCGCTCATCATCTTCAATCTCAATAAATTCCCTGCCCTGCTCGTCCCGGTCTCCTGTAGCGAACATTGCCGTTTTGTTGCCGCATTCACACTCGAAGTTCATCATTGACTCATTGCTCCTTCTTTTCGAACCATATGGACAATTATATAACAAAGCTGCTCCATGCATGCTCGTAAGGATTCCTTTCAACGAAGCTTCGAATAAATACCAGCCTGCAATTGCTTAGGATTCATTGCTTCATTGTGTCAGCTTCGATATAATTATCGATGACATTTATTATATAACAAAAACGACGTCAAGGAAGGGTTAAGAAAAACATGTACATAGCAGATAAATGGGTAGATTACGAGGTTATAGATACAGGTGACGGGGATAAGCTGGAGCGTTGGGGCAACTATACGCTGCGCCGGCCCGATCCGCAAATCATTTGGCCAATTACAAACGAAACGGGCCTATGGAAGAAAGCCGATGGTCATTATCATCGCAGCAATTCAGGCGGTGGTCAATGGTCCATGAATGAAACACTGCCCGAGCGCTGGACGATTTCGTATGGCGAGCTTAATTTCCATATTAAGCCTACGAATTTCAAACATACTGGCCTATTTCCCGAGCAAGCGGTCAATTGGAGCTGGATGATGGATAAAATCCGCTCTGCTGGCCGGCCTATCCGTGTATTGAACCTGTTTGCTTACTCCGGTGGAGCAACCGTTGCAGCAGCTGCCGCCGGCGCCGAAGTATGTCATGTTGATGCCGCAAAGGGCATGGTGCAATGGGCGAAGGATAATGCTCAGCTCTCGGGCCTTGAATCCGCGCCGATTCGCTATATCACAGATGATGTTTTCAAATTCGTACAGCGTGAACAGCGCAGAGGCAAGCAATATGATGCAATCATCATGGACCCGCCTTCCTATGGACGCGGCCCAAATGGCGAGACGTGGAAGTTGGAAGAAAATCTTTTTCCGTTTCTTCAATCATGTACTTCTATTCTATCCGACAATCCATTGTTTCTGCTGATTAACTCCTACACCACAGGGCTATCTCCTTCCGTACTGCATAACCTATTGCATATGACGATGAACGCGAAATACGGCGGGGAGATCAACTGCGGGGAAATCGGCTTGCCGATAACGAAATCCGGCTTGAATTTGCCTTGCGGCATACTAGGTCGTTGGGAGTCGAAATAATGCCGATTCACATTCTATTCGAGGATAATCAGATTCTAGCAGTCGTGAAACCGCCTGGAATACTCTCCCAAGAGGATGACACAGGTGATCCTGACATGCTGACGCTGCTGAAGCAAGATTTAAAGGAACGCTACAATAAGCCGGGAAATGTATTTCTCGGCCTTGTACACCGGCTTGACCGAATGGTAGGCGGTGTTATGCTTTTTGCCAAAACCTCGAAAGCAGCCTCCAGATTATCCGAATCGGTTCGCAACCGTGATTTCGGTAAAACGTATGTCTGCGTGGTACAGGGCACACCTAGCAAATCGCAAGCAAGGTTAACGAATTATATCCGCAAGGACAATAAACAAAATCAGGTTACCGTATTCAATAAGCCGACAATCGAAGCCAAAGAGGCGATACTCGATTATGAAGTGGCGGCCGTTTCCGGTCGCTATTCACTTATTGCTGTAAAATTGCATACGGGAAGACCGCATCAAATTCGCGCACAGCTAGCCCATATTGGATGTCCGCTAGTAGGCGATCTCAAATACGGCGCAAAACCTACAGGCGGAATAAATGAAATAGCTTTATGGTCAACCTCTGTTTCGGCCCCCCATCCCGTCTCTAAGGAATGGATGTGCTTTCGCTCATTGCCTAGCGGATCAGATGTTTGGTCATTGTGGACGAATCCTCAACTCGAGGCCGCCTCTAGCATGCTAAGCCGTGCGTAACAAGGAAGGACGAATACATGATGCGCCGCAAACGGCACCGAAAGTTTCAAGCTCTGCTGTTACTATTATCTTTAATTGGTTTACTCATTATTTTTTTCTTTCCAGCATTTAGGGATTCGGTCCCTTCGCCTAGTGTTCAGAATCCAGTTGCTAGCACAGAGCCAACGCATAGTGAAGTGGCACAGGCAACGATTACTCCATCTCCTACCCCGCCGCCTCCTACGGAGGAACCAAAGCCCGTTTATGCTGATGCGGTATGGATGGCCGTTGGCGACGTCATGATGCATACCCCCCAGCTTCCCGGATCTTTTGACAAAAAAACGAACCGTTATAACTTTAATCCGTTTTTTGCTGAAGTAAAGCCTATTCTAGAAAAGGGAGACTGGGTCATTGCGAACTTAGAAACGCCAATGGCTGGCGCCGATTTTGGTTATTCCGGCTATCCGCTGTTCAACGCTCCCAAAGAGCTCGGCGAGGCGCTCAAGGCTGCGGGCTTTAACTTAATTACCAATGCGAACAACCATTCATTGGATCAGGGTGAAACGGGAATCCTCCGCACGATTGATAATCTTAAAGCGCTCGAACTTCCGTTCAAGGGAACGGCATCTTCGCAAGAGGAAGCTGACCGCTTCATATTATCCGAGAAGAATGGGATCGTAATGGGATTGCTTGCCTATACGTATGGAACGAACGGCATCCCCATTCCTGAAGGCAAGCCTTACTTAGTTTCACTTATTAACGAAGAGAAAATAAAAGCCGATATCAGCCGTCTGCGTGAAGCAGGCGCAGATTTCATTACCGTCTCTCTCCATTTCGGAACGGAATACCAAACGGCACCGAATGATGAGCAGAAACGACTTGCACGGAGCCTAATCGCTGCTGGAGCAGATATTATCGCAGGCTCGCATCCGCATGTGATACAGCCATATGAAGTATTAGAAACTATGGATGAGAACGGACATGCAAAAAAAGGACTTATCATTTATTCTATGGGGAATTTTATTTCTAATCAGCGCGGTGATTCGAAGGATTACGGAGTTATATTCAAAGTAAATGTTCGTAAAAATATGACCGATGGTACTGTAGATATAACCGACATTGAATCTATTCCGACATGGGTTCATCGCTATAAGCCAGATCGTTCATTCCGTTACCGCGTGCTGCCAGTCGAAGCTACAATTGCAGCGTCCAATGACGCTTTACTGACAGAAGCCGACTACGTGGTGCTTCAGAAAAACTTCAACATGCTGCGCAATCGGCTTGATTCTATGAAATAAGCTTTAATATAGCGCATGCCTTTACAAATTAGCAACCTTACCGAGCAGATAAACCAACAGCTGCTGATTATGAGAAGAAATGCGGTCCAGCGATTGCTCGATTAATTCGGTCCGAATCGTTGTACCGCGGTCTGCCTCGGCTTTGCCTTTCTCCGATACATTCACCCACACGATTCTCCTGTCATTATCATCTCGAGAACGTTCAATAAGCTCATTCCGCTCCATTCGGTCAAGCAGAGTTGTAATGGCAGCAGGCGTTGTTGCCAAATATTGCAATAGATCAGATGGCTTCATCGGTTGATGCTGCAGCAGCAACTCCAGGACGTTAAGCTGGCCTTCCGTTAACGGTGCAAGCGACTGCTCCAAGTTGTTTTTCCAATCACGTGATAGCTTTGTCCACAATCGAGTAAATTCTACAGACACCATACTCTCACACCTGCTCTCTGTCAATTTCTTTCTATTTGTTATTTATTATAGCAGTCTTCATTGTCGAATAAAAGATTAACCCAATTAATAATTTGCGCTATTAATCGATACAAAATCGAACATTCTGACAGCGTTAGACATACAATGTGGCGAAGGCCCAGTGTTATGTCTATTTATGCTTGTAAAGCAAGGAGCGTGCAGCCCGTGGAAGAAAGAAAAGCAGTCATTATTCAAAAAATTAAAAATTATGGCATCATAAAAGACCCACAATGGTTGGACCGCCCGGATGAGCTGGTACCATTGTGGGTCATGCTTGAAGCGATACTAGAGGTTATTGAACGGTTTGACCCGCCTAATCGACCTTTTGATTAACATCATGGACGGAGCGTGCAAGCGTATTTGCAATGACATCCGTTTTCTCTACAGGGAACATCAGCTTGCCAATCGATTTACGCTCTTCGATTGGCGCTTTTTCGGAGCTAGCCACAAGCTTAGCGCCTGAAGAAGTAATCGCAACGATTTCCTTCTCGGATTTGCAGTAATAGGCTGCAACTAACGAAGATCCATTCGGACGTACTCGCTTACCTTCTTTGAATTCAAAGGTTTGGACACCTTTGCCTCCTCTGCCCTGTATCGGATAATCCAGCAGCAGTGTCCGTTTAGCGAACCCAATATCGGTTATGACGAGTACTTCGCCTTCATCCTCAGCTACCCATTCCGCAGCGATAAGCTCGTCTCCATCCTTCAATTGAATGCCTCTGACGCCTGTCGCTACCCTGCCCATCGGGTTAACCTCAGTCTCCGCAAATCGAATGCTCATCCCTTGCTTCGTCACGAGCATGATCTGCTTCGATCCCTCGCTTAGAACAACACGGATAACCTCATCGCCATCGGACACCTTGCAAGCCGCTACTGCTGTCGATCTAGTGGTAGCATACTCCTTCATTTCCGTACGCTTAACTTGCCCTTTCCTCGTCACGAATACGAGAGAAGCTGTCGATGCCAAAATATCCTTGATCGGAATGACGCTGATGATAGAATCATCCTTCGGTATAGGAACGACGTTAACGATAGCTGTTCCGGTTTCTTTCCATTTGAATTCCGGTATTTGGTGAACAGGAAGCAAATAATATTGTCCCTTGCGCGTAAATAACAACAGATTATCAATCGTATTGACTGCTAATCGTTCTCTTATAATGTCGCCTTCCTTAACGCCGGCATTTTGCAGTTCACCGCCTGATCTCGTAAACGAGAGCATGCTCGTCCGTTTCACATAACCATCCTGGCTCAGGGTTACCAATACGTCTTCCGGCGTAACTAATACTTCCAGGTTCACCTTCAGCTCCTCGATTTCACCGCGGAGATCTGAACGGCGATCAATGCCGTATTTCGTTTGAATTTCAAGCAATTCGTCTCTAATGACACCGATCAGCTTCTTGTCGCTTGCCAGAATCGATTTCAAGTATGCAATCTTCTTCATCGCTTCCTTTAACTCTTTCTCAAGCGTCGTAATCTCAAGATTCGTCAAGCGATACAGCTGCAAAGTGAGAATGGCGTCTGCTTGCCGAGCGGTGAAGCCGAATTTGGCGATCAAGTTATCCTGCGCGTCAGCACGGTTTTTCGAAGCTTTAATCGCAGCGATAACCTCGTCCAAAATATTGAGTGCCTTCACTAACCCTTCCACAACATGAGCGCGGTCTTCTGCTTTCTCAAGATCGTATTTGGTCCGGAAGGTTACGACTTCCTTCTGATGCTCGATATACGCTGACAAAATCTGCTTCAGGCCCAGCTGCATAGGCGTCTTGTTCACAATCGCCACCATGTTGAAGCTATAGGCAACCTGCAGGTCCGTTTTCTTGAACAAATAAGCAAGTATCCCCTGCGCGTCAGCATCCTTCTTAAACTCTACGACAATACGAAGCCCGTTGCGCCCGCTTTCATCGCGAACCTCGGCAATGCCTTCGACCTTTTTCTCCAGCCGAATGTTCTCCATCGCCGTCACAAGCCGTGATTTGACGACCTGATACGGAATTTCAGTAATCACAAGCTGCTGCTTTCCGCCGCGCATATCTTCGATTGCTGTTTTTGCGCGTATATAGATGCGTCCCTTGCCGGTCGCATACGCGTCGCGTATCCCTTCCTCGCCCATGATGATGCCTCCGGTAGGAAAGTCCGGCCCTTTGACATACTTCTTTAATTCTTCTAGCGGAAGCTCTGGGTTGCCCATAAGCGCGATACACGCATCGATGACTTCACGAAGGTTATGAGGCGGGATTTCCGTGGCAAAGCCGGCAGAGATGCCGCTGGTCCCGTTTACGAGCAGATTGGGGTACCGCGACGGCAGCACGACCGGCTCCTTCGTCGTATTATCGAAATTATCTTTGAATTGAACCGTTCTTTTCTCGATATCTCGAAGCAGCTCCATCGCGATGGCGGACAAGCGAGCTTCGGTATACCGCATCGCTGCTGCAGGATCATCATCCTGGGAGCCCCAGTTTCCATGGCCGTCAACAAGCGGATGCCCCATCTTCCATGGCTGCGCCATTCTGACCATTCCTTCATAAATCGAAGAGTCACCGTGAGGATGGTAGTTACCCATTACGTCACCTACGGTTTTGGCCGATTTGCGGTACTGCTTGTCGGGCGTATTGCCAGAATCGTACATCGCATACAAGATTCGGCGCTGAACCGGCTTAAGACCGTCTCGAACATCAGGAATAGCGCGATCCTGTATTATATACTTTGAATAGCGTCCGAAGCGGTCTCCTACAACCTCCTCCAAAAACGCCGGTAAAAACTGTTCCAGCATACTCATCCAGTATTCCCCCTATTCCTCGTATTCCATAAAATCGACGTTCTCAACAATCCAACGCTTACGCGGGTCAACCTTGTCACCCATAAGCGTCGAAACTCTGCGTTCTGCTTTGGCTGCATCTTCGATCTGTACCTTCAGCAGCGTACGTTTCTCCGGATCCATCGTCGTTTCCCATAGCTGATCGGGATTCATCTCGCCGAGTCCCTTGTACCTCTGCAGCTCGTAATTTTTGCCGTATTCCTTCAAATAATTCTGAAGCTGCTCATCCGTCCACGCGTATCGAATCGTCTCGAGCTTCCCTGATTTACGTGTAATCTTATATAACGGCGGCTGTGCGATATAGACGCGGCCCAGATCAATCAGCGGCTTCATATACCGATAGAAAAAAGTAAGAAGCAGAACTTGAATATGAGCGCCGTCCGTATCCGCATCCGTCATGATAATGATTTTATTATAGTTGCATTCTTCCGCGACAAATTCAGACCCGACACCAGCGCCGATTGCCGAAATAATCGCTTTATACTCATCGTTTTTCAATATATCGATAAGCTTCGCTTTTTCCGGGTTCATCGGCTTGCCTTTAAGCGGCAGAAGTGCTTGATATTTGGAATCCCTGCCCTGCTTAGCCGAACCGCCCGCAGAATCACCTTCCACGATAAACAGCTCAGTACGCGTATAATCTTTGGACTGGGCAGGCGTGAGCTTGCCATTGAGATTCGAGCTTTCACTCCGCTTCTTGCCGCTGCGGATTTCCTCGCGCGCCTTGCGGGCAGCCTCGCGTGCTTTCGACGCTTGAAGCGATTTCTTAAGGAGCATCTGTGCGATTTGCGGATTCTCTTCGAGAAAAACCTGCATCTTCTCCGATACGATCGCGTCAACCGCGCTGCGTGCTGATGAACTGCCGAGCTGATCCTTGGTTTGTCCAACGAATTCAACCTCAGACATCTTAATGTTAATGACAACCATCATGCCTTCACGCAGATCATTGCCCTCAAGATTTTTGTCTTTATCCTTGAGCATGGCTGCTTTGCGGGCATAGTCGTTCATGACACGGGTATATGCGGTTTTAAAACCGGTTTCATGTGTTCCGCCGCCGCGTGTCGGAATCGAGTTGACGAAGGACGCAATCGTCTCGGTGTAGCCATCGTTGTATTGAAGGGCAACCTCTACCTCAATTTCATCACGCTCGCTTGCAAAATGGATGACATCGTGAAGGACCGTCTTTTCTTCGTTTAGAAATTGTACGAATTGGCGTGCACCGCCTTCATAATGGAACACATCCTGCTTGCCGCTGCGGTCATCCTTAATCGACACCTTAAGTCCCGAGTTAAGAAACGCGATTTCCTGCAGACGCTCCGCAAGTGTGTCGTAGCTGAGGTTTGTGCCGTTCTGAAACACCCGGGCGTCCGGTTTGAATGTAACCTTCGTGCCTGTCCGGTTTGTCGTTCCGATAATTTCAAGTCCGCGAACCGGTTCGCCGACATGTTCCCTGCCTGACTCATCCACCCAATATTCAAAGCGCTGGCGGTGAATCTTCCCATCGCGGAAAATATCGACCTCCAGCCATTCGGAGAGCGCGTTCGTAACTGAAGCGCCAACGCCATGCAGGCCGCCGGACTTTTTATATCCGCCGCCTCCAAACTTTCCGCCTGCGTGCAGAATGGTAAATACGACTTGTGGTGTAGGGATACCGGTTTTGTGCATGCCGGTTGGTATGCCTCGACCGTTATCGTGAACGGTAACCGCACCATTCTTATGCAAAGTCACTTCTATAGCCGAACAAAACTTGGCCAAATGCTCATCGACCGCATTATCGACAATTTCCCATACCAGATGATGCAAGCCTGAGCTGCTTGTACTGCCTATGTACATGCCCGGTCTTTTCCTTACTGCAGTCAACCCTTCAAGCACCTGTATATCATCGGCCTCATAATTTCGGTCTGCGGCCGCTGTATTTGCAAAGAGATCTGTTTGCTCTGACATGAGCGTCCCCCAATCTGTAATCACGTTTCCGTATCTTCAAGCTATTTTAATGCAAACTGTCCTGTTTCGTAAAGACATCCAAGTCGAGAAACAACTGCGCAGTCCCAACAATGTAAGCACAGCAAGGGATAAGCCCAATAAGAGATTGTATGAAGCACGATGAATCCTTCACTGCAATACCTATAAGGATAACACATTATGCTTGCTGAACAGCATTTTCCAGCAAGGTTCTTTTAGAAGCCGCATTCCTGTGTGGATTTTCACCAGCAAAAATAAAACGATACCATATATTTGTCTTATGTTCCACAATCCTGCAAACACCTTTGCTCCACTTGTTTATAAAGATGATGTTAGCATGTTTTGCAGATTAATGGGATTTATGTATGAAAGCCAAAAATTGATGCAGAAACGAAAATACTTCGCATGGAAACATCCTCTTTTCTAATCCGATTGATTGACAACACTGGCCAACCCCCGTAATATGGGTTACGATTATGATGTAAATTCATAACATACGCAGAGGTTAAATGATGAATGCGATTGAACGAATTGATTGTATGAAATGCAAATATTATTTTATCACTTGGGATCCTGGAGCGTCGAAGGGCTGCAAAGCATTCGGCTTCAAGACAAATCAATTGCCAAGCATAGTCGTATACCGATCATCCGGCAAGCCTTGTCTAGAGTTCGAAAGCAAACAGAAATAGCATATGCCTCTATTGCTCTCTCTCCAATAAATAACCAACTCATAGTCATTCATAACCCTCTGTCCGTTAAACGAACAGAACGAATTCGGATGGCAAGCTTTATTTCAAACAAAAAAGCACCCTGAGGTGCTTTTGCGCGTTATTTATGCTTAGACCAATTTGGATCGCTATTGTCGAGCAGATAAGAAAAGTCATTTTCCAACCGCTTCTGCTCTGCTCTTTTCTTGTCTTCCTCCTGCTTGCGCAGTTCTTCTTTCTTGTCAGCATCCGCCTGCTTCATCTCGTCAGCCTGCAATTTCAGCTTGCTTAGCACATCGCTGCTTAACAAGTCTTTTAAGGTCAATCCGCTGTCAGACTCCGGCTTTGATGCCTGTCTTGGAGGTGAAGAAGCCATTTTTTTCTGTTTTTTCCCCATTTACGATAACACCTGCCTTTAGTCGTTCAGGCAACGCTTCAGCGCTTTAAATCAAGCGTGCCAATAAATCAAATGATCGATAATTATAATAACTTGCTTCTCACTCTCTTGCAAGCACGAACTGGCTCATATCATCTTGAAGCTGCTGCGAAAGCTTTCTAAGCGATTCCGATGACGTTTGGATTTCTTCCATCGAAGCTAGCTGCTGCTCGGCAGCAGCGGCCATCGTTACCGCCTCTGAAGAGGTTTTGCGCGATACGCCCGCTACTTCTCCAATGGTTGCCGTAACCTCCTCCATACCTGCTGATATTTGCTCTGACGCAGCGGAAACCTCTTGTACCTGTTCACTCATCTTTCTGATGTCTGATAAGATTCTGCTCATCGTCGTTTGTGTATTTCCAATCGACTGCAAGCCTGTATCTGTCTCTAGCCGCATCTCATTCATTGCTGCTACCGTCTCGTCAACTTGGGTTCGAACAGCAGACAACAGCTCCTCAATTGATTTCACAGACAGCGCAGTTTGCTCTGCCAGCTTGCCTACCTCCGAGGCTACGACGCTGAAACCGCGCCCATGCTCTCCAGCTCTTGCAGCCTCTATATTGGCGTTCAAAGCAAGGAGCTGCGTTTGCCTAGCAATGGTCATGATGACCCCTATTATTTGTTCCATTTGTACGGAGTGTCCGTCCAGCCTCGCGACGACCTGTGCAGATTCAACCTGTGAGCTCTTAATATTGCTCATCTGCCGAGCCGTTTCTTCTAATAATTGATTTCCCAGCTTAACATGCTCGGCAGCATGAATAGCCGACTCTGCTGCATCGGAAGACGCTTCGGCGATTCGAGTAATGCCGATTGCCATTTCATGCATTGCAGATGCAGTTTCGCTCGTTGAAAGGCTCTGCATCTCCGCTGCATTTGAGACATTTTGAATGGCGTCAGCAATAAACTTCATCGCTGTAGTTGATTCAAGCGATATGACATTTAATTGAGTTGACGATGATGCAGCGTTGTCCGAAACAAGTTGATTTCGCCGCATCAGAACATTTAAAGCGCCTAACATCTCGTTGAAGGCAAGAGCTACGTGCTGCAGCTCATCCCTCGTATCGAGCTGGAGCTTATGCGACAAATCTCCTTTAGCCATTTGCTCTACCCGGGTTTTAAGCGCGTTAACCGTTGCCATCACATTACGGTAAAAACCAACATAGAACAAAGCGACCAACAGGATAATAAGCATCGTAACGATAAGAATGAGATTTCTACTGTGGGATAAATCCTCGCTTCTACTCTGAAGAACACGATTAAGATCACTATTGACGCTTGCGAACAGCTCAGACAGCACCGCGATCGTGGCCGTTCCTTCTGCAAAAAATTCGTCGCTCTTCGCTTTTAATTGTGGAGCATCTAAAATATCAGATCTCACCCGCGATTGGAACCGGTCGGTTGCTTCAATGGATCGTTCGCCATGTTTCAGCAGATCTGTATGAAATCCCTTATTCCAGGTCTCAACAATGCCTATCGCTTTGTTCAAATCTGTAAAGGCAGCTTCCATTTTGGCCATTTCAAGTAGAATATTAATATGGGCATCCTCGGTTAAGGATTTCGATACGAGAACACCATTGCCTTGCCCTCTGATGACAGCCGTGTTTTCCATTAATATCGGGAGCTGCTGCACGAGCATTGTCATCAAATAAAAGGAATCCATAGCCGTGTCCAGCGAAAGCCCTGACTCGTCCGAGAAGCTAACGATGAGCGATTTCATCTTTGCAATTAACGCAGAATGTGCCGCAAAGCTTTCTTTTGCTTTCATTTGACTAAAGGACCCTTCAAGCTGGCTCCACTCCCCTGCAATGGCTTGCCACTGACCAGAAGATTCAGGGAATGTCTCATATTGGAGCGTTTTATTCATTTCAGCAATAAAACGGTTGATTTCCTGCTCTTTTTTGACCAGCTCCGCTTTGGATTCCGTATTCCCGCTTAAGAACCCGTTAGCTAAACCGCGATGCTGCTGCATCAACAGCATGAATGGCATAATTTCATTAATCTCCGATGCTCCCGCCCTTTCATTCTCGATAAAAGAGAGCTCCTGCTGCTGCTCCGACATCCATACATAAAGCAGCATCCCAATTGGTATAACCATTAAAAAACTGATAAAAGCAAACTTTTGACCATAACGGAGCCTGGACATGACCGCAGCAAACGGTCGCAACAATCGAATAAACATAGAATCCCCTACCTTATGTATTTTCTCTAATCTACAACCTATATCGGTAGGGAGCGCGAAACTTTTTACCTTGATGTTAGGTATTGTGACATATAAGTCCAAAAATGAAAAAAGACCGATTCCAAAGAGGTTGTCTCCGGAAATCGGTCTTAGAATTCATGTTATATTCATCTAATTGCCATACTCAATAAATAGAGCTTCGGCTGCTGTTCGAGCCCAATCTCGCGCCTGTTCAACGTTTGAGGCTGTGCTAAGCGCTACTGCCATGCGTCTTCCTGGCTTCGTCTCCGGTTTACCGAATACGCGCACTTGGGTATTAGGTATTGATAACGCCTCTTCAATGCCGCCTATACGGAACTCGCCAGCTTCTCTGTCTGCTTTGAGCGTATGCGAAGCGCCAGGCGTCAACAAACGAATGGAAGGAATCGGAAAGCCGAGGATTGCCCTCACATGCAAAGCAAACTCCGATAAATCCTGCGTAGCCATGGTCACCATACCCGTATCATGCGGGCGCGGCGAAACTTCGCTGAATAGAACGCCGTCTTTCGTAATAAACAGCTCCACGCCATAAATCCCGTATCCCCCGAGCTCATCCGTTATCCGAAGCGCGATCGATTCCGCCTGCTCGATCTGCGCTGCCGTCATATCATGCGGCTGCCAGGACTCAATATAATCGCCGTCCTTCTGCACATGCCCAATTGGGGGGCAATAGCTCGTCCCCGAAACGGAGCGAACAGTGAGCAGAGTGATTTCGGATTCAAAGGTCACAAAACCTTCTACGATAATGCGCTGCTTTTTGGCGCGCCCGCCTTCCATCGCGTAGCTCCAGCAAGCTTCAAGCTCGGCTTCGGAGCGGCATACGCTCTGGCCTTTGCCTGATGAGCTCATGATTGGCTTAATGACACAAGGAAATCCGAGCACGGCAGCAGATTCACGCAGCTCATCTAACGAATCAGCAAAACGGTAAGGTGCTGTCGGTAATTCCAAAGTTTCTGCAGCCAGGCGCCGGATGCCTTCCCGGTCCATCGTAAGCCATGCGGCACGAGCCGTTGGAATTACGCGGTGACCTTCTTTCTCAAGCTCTAGAAGCGTTTCGGTTGCGATGGCTTCAATTTCAGGTACGATGTAATCCGGCTTTTCCTTCTCTATGATTCGGCGAAGCTCTGTCCCGTTCAGCATATCAGTCGTGTAGCTGCGATGTGCGACCTGCATGGCCGGCGCATGCTCATAGCGATCCACTGCAATCGTCTCAATGCCAAGACGCTGAGCCTCCAACACGACTTCTTTGCCGAGCTCTCCTGAGCCTAGCAGCAGCATTTTACGTGCATTTGAAGTTAACGGTGATCCATACATAAAGAAAAAGAACCTCCTGGAAGCAAATCGAAGTCGATCCCTAGAGTAAATCTAGGCAAATGGATCGCTTCGGTTCGTTTTTTCTTCCATTGTGGAGGTTCTACCATGAAAAATCAACTATTTTTGCAAAAGCCTATTACAGATAACGATATTGAGCTTCGATCAGCCCGTTATACACGCCTTGCTTCGCAATCAAAGCTTCATGATTGCCCTGCTCAACAATCTGACCGTGATCAAGCACGATAATTTCATCAGCATGACGAATGGTAGATAAGCGGTGAGCGATCATAAATGACGTACGTCCGGACAGCAATATTTTGAGCGCTTCTTGGATCTTAAGCTCCGTCTCGGTATCGATGCTTGCTGTCGCTTCATCCAAGATTAGAATTTGCGGATCAGCGAGCAACGCCCGAGCGAAGGATAGTAGCTGGCGCTGCCCCATCGAAAGCACATTTCCTCGTTCCTCAACCTGCGTATCGTAGCCATCCGGCAGATCCATGATGAAATCATGCGCATTGACCGCTTGGGCTGCCTTAACGATCTCAGCATCCGTCGCATTCAATCGGCCATAACGGATATTGTCTCGAATCGAACCCGCGAATATAAACGTATCCTGCAGTACAATACCAACTTGTGAGCGCAAGCTTTCAATCGTCACATCTCTAATATCGATCCCATCGATCAGCACACGACCCTCAACCGGATCATAAAAGCGGCATAGCAGGTTGATAATCGTACTTTTACCGGACCCTGTGTGGCCAACCAGCGCGATGGATTGGCCTGCTTTCACTTCAATTGTGACATTTTTGAGTGCCGGCCGTCCCTTCTCGTACTCGAAGACGATATGGTCGAAGGTCACAGCTCCTTTAATTGGCGGAAGCGGCTTCGCATGCGTTAGTTCACCCACGGTTGGCTCCTCGTCAATAAATTCAAAGATTCGCTCCGATGATGCCATCGCAATAAGCAGCTGGGAATACATCTGGCCGAGACGGTTGATTGGATCCCAGAAGTTGCCGATATAATTGGCGTAACCAACGAGCAATCCAATCGTAATGGCTCCTGTTTGAATTAGATGAGAACCGTACCAGAATAGAATAAAGGTTCCGATCGCTGACGTTACCTCTATAACCGGTCCGAACGCTTGGTTGAGCGCGGACGCTTTGTTCCATGATTTCACGTTAACCGAGTTCATATGGTCGAAGAAGCTCATATTGTCCTTCTCTTGCACATATGCCTGAGTAACCTTCATCCCTTGAATACTTTCGTTCAAATGAGAGTTGATGCGTGATTGTTTAATACGCACGTCCTGCCAAGCGAACCGTATTCTTTTGCGGAGCGTCGTTGACACCAGGAACATTAACGGAACCGTTATCATGACCGCGAGTCCCAGCTTGAAGTTCCACACAAGCAAAATAATGACGATACCGAATAACTGAACGCAGTCCATCAATAGATTGACTACTCCATTCGTAAACAGGTCCTGCAGCGCATTGACGTCGTTCGTCACACGCACGAGAACAGAGCCGGCCGGTCTCTTGTCGTAGAAGCGAAAGCTTAGCTTCTGAATATGCTGGAACAAATGATTCCGCAGGTCATAAATGACCTTCTGGCCGATAATATTCGTATATTTAATGCGGTACGTATTGGAAGCCCATTGAATAATATACAAGAATAGCATCAGGCCTGCGATGATAAGCAGCTTTGGCACGCTTGTTATGCCGTTCGCAGGTGCGATCGCTTCATCGATGGCCAGTATGACGAGGGCAGGCACGCCAAGGCGTGTCACCGTACCCAAGATCATCATAATAATAACCGGCATTAGTTCTTTGGAGTAAGGCTTCATATACATAAACAAGCGGCGTAATTGCCCCCAGTTAAAGGGCTTTTCGATCAGCTCATCATCTTGATAGATGAAGCGTTCGTTTTTATTGCTTGCCTTTGCTTTGACACTGCTGCTCATTAGACGGTACTCCCTTTCCGATCATTCGTTTCCTCGGCATCTAATCCGTCAACGAGCGGATGATCAGCGTATTGAATGTTGTAAGTATCTCTGTACGGACCACGCTGCGCGATAAGCTGCGCGTGCGTGCCGCGTTGCACGACATGGCCTTTATCTAATACGATGATTTCGTCAGCATGCCTCAGCGACGAGATCCGATGCGCGATAATGAATGTCGTGCGTCCTGCCATCAGCTCTTTGAAGCCTGCTTGAATTTCATGCTCCGTTTCCATATCGACAGCGCTGGTTGCGTCATCCAAAATAAGAATCCGCGGGTTTTTGATTAGCGCTCTAGCAATCGCGATCCGCTGCTTCTGTCCGCCGGATAAGCCCATCCCTCTCTCACCCACGATCGTGTCATAGCCAAGCGGCAGCTCCATGATGAAATCATGTGCATTCGAGAGCTTAGCCGCATATTCGATTTGCTCTGGCGTAACATCTCGTACGCCGTACGCAATATTGTCGCGAATCGATGCCGAGAACAAAAACGTTTCTTGGAAGACCGGTGCGATCAAGCGGCGCAGGCTTGCTACATCAAGATTGCGAATATCAATGCCGTCAAGCGTTATCGTACCTTTTTTAACATTGTAGGCTCTCATGAGCAATTGGATAATCGTTGATTTCCCTGAACCCGTCGCACCTAGCAAGCCGATTACAGAGCCCTCGGGCGCATCAATAACCAAGTCGGTAACAGCTGGTGATTTGTCTGGATAATTAAAGGTAACATGGTCAAAACGGACATGACCCTTCGACGTCTCGCTATTAACCTCAATGGCATCTTCAATATTTTTGACATGCACATGCTCATTCAGCAAACCGAGCACTCGCTCGCCTGAAGCTTTGAACTGCGTGTAGTTGTTAATGTGAAAGCCAAGTCCCCACATCGGTCCGATGATGTACCAGATCAAGCTGAAGAACGCTACGAATTCACCAAGCTGAAGCGATTTGTTAATGACTAGAATACCGCCCGTTACGAGCAGGATAACCGCACTTAAGTTGGCGACCAGCTCCATGACAGGAAAATATTTGGCCCAGATTTTGGCTGCCCCGACTTGGTTCGTCTGGTAAGCCTCGCTCCGTACCGAAAACTTCGATACCTCATGCGATTCGCGGGCAAACGATTTAACGGTTCGCACGCCAGTTATGTTTTCCTGTACCGCGGTCGTCAGATTGCTCATCGCTTGTCGCATCTCCCGGAATGCCGGATGAATGTTCTTCTCGAACCGAACAGCCGTGAAGGCGAGCAGCGGTATGGTCACCAATGTGATCAAGGTTAGCTGCCAATGAATCGATAGCATCATAGCTCCGCCAAAGACAATCATAAGCACCATATTCAAAATTTGAGCGAAGCCAAAGCCGATAAAGTTGCGGATCGCCTCAAGATCCGCAGTTAGGCGCGACATGAGATCGCCCGTTTTCGCTTTGTCATAATACTGAAACGATAGCGTTTGCAGCTTGTCATATAATCCGTTGCGCATCCTGAATGCAACCTTGTTGCCAAGACGTCCGCCAAAAAATCCATGCAAAAACTGCATAAAGCCTTTAAACGATACGACTCCGACTACGGTGAACGCAAGTGTCGGCACAAGCTCGAACTTCCTTGGTGTAATCACATCGTCAATCAGGTAACGCAGCAAATTCGGATAGACAAGTCCGAGCGCCGTAGCGCACATCAAGCAAAAAATGGAAGAGAACAAAAATTTTCGTTCCGCCCAATAAAATGCTTTTAATTGTCTTAAAACGTCCAAGTAAATCCATCTCCCCGTTGCTATTTTGTAAGTATGAGTGAATATTATCAGCATCCCGAAAAGCGAGCAAACTGTATAAGTATGCATATAACTGATTGAATCCGCTTATAGTCGCGATATGTAAATTGGAAACGGTTAATGCTCCCAAATGGTCCTAAATCGTGACAAATATGTGCCAATTGCTCACTTTTTGCACAGAAACACACAAAATAAAAAAATGCTTTTGCGGGAACCGACGGTACCCGCAAAAGCATTCAGCTGTTAATGCGATAGAAAGATCAACATCCATTGACAATTAGAGATGAATCAATTGTTTGTAAAGCTGGCTAAGCTCAGCGATATCCGCGCTTCCCGCAAGGGTGCTTCGCTTGCCGCTTTCGTAGGCAAGCATGTCTTCAGCAAGCTTGGTTCCCGCAACCTCAGCTGCATGTCTCCAAATCTGCTCATACAGCAAGGTCCAAGCAGCTGTCTGCTCGGTCATCCATCCGTTCAAGGAGGGAGCAAGCAGCGTATCCAGCTCTTTGCGAAGCAGCGACTTCCCTTCGCCTTCAAAGAAATGGCGAGGCGTTTTGAAGCGGCTCCACAGCAGCTTAGCATCAACCGCCTGTGCTTCCCATGCTGTGGGCTGCTCTGGCGTTGGCAGTGCCACTGGTGAATAAGGAACAGCACTATATGCGGCGATGGTTGACTCCAGCCGCTGGGCAGTGCTTGCGAACTGTTTCTGTAGCTGGGTGTGAATGCCGCGTTCCATGCGCAAGGAAGTAGCAAGCATCTCTTGCGAGAGCTCAAGCTGAACAAGTCTTTGGAGCTCCAGCCAAGAGGTCCAAATCGCTTTCTTCAAATCTCGCCCATCATCCTGCAAGGATGCTGGATTAAAGGCAAAATTGTAAAACTCGCCGAAGCGATATTGAATTCTCTGCACGACATAATAGAGCAGCTCGCTCAGCTCTTGTTTCAGCTGTTCAGGCAATGATCCAGCTTGAAGGGACGCAATATCCTGTTTCGCCGCTTGCACGGCGTTTTGGAGTGCCTGAAGCTCTGCCTCCCGCACGGAAGCATCGCCTTCCGCGCTTTTCAGCCAGCCTGCAACGGTTGCCGCCGCCCGTTTCAAATCCTGTTCAGCTGCTTCAATCGCGAGCCGCCCAAGGTCATTCTGAATAAAGGATAGGAATGATTGCTCAAATGCTTCAATGCCGGAGCGTTTCACCAGCTCCTCATTTCCATCCGTCTTGCCGTCAAGCGCCTGCAGGCTTGAAACCGGGAACAAGCGCGGCGATCTTATCGCATGCTGCAGTAAATTCGTTTCAACATGCTTCAGCACGCCAGACAGCTCCTCCTGATCTGCAGCAAGATCCGCTGCGTTCACGAGGAAGAACATTTTATCAAGCTCGAATTGATCCTTAACCCGGCCAAGCTGCATCAGAAATTGACGGTCAGCCTGCGAGAAGGCATGGTTATAATAGGTGACGAACAATACGGCATCCGCATTCTTAATGTAATTAAAGGCAACGCCTGTATGTCTGGCATTAACGGAGTCCGCGCCAGGCGTATCCACGAGCACGATGCCCTGTGCAGTCAGCTCGCAATCGTAATGAAGCTCGATTTCGCTTACGAAGCAAGAGCGTGACTCTTCTGCTACGTACCGCTCATACTCGGCTTGGTCGACGGAGAGAAGCTGGCCAAGCAGCTGCTCATGCCGCTCCCAGCCTGCGCGGGCTGCGCGCAGGAAGCTGAAGTGCGGGCGGCCGCCTGCCCCGATAGAATCGGGAGTTAAGCGGTCAATCGCCCGCATAAGCGCTGCGGCATCGGGCAATTGGTCGATGCCGGCCTTCTCTCCGAGCAGCGCTAAGGAATAGCGAACGTCGTCTTCGATTGCAGCGCGCGACTTCATGACGATGCGTGCTGTGCCATGGCCGTGCTCCGCCGTTGGCGGCACGATCCGGTTGATCGCCGCCGTCGTCGGATTAGGCGAGACCGGTAGCACCGGTTCGCCGATCAGCGCGTTTGCGAGCGATGATTTGCCGGCGCTGAAGGCGCCGAACAACGCGATGGTGAAGCGGCTGTCCTGCAGCCGCTTCACCTTGTCGCGCATCGCTTCCGCTGCCGCGGCCAGCGCTGCATGCGGCGCGAGCAGCTCCGCCGCGCCCGCTAAGCGCGCGGCTGCGCCATGCTGCTGCGCGAGGGCGGCTCCGCCCGCGAGCGAGCTGCGCCTCGCGCCAGCCGCACGCTGCGCCCCTGCGGCGCCGCGCACCAGCTGCGCTTCGCTCGCAGCTGCAACAGCTTCAGCGGCCTCACTCGCCGCCTTCGCAGCAGCTCCGGACCCGGCCGCTGCACGCGGCGCGGGCAATGCCGGCCTAGCCGGCGCATCGGGCAGCGCTGCCGCAAGGCGCGCTTCATGCTCGCCTGCTCGCTTCGCGATCGCAGCCAGCGCCATTAGAGCGCCAGCCTGCGCGCGAAGCGCTGCAAGCTGTGCTTGAGCCTCGGCCGCGGCCAATTCCCCTGCCGCGACAGCATGATCCGCCAGCGCGTCGATCAGCGCAAGCGCCCGCTGGCGATATTCGGACTTCACGTCCGCTGCGAGATCGCGGCTGAACGTCATCGTATATTCATTGCTTATGACCGCACCGGCTTTCACCCGTGAAATTAGCCATTCCGCATTAGGCAGCCAAGCGAGGCTTTGCGCCATTTGTTCTTCAAGAACAGCGCCGTCGAAGGCTGCCCGTTCGGCTTCCGTGCGGAGCAAATGCTTCACATGCCAATCAATTGAAGCGCTGATCAGGCTGTTCAATTCCTCGCTGAACGCCGACAATCTCCGTTCCTGCTCCGCAGCCGTCTTTGCAGCCGCAAACAATAATCCCGTCTTGAATCCAGGCTTTCTGCTTTCAAGAAAAGACTGCGCCAAATCACGTAGCCCTGCCGGCGTAATATTCGCATTATCGAGCAGCGTTTGAAGCTCCTTGCGAAGCTGCGCCCGGTACACTTCTTTTTTGTTCGCAATCTGCTCAATAACCTGCTTCAAGCGATCCATCTCAAACGATACGCGGGCTGCAGCTTCCTCGCCACCTGCCGCTTCGATCAACCGTTCACGCTCCGGCTCTGTTTGAAGCTCGCTCCACCTCAAATGGCCGGCAGCCAAATGACGCAAAGAAGCGTCGACGCTATAATTGCAGAGCGGCTCCCGAATCTTTTGCAGCCCGTCTAGCAATCCGATAAATTTGTCCCATTCCTGATGGGGGTGGCTTGGTTCGCGCAACGACAAATAGACGATTCCTGCCGGCTCCAGATGCCAAGCATGAAATGCGTCTTCTACGCTTTGGCGATAGCTTGAGAAAGAAAGCTCGCGCTCGCGATGCTTATCAATCTGATTGACGATAAAGTATAATGGCTTGCCCCAATCCTTCAACTGCTTGGCGAATGCAAAATTGATTTCGGATTGCACATGGTTATAATCCATCACATAGAAAACCACGTCGGCCAGATGCAGCGCTGATTCCGTAGCCATCCGATGGGCATCATCCGTTGAATCGATACCAGGCGTATCAAGCAGAACCGTATGGTTGCCCAATTGCTCGCTTGGATAAATAATCGAAACGGAAGTAAACTGCTCGCCGTCAACACAATAGCGGTCCAGTTCGTCAATCGGTACCTCTGCTTGCGAACGAATGCCGTTCTTGATCGTTTCAACTTCAGCGTATGCCCGTTCTCCGCCGCGAATCGAAACAACGTTCGCACTGGTTGGAATTGGGCTTGAGGGCAGCAGCTTCGTACCGCATAACCGATTAATCAAAGTTGATTTTCCGGCCGAAAAATGTCCACAAAAAGCGACAGTAAGCCGACCCTCGGTCAGCTTACTGTTCAGCTCCTGTGCTTGCTTTGCATGTAATGTATCTCCTGCTGCGGCCATTAAGCCCGCTGCCTCGGATATAGCTCCCGCTATGCTTTGCACGGTTATTATTTCTGTCATTTGCTTCTCCTTAAACGGCTTGCTCTTCTTCAGACGGCAGGCAAATTTCAAATACGTTGCCATGCTGCAAAATCATAATGTTGCGCTCTTTGTCACGCATAACAACAACTTCAGGTTTAATGCGCATACGTTCGATGTATTGCTCAGGAACATCGCCCGAACCGCTAACAGTAATGCCTTCTACTACGATGTCCTCGTTTTCTTCTGGTGGAGACTCTAGCACTTGCTCATAAATATCGGAAAAAAGCTCAAAGTTTTTTGTGTACACGGAAATACAGTTCATTGTCATCATCCTTCATTGGCTATTTTAGGTTTTATGCTCTTATTTTTGGTTTTAAAGCCTGGCTTCATACGTAGTTTTCCTTCTTTGCACGAATCAAGCAGCGGACAGATCGGACACTGCGGGCTTTGCGCTTTGCAATGATAGCGGCCAAAAAAGATGAGCCTATGGTGAGTTAACGTCCATTCCTCGCGAGGCACAAGCTTCATAAGCTTCTTCTCTACCTCGAGAACGGAATCATCAGGCTTAGCGAATCCAAGCCGCTTCGACACACGGTCCACATGCGTATCGACTGCGATAGCAGGCACGCCAAATGCGTTGGACATAACGACATTCGCCGTTTTTCTGCCTACGCCAGGCAGCTCCGTCAATCCTTCATGGCTCTCCGGCACTTCACCGTCATATTTATCGATAACGATACGGCATAGCTTCTGAATATTCGAAGCTTTGCTTCGAAACAGTCCGATGCGGCGAATATCCTGCTCCAGCTCTTCAAGGGGTACGCTCAAATAATCCTCTGGCTGCTTATATTTCTCGAATAAGCCTACCGTAACCTTATTGACCGTCTCATCCGTGCATTGCGCTGACAGCAGCACGGCTATCGTAAGCTCGAACGGATTGCTATGGTTAAGCTCGCAGTGTGCATCTGGAAACATTTCCGCAATGATATCCAGTACATGACGCATTTTCTGTTTCGTGCTCATCGTCCTCTCCCCTAATCAAACACTATCGTTCAAAGTGTAGCGAATATTGTCACGCTTCGCAACCGTAATCAAGCATATTCTATAAAAAAACTGCCCTTAAGGGCAGTTTTTTCACAAAATATAAATATCTAAGCTTAAAAATGAGCTTATTTCCATTCATTTTCTACTTGACCACTGCGATCGCATAGTTCCTAAATCCGTAAATGGTAATGGCTTCGCCCGCTTTGAAAGCCGTTGCGGCAGTCACGTTTCCATTATAGAAATATTTTGTATTGCTGTTTACGTTGAAATAATTCCGATTGTCGGCATCCGAAACCTTCTCTGTCCAGATTTGCGCATTAGCTATGTTATAGCTTGTAAAAATCCGGCTCTCACCAACTGCCACTGAGATTTGTGTCTTATTGCCTTCATACTTCTGCACTTCTACATAGTCGCCAACCGCGATTAGGTTAGATGCATTGCTCTGAGAGGTGCCTTTAATGGCAGTGAATCCTGCGTCTACGTTATACACCGTCGTTTGACCTGCAAGCTCCACGATCGTCACGCTGCTTGCTGATACGGCTTGCACTTTGCCAAATGTGGCTGCTACTGTACGTGCAGTGACTGCTTGTTTGCCGATATAGCTGACATTGATCAGATTGCCTGGCGTAACCTGTTCTACCGTGAGCTTAGCACCCGCTTCATTCGTGATGTCCGTGCTGAGCACCGATAATTCAAATACAGGCGTCATTGCGTTTTTCACACGAAGCTTTTTAGCCGTAGCATCGACAGAAACTACCTCATATTGCGCATTTCCATGTACTTTTATGGTAGCTACACGGTCTTGCGTGTTGTTTAGTTCCAAAGTGAGTAGATCGCCAGTCTTTAGGTCACTAAATGCGGCACTTGCGATGGACGGGTGCTCTACATAAGCAGTATTATAAGGCAAAGCAACCGTAGAACCGTTATCCAGCATAACCGTCATCAAATTTGATGATGAATTCATAGATATGAGATTGCCCATATATTTCGTTACGAACTGCAGTGAAACAATAGAGTTCCCTGTATACGTAATAACGATTTTGCGATTCTGAGTCAACAAGCTCGTTGCCGAGGCCAATGTAATGAGATTACCGCTATATTCGATTTTCGTTTTGTCATTAAAATATAAGGCCTGAGCATTGCCGCCTGAAGCGTCTACGACGGTCAACAGTTTTTTATCATATACGAAGCTAGCAATTTGCGCTCCGGCTACGGTTTTCACATTTCGGTTAGCCACTTTGATTTTCGTAACCTGATCCGCTTCGTTAAGCGTAAGCTCAACTTCATCGGCTTCTTTAATCAAATCGCCAATCGTCGCTCCAGTCACTCCTGCAATTTCAAGCGTCACGGCATCCGCCATGAACTTGGATACAAGTGTGGTGCCCTGCATGACTGTAATCAATTCTCCGTCCGTGCCATAAAAAGTCCCTTTCACGCTCGTGGTTGACGCTTGTGGTGCTGCTACGATTTTAACGGCGATTGGCGTTTCTCGGAATGCATCCTGAACAATGGTGATCGCACTGTCTCTTTTAATCGCTGTCAACGCTAATGCTTTCCCATCGCTATCAACAACGGAAAGCTGTTCATTATAAAAAATCTCAACTGGCTTGTCATTCACCCACACATATATTTTCTTGTCACTCGCAATGACCCGATCAAGCGTACCTGCAATTGTAGTCGTATGTGCTTTGTCACCCTTCACCTCGACATAAAGTGCTTTGCCATCTTTGGCAATTACAGTTACATCCCCATATTCCAGCAGCTGCTGCTTCGTAATAGGCGTTTCCGTCTTGTAAGTATAATAAAGCGTATCCGCATTGATTGAATAGCTGGTTTCTTTCTTATTGCTATAGACCGTAATAGCGTTATCCGTAATTCGTGAAACAATTCCGTCGACCTGCCCCTCATAAGATACAGGGTATTGGCTCTCAGCACGGCTAAACATGGTTGCAAGGCTCGCACGCGTTACATTCGCTTTAGGATCAAACTTCACAGAAGTTACGCCTTTCACCAGCTCCAGCTTGGCAGCAAGATTGACGTAACCTTTATAGATCGCATTAATCTGGGAAGCATCTGAGAAAGAAGAAGCTGTGTTTTGCAAGTCCAGCGCTTCTTGCTTTTGGCCGATAGCTCTCACCATAAGCTTCGTTACCCATTCGCGAGTCGCTGGCTTTGTTCCCCAAGCGTTCTTCGGATCTTTCGACGCCAAATCGAATTCCTCCACTTGATCGAGCAATCCTTCCTTAAAGGCGAGCGTAACGTAAGCCTTGAAGAAAGCACTTACCGAAAAGGAATTCGGAAAACCAATGATTTCCTCTTGATCAGCTTTCTTGTCTAAGCCTGCAAAGCGCAGCGCCATGAGCACTGCTTCCTGCTGACTTACATTTTCACTTGGGCGGAAAACAAACGCACCGCTCGTTGTTGTATTTCCTTCTATGATTTTTTGAAGAGCTAGCTTTGCAATATGTTTCTCTGCCCAATGTCCGCTTGTCACATCTTTAAAAGGTGTTGTTAGCACAGCTGCGGCAACGTAACTATGGTTTGTTGGAATGATTACTCCGCTGCCCGCCACCAATGAAAAAGCGAGTGCTCCGATCAATAGCTTCCTACCTGCAAATGGCATGGTCATAAATAAGTATTCCTCCTGATTGTCATGTGTAATTACGCAGAACGGCTCCGCCGCCCTTTCAGTGAGCGGAGCGAAGCCATTTGATATATAACTATTGTTATTGCTGTTGTTCTTTCATCATCGGATGCTCCAGCTCAACATGTCCCATCAGCGTCTCGATCTCTGCACCGTCAACCAACAACTCAATCGACTTAACGAACTCGAATTGGAACAGGGTTTGCTTAAGCGTCTCAATGACAAACATCTCTCCTGGCGCACCGAGACGAGCCTCGTCTGGCAAATGAATATCGACAGTAACAAGTCCATCTTCGAGTACTACGGTTTTGACTTCGATTGGTTTCCATAAGGATAATGCATTATCACCRGCATCCTGCTGCAAAGCTTTGATTGCCGCTGAAACCAAGTCAGAATCCGTCTCGTATGAGAGCTTAACTGGATTCTCCACTGTTTCAGTCAGCTCGGCATCGGTTAAGTAAATAGTAGCTTCGATCTCGTTCATTTCGGGTGTCGGTTCAATTGAAGGAGCTGCCGTCGCAGTTGGAGCGCTACCTTGATTGTTGCTTGGCTTGTCTTGGACGCCGCATCCTGCAATCGCAGCGGAAACTACCATGACAGCAAGCAGCCCACGTGCTTTGAATCGTTTCATAACACTGAACACCTGCTTTCTACTTCACTTTTAAATATTCCTTGATGCCCGCTACAAGCTCAGTTGCGATTCGTGTTTGAGCCGCATCGTCAAACAACATTTTTGCGTCGTTTGAATTTGACAAGAATCCGGCTTCAATTAAGACGGCAGGCATTGTCGTTTGCTTGATGACCTTATATGCTTCCTTCTTAACGCCGCGGTCCTTGATTTTGGTAGCCGCGATCAAGCGTTTATGAATGACAGCAGCTAGAGCTTTGCTATTCTCGCGGTAATAGTATGTTTCAGCGCCTGAAGCCGAAGCTGCACCGCTATTGGCATGGATGGACATAAATAAATCGGCTTTTAAATTCTCAGCAAATTTAACCCGATCATCCAGAGAGGGGTAAGTATCTCCCGTTCTCGTAAAGTGAGCTTTAATTTTAGGTTCCTTATCGAGCAGAGCCTTCATTTTAAGCGCAACGCTTAAGTTAAACTCCTTTTCCCATCTGTTCAATACGCTTTTGGCACCGGGATCCGATCCTCCATGTCCAGGATCTATCACAACGTCGAACACGTCATTGGACGCTGGTGGTTCCTGCGGGTCAATCACGATCGGTGGATCAACAGGAAGGGTTGGGTCAACAGGTACATCCTTAAGCGGCATGAACGTTAATTGAAATTTACCCAAATCTTCAGTTAGTACATAACCGGTATCCTCACTGATCTCAATAACCAAACGAACGGTTGGCGGAGAATTGGAGAATAATGAATATCGAATTTTTTGCAAATAAGTGCTGTCTGTAACATCGATTACGGCTTGTCCGCTCAAAAATGTGTTTAGCCCCGTATTTGGAAAGTCAAATACAATTCGTTTCGGACTGTCTAACACCAAAGGCTTGTTTGCCTTTGATACACCTTCATAGCTTACGGACAACGTGCTTTCTCCATTATAAGCAACTTGTGTAATGAGACCTGTCGGTACGGTTGGATCCGTTGGAATAACGGGTTCAGTAGGTTCAGTCGAATGCTCATACATATGTACTTCTTTTTCGGTCGCCTTCCACTCGAAATCCAAACCGAACTGCTCTCCGATAAATCGAAGCGGAACTAATGTGGTTCCCTTTATGATGGATGCAGCAGTATCCATTTGAACCTTTTGATCGTTCACAAGCGCAATATTGTCATTCAGCTTGAGCTTAATGACATTGCTGCCATGTGTGACCGTCGCTGCTTTGACCGTATTATCCCAGACAATTTGATAACCCAGGCCTTCTGATACTGTTCGAACCGGCACAACTGTTGCATTGTTAATAATTTGCGGGTTCACGGCTGAAGTTAACAAATTACCATTCAAAAAAAGCTTTGGGACGACCTCTGCAGCTTGTCCTACAGTGGCGAACATCGTGAAAAACAACGACATAAACAACAACATGGACACAAATCTTTTCATTTCCCACCTCGATGACTGAAATTGCCCGCATCGAATGAGTGCATTCGACTTTTACAGACGCAAATATAGACGCAGCTTGTCAGAAAAAGTTGCGTTAAAAGGAAAAAAGAGGACAAATCGCTCGAACGAGCTGCTTTGTCCTCTTTGCTTCATTTCCTAAACCAAAGTAGCAATGTGCTTTTGCTCATATGCTGTAATTTTGTCTTCATGTTGAAGCGTCAAGCCAATGTCATCCAAACCTTGCAGAAGGAATTGACGACGATGCTCATCAAGGTCGAAATCGATAGTAAGACCATGATCATCAGACAGCTGCTTGTTCTCTAGGTCTACTTTCAAAGTATAACCTACATGCTTAGCCGTGCGTTGGAAAATCTCTTCTACTTGCTCTTCACTAAGCTTGATTGGAAGAATACCGTTTTTGAAGCAATTGTTATAGAAAATATCCGCGTAAGAAGGAGCGATAATTACTTTATAGCCGTAGTCTAAAATCGCCCAAGGCGCATGCTCACGTGAAGATCCACAGCCAAAATTCGCACGGGATACAAGCACTGATGCACCCTCATAACGCGGTTTGTTCGGTTCGAATTCAGCATTTACTTCGCCGCTTTCATGAAAGCGCCATTCGAAGAAAAGGAATTGGCCGAAGCCGCTGCGCTCAATGCGCTTCAAAAATTGCTTAGGTATGATCGCATCGGTGTCGACATTAACCCGGTCGACCGGGGCGACGATGCCTGTAAGTTGTTTAAACGGTTCCATATCGGATATACCCCTCTCTCGCGTTCAGTTAGTTCAACACTTCGGATTTAATTTCCCAGTCGCGTACATCATGGAAATGACCTTTAACCGCAGCCGCAACAGCCATTGCTGGCGATACAAGATGCGTACGTCCTCCGCGGCCTTGACGACCCTCAAAGTTACGGTTGGAAGTCGATGCGCAGCGCTCGCCTGGCTTCAATACATCCGGATTCATCGCTAGGCACATGGAGCAGCCTGCATCGCGCCATTCAAAGCCAGCTTCTGTAAAGATCTTGTCGAGGCCTTCTTTTTCCGCTTGAATTTTTACACGGCCAGAACCTGGTACGACAATTGCCGTTACGCGGTCGCTAACCTTGTAGCCTCTAGCGATTTCGGCAGCTGCACGCAAATCTTCAATCCGACCGTTTGTGCATGATCCGATAAATACATAATCAATGGCAATTTCGTTCATTGGCGTACCTGGCTTAAGATCCATGTAATCAAGCGCTGCTTCAGCAGCTTTGCGCTCGTTCTCTGTTGGAAGGTCAGCAGGGAATGGCACTTTTGCCGTAATGTTCGTACCCATACCAGGGCTAGTACCCCAAGTAACTTGCGGGATAAGTGCATCTACGTCGAAGTGAACAACCGTATCATATACGGCACCTTCGTCAGTCGTAAGCTGCTTCCAAGCTTCTACTGCTGCGTCAAAGTTAGCTGGCGCATATTGACGTCCGCGCAGATAATTGAACGTTGTTTCGTCAGGAGCAATGAGTCCGGCGCGAGCGCCTGCTTCGATTGACATGTTGCAAACCGTCATACGCTCTTCCATCGTCAAGCTTGTAATCGCTTCGCCCGTAAACTCGATAACATAACCGGTAGCGAAATCCGTACCATACTGAGCAATAACGCCTAGAATTAAATCCTTCGCCGTAACGCCAGGTTTTCTCGTACCGTTAAAACGAACCTCAAGCGTTTTTGCTTTCGATTGCTGCAAGCACTGAGTTGCCATAACATGCTCAACCTCGCTTGTGCCGATACCAAAAGCCAAAGCGCCAAATGCGCCGTGCGTGGAAGTATGGCTGTCGCCGCAAACGATCGTTTTGCCCGGATGCGTAAGGCCAAGCTCAGGTCCCATTACGTGAACAACGCCTTGGTCAATACTGTCAAGGTCAAACAGCGTTACGCCAAAATCTTTACAGTTTTGCGTAAGCGTGTCAATTTGCTGCTTCGAGATTGGATCCGTAATATTGAAACGATCCTTCGTCGGTACGTTATGATCCATCGTTGCGAATGTAAGATCCGGGCGGCGTACTTTGCGTCCGGATAAACGCAAGCCTTCAAACGCTTGCGGTGACGTTACTTCGTGAACAAGCTGCAAGTCGATATAGATAACGCTTGGCTTGCCTTCTTCTTGATGAATGACGTGATTGTCCCAAATCTTCTCAAACATTGTCTTTTTCGTCATTATATTCACCCCATATTTTCATTAAATCTTCTGCGTTTCTTAACTGAACCTACTATAGCATTTCTTTCTTCATTGATCCAAGATATAATATCTATAACGTCTATAGGTAATAACTATAATGGAAGTTTTGCTTCTTCAATAAGCAAAATAAGGAGATGAACGGCATGGAGCTCAGACAGCTTAATTACGTGATCCAAATTGCTTCAGAGAAAAATTTCTCGCGAGCCGCAGAGAAGCTGCATATAGCTCAGCCTTCTCTCAGTCAGCAGCTATCTAAGCTGGAGCAAGAATTAGGCGTGCTCTTGTTTCGCCGCACGACCAATTCGGTAGAGCTCACGCAAGCCGGACAAGTTTTTGTAAGCAAATCACAAACGATCCTTGATGCAGTCGAGCAGCTCAAACAGGAAATGGATGATATGGCCCAGATGCGCCGCGGCCGTCTTGTCGTAGGCACGCTGCCTATTACCGGCTCGCATATCCTGCCTATGGTGCTGCCCGTATTTGGTGAGCAATATCCACAAATCGAAGTTGTACTCGTTGAAGATACAACGGCCAAGCTTGAGCAGCTTACAGCAAGCGGCGGGACGGATCTCAGTCTGCTCTCTCTTCCTCTAATCGATAATTCACTCTCGTGGGAACCTTTTCTCGAAGAGGAGATTTGCCTTGCTGTCCCTCCGAACCATCATTTAACCAAAAGAATCGAACCGGTCGATATTTCCGAGCTTGAGGAAGAACCTTTCATCGGCCTAAAAAGAGGACAAGGCTTCCGCCAAATTACGGTAGACCTGTGCGAGCAGGTCGGATTTTCACCGCGAATCGTATTCGAAAGCAGCAATATCGAGACGATCCAGTCTCTCGTTGCCGGCGGCATGGGAATAGCCTTCGTCCCGCAAATGCTTACGCGGGTCAAAGGCTCGCAATTCGCGCCTGTTTACCTATCCTTAGCGCAGAAGCCGACAAGAACGCTGGTCATTGCCAGCCGCAAAGGCCGCTATTTATCGAAAGCATCAGAAGCTTTTATTCGAACGTTGAACAAAACGATTAGCAACTATCCCTGATCAAGCTTCATATAAGGTAGGCCTGCGGTCCTCAAATACCGGTATCTTGGACCGAACGGAATCAACAAGCGCCAAATCGATATCCGCGTACAAAATAGTTTCTTCTTCTCCTGCCTCGGCAACAGTCTCGCCCCATGGATCAAGAATAAGCGAGTGCCCGAAAAATTGCGTATCTCCGCTCGTCCCCATGCGGTTGCAGGCTACGACAAACATCTGATTCTCAATTGCCCGCGCGGTTAGCAGCGTTTTCCAATGATGCAGGCGCGGATGCGGCCATTCTGCAGGAACGAATAGCAGCTTGGCTCCATCCAGCGCCAGCTTTCTGGCGAGCTCCGGGAAACGAATGTCATAACAAATCATCATCCCTGCCCCTGACCCCTCCAGCTCCAGCCTACCGGGCTTCTCACCTGCTGCCAAATACTTCTCTTCATCCATAAGCCGGAATAAATGAATTTTGGAATAGTCCGCAATTTGTTCGCCGCTGCGGTCGAACGCATAAATCGTGTTGTACACGTTCTCCCCTTTCAGCTCAGCAATTGATCCGCCAATAATATGGACCTGGTGCTTTTTGCTGAAGTCCGATAGGAAAGCTTTGGTTCGAGCTCCATCTTTGTCGGCGATCGTTTTGATTTCGGTGAGCGCATATCCTGTATTCCACATCTCAGGAAACATGATGACATCCGGCTTAACCGACTGGCTGACCGCTTCCTCAAGCATGACTCCCAGCTTCGTGAAATTGACTTCCGGATTGCCAGCTTCTATGTTCATTTGCAGCAGTGCAAGCCGCAATTGTTGACTCATGATTAGTTTCCTCCCGTATTGCTTTTTTTCCCTAATGATACCTTGTCATGGATTTGTGTCAAGATGGGAACCGTAACAAGAAGGAATAACTAATTTGATTTAAAAAAGGAGAATGTCAATTATGTATCCAAAACGAATAGCCGCCATGCTGCTGGCATGCTGCTCGCTCTTTCTGTTCGCAACGCTGGCTTCCGCTTATCCCGCTCACCGGGCACACACTGCTCCAGCTACGGAAACTGGCCTGAAACCTGTGCAAGTGTTCGACGTTGCTGCCGGCAAAGTCATCAAAACGATTCCAAATGATGCACAGTATCAATCCTTTGCCTCATCATGGGTCAATTCGATCAGCGGTTTGGCTCCACAGGTGACAAATGACGAGAGCTGCAGCTATGTGTACCGCGTGCCTCTTGCGAAAGCCGTGACGATCAAAACCAATGATGTTTCCGTAACCTCCGACGATCTATTCCTTTTTTACTGCAAGGATAAACCGCCGATTCTGCTCGTTTTTGATGAGAAGCGCAGACCTTACTTATTCCTGTTTAAAGCCGATATTAAGCCGTTCCTTCAAAAGGTAGGCGTACCCGCTTCTTAGGCTTTAGCTTCTCATCTCCCTGCATTCATGCTACATTAAAGCTATTGCTTAACTATAGATAGCGATTTTGCCATGTGGAGCGTGAGGGAATGGAAACACAAATCGGTCAACACCTTATTCAACCTGCGACTCGGATGAACGGTCTTCCGACGCAATTTTTTGCCAAGCTGGTCGCCAAAGCAAATGCGCAAACGGCCAAAGGACGCGATGTTATCAATTTGGGACAAGGCAATCCGGACCAGCCGACCCCTCCCCATATTGTTGCCAAGCTTCAGGAAGCAGCAGCCAACCCGTTGTATCATAAGTATCCCCCTTTCAGCGGCTACCCCTTTCTAAAGGAAGCTGTTGCAAAGCGGTACAAAGAAGATTACAACGTTGATGTCGATCCAACGACTGAGGTCGCCATCTTATTCGGAGGAAAAACCGGATTAGTCGAAATCAGCCAGTGCTTGCTGAACCCGGGGGACGTGTGCCTGGTGCCAGATCCCGGATATCCGGACTACTGGTCAGGCGTAGCGCTAGCCGGTGCCGAGATGTCATTTATGCCCTTAACCGAGCAAAACAGCTATTTGCCTGATTATGAAGCGATTAGCCCGGAGCTAGCGGCACGAGCCAAGCTTATGTTTATGAATTATCCGAACAATCCGACTGGCGCTGTTGCAAGTGCAGAATTCTACGAGCAAACCGTGCAATATGCCGAGAAGCATGGCATCGTTGTCGCCAGCGATTTCGCCTACGGTGCAATCGGCTTTGACGGGCATAAGCCAATCAGTTTTCTTCAAACGCCTGGAGCCAAAGAGGTTGGCGTCGAATTCTATACACTGTCCAAAACCTACAACATGGCAGGCTGGCGCGTTGGTTTCGCTATCGGCAATGCGCAGATCATTAAGCTTATTAATTTGATTCAAGACCATTACTATTGCAGCCTTTTTGGCGGGATTCAAGAAGCGGCCGCGCTTGCTTTGACAGGTCCTCAAGAATGCGTAAATGAGCTTCGAGCCATGTATGAGCGACGCCGCGAAGCGCTGTTCACGGCTCTTGATCGAATCGGCTGGAAGGCCGCTCGCCCTGGCGGATCATTCTTCTGCTGGCTTCCCGTTCCAGCAGGCTTCACGTCGGAAGCATTCGCAGATTTGTTATTGCAGGAAGCAGACGTTGTGGTAGCACCGGGAGTAGGCTTCGGAACACATGGCGAGGGATTCGTCAGACTGGGCCTGTTAACGAGCGAAGAGCGCCTTCAAGAGGCGGTTGAACGCATTGGCAAGCTGAATCTGTTTCATTAAATCGGGGCTATGCCTTGCTTTACAGCAGCATTGGTTCGTGATATGCTTGTAGGAATTGAACATGAACGTGATGACGGGACAAGTAAGCAAGAAGGGTCGCGATCAGAGAGTAAATTCCATGGGCTGCGAGAATTTACCGAAGGCCGCTTGCTGAACCTACCTCCGAGCGGCCGGCCATGAACCGGACAGMGCCTTCTGTTATAGGCTTAAGCTGGATAACCCTTTTTCATAATCGGGTTGTCAACAAAGGTGGTACCGCGGAAGCAAAGACTTTCGTCCTTTATGGACGAAGGTCTTTTTTGTCGTCATGAAACAAGCATAGGATGGGATAAAGATGACGGAACGCATAGTCGTTAAAATTGGCAGCAGCTCCCTTACCTCCGATGAAGGCGGCTTGAACCGGGAGCGCATACAGTATTTCACATCAGAGCTCGCTGCTTTGCATAAGAAAGGCAATAGCGTCATGCTCGTTACCTCTGGCGCAGTCGCTGCCGGCTTTCGCCAGATCGGATATGCAACAAAGCCAAAGATCGTACACGAGAAGCAAGCTGCGGCAGCGGTTGGGCAAGCGCTTCTTATGCAAGCCTACCAAGAAGCTTTCAATAGCTATGGCATCGTTGCAGCCCAGATCTTGCTTACGCGTGCAGATTTCTCTAATAGGCGGCGTATACAAAACGCGCTCATGACAATCGAGGAACTGCTGCGGCTTGGCATTATTCCGATTATTAACGAGAACGATACGGTTGCTACGGATGAGCTGGTTCCGAAGTTCGGAGACAATGACAGCTTGTCCGCATTCGTAGCTGCCATGACCAAAGCGGCAAAACTTGTCATCATAACGGATATGGACGGCTTGTACACAGAGGACCCTCGTAAAAATCCGCAAGCGGTCAAAATTGAACGCGTCGATCAAATTTCCGAGGATATTATGAAGGTGGCAGGCGGCGCAGGCTCTTCGGTCGGTACGGGCGGCATGCGTTCCAAAATTGAAGCGGCCAGAATCGCGATGCGCGGAGGTGTGCACGCCTTTATCGGCAAGGTGCAGCAAGAAGGCGATTTGTCTTTAGCCGTTGAGGGCAACGGCCGCGGTACATATTTCGACACCAAGCTGAACAGCCTGCCCATGAAGAAACAGTGGCTAGGTTTTCACTCCATTCCGCTTGGCCGCGCAACGGTAGATGAAGGTGCTGCTCTAGCCATGCTCGAAGGCGGAAAAAGCTTGCTCCCGGCTGGTGTCCATGAAGTGCTTGGCGAATTTTTGCCTGGCGACGTTATTGAAGTAGCCAACCAGCAAGGCGAGATTATCGGACGCGGGGTTGTCAACTACGCAGCTTGGCAGATTCAAGCCGTTGCTGGACTTACTACCGAGGAAGTCAAACGAAGAATCGACGTAGCCCGTATCGAGTTTATACATCGCGACGAGTGGATTTCATTAAAATAACAAGGAGGCTTGCAACTATGACAAGCGAAGTACGGACAAAAGCGGCATTGGCACAAGATGCTTCAACGATTATGAACAGATTGACTACAGATCAGAAAAATACGGCACTATTGCGCATGGCTGATGCCCTTCTCTCCGAGCAGGAAGCCATCATCGCAGCCAATGCAATTGATTTGCGCAATGGCCGCGAGAATGGTACTACTCCATCCATGCTTGACCGTTTAGCGCTAACTCCTGACCGCATTGCTGCAATTGCCGAAGGCCTAAAGCAGATCGTCGAACTTCCTGATCCAGTCGGCGAGCTTTTGGAGCATTTTGATCGGCCTAACGGATTGAAAGTGAATAAGATCCGTGTACCGCTCGGCGTAATTGGAATGATTTACGAGGCTAGACCTAATGTAACGGTAGACGCTGCCGGCTTATGCTTGAAAACGGGCAACAGCGTCGTGCTTCGCGGCGGCTCGGCAGCCCTTGAATCCAACCGTAAAATCGTTGAAGTTCTCAAATCCGCTCTCCGTTCGACGGAAATGCCGGCTGACGCTATTCAGCTGATTGAGAATTCGGACCGTGCCTCCGTTAATGAAATGCTTAAATTAAATGGCCTGCTGGACGTGGTCATTCCCCGCGGCGGTGCGTCTTTAATTCGTAATGTCGTCGAGAACGCAACCGTGCCGGTTATTGAAACAGGTGCCGGTATATGTCATACCTATGTAGATGCCGGCGCGGATTACAATATGGCTGCCGAGATCGCTTTTAATGCAAAAGTGCAGCGCCCATCGGTCTGCAATTCAATGGAAACATTGCTCCTCCATGAACAATTTGCGAAGCAGCATCTATTGACTCTCGCTGACCGATTTATCCAAGCTGGGGTTGAGCTTCGGGGCTGCGAGCAGACGGCTGCTCTTATTCCTGGCATGAAAATCGCATCAGATGAGGATTTTAGCACAGAATATAGTGATTATATTTTGAACCTTCGAATCGTTCCTGATTTGGATACGGCTCTCGCGCATATCCGAAGGTACAGCACGAAGCATTCAGAATGCATCGTCACGGAAAACAAAGCTCATGCGGAACGCTTCATTCAGGAAGTGGATGCAGCAGCCGTATACCATAACGCCTCTACTCGATTCACAGACGGCTTTGAATTCGGATTCGGAGCTGAGATCGGTATCAGCACACAGAAGCTCCATGCTCGCGGACCAATGGGCTTGCCAGCACTCACTTCAACGAAATATCAGATTTATGGGAACGGTCAAATCAGAGGCTAATCAATGGGTCCATCGCTTATTCATGAACCGATATATCGGAGGAATGTACAAATGTCACAATTAACGCAAACAAGTATTGCCAGCCTGCAGATCTGCTTCTACGGCGCGGGTTCCATGGCAGAAGCCATTGCAAGAGGCATCATTAATAAAGAGCTGATAAAAGCGAACCGCATCTCGATGCTTAACCGCCAGAACGCTGATCGCTTGACTGAGCTGAACGAGCGCTACGGTGTTCAAACGATATTGCAAGGCAAAGAAAATGAATCCTATTTACGAGAAGCCGATATTATTTTCCTAGCGATGAAGCCGAAGGATGCCGCTGATGCGATTGCCGGCATTAGAGCATTTATCTCGCCAAATCAACTCATCATTTCCGTAATTGCCGGCTTATCCATACAATCCATTGAGCGACTGCTTGGCGGTCACTCTTCAATCGTTCGGGCGATGCCCAACACCTCAAGCACAATCGGCTTAGGCGCAACAGGCATTAGCTATTCCGACCGAGTATCCGCACAGCAAAAGCTGCTTACGGAGGCTATTTTCAGCTCCGTCGGCATTAACGCCGTGGTGGATGAGTCGCTTCAACAGGCCGTGACAGGCGTTTCGGGCAGCGGTCCGGCATATGTCTATTACTTCATGGAATCCATGATCGAATCGGCAATAAAGCTAGGATTTTCTGAAGCAGCGGCAAAAGAACTAGTTGTGCAGACCGTTCTAGGCGCGGCTGAAATGGTTCGTCATACGGGCGAGGAGCCTGCTGAGCTTAGGCGCAAAGTCACCTCCCCGAACGGGACGACGCAAGCTGCACTTGAGCTCATGCAAGCGAATGATTTCGCAGGTACCATTGAAAAAGGCATCAACCGTTCTGCCGAACGAGCGGGAGAGCTTGGTGCCGACATCGAAAGGAGCATTTCAGAATGAACGGATATTGCATAGCTACCTACCGGTCTTACGATGACAAAGCGGATTTCAACAAAAAAGCAACCTCCATTGCGGTTGGCTTGACGGTTGGCAGCTGGACAGAGCTTCCTGAAGCTCAAAAGGCGAATATGGAAAAGCATCTAGGAAAGGTGCTAAGTATTTCGGTCCATGAGCCTGCGGACGCTGCACCGGGCGAGCGGTACGCTGATATTCAAATAGCCTACCCGGATATCAACTTCAGCCGGGATCTTCCTGCCCTGCTCGTTACGGTATTCGGCAAGCTCTCGATGGATGGTAAAATCAAGCTTCTTGATTTAGACGTATCCGAAACTTTCGCATCTGCTTTCCCTGGTCCGAAGTTCGGACTTGACGGCGTTCGGCAGCTGCTTGGCGTACATGATCGTCCTTTGCTTATGAGTATTTTTAAATCCGTAGTTGGATATGATCTTGCTAACCTGCAGGATCAGTTCTACAAACAAGCGCTTGGCGGCGTTGATTTGATCAAGGACGATGAGATCTTATTCGAGAATCCACTGACTCCGCTTGAGAAGCGTGTCGAAGCATGTATGGAAGCGGCACGCCGCGCAGAGGCTGAAACAGGTCAGAAGCTGCTGTATGCCGTGAATTTGACAGGACCGACGTCCCAGCTCGCTGCGAGCGCACGCAAAGCGATTGACGCTGGCGCCAATGCTCTACTGTTCAATGTTCTCGCTTATGGCTATGATGTGCTTCACGAGTTAAGCAGCGATTCATCGATCAACGTGCCTATAGCAGCTCATCCCGCAATGGCGGGCGCGATGTACCCGTCGCCGCATTATGGCATAAGCGCAGCGCTGCTCCTTGGCAAGCTGATGCGTCTTGCCGGCGCCGACTTGGTCCTCTTCCCTTCTCCTTACGGCTCAGTCGTTATGCCAAAGGAAGAGAATCTAGCCGTGAAGGACGCTCTGCTCGCGCCGCTGCACGGCCTTCGGACAAGCTTCCCGGTACCGTCTGCGGGCATTCACCCCGGTCTTGTGCCGCTCATCCTTAAAGATTTCGGAACCGATGTTGTCGTTAATGCTGGAGGCGGCATTCACGGCCATGCCATGGGAACCGCAGCGGGCGGTCAAGCATTCCGTCAAGCGATTTCAGCTACGTTGGAGGGCACTTCCCTACGTGATGCTGCAGCAGAGCCTGGCAATGAAGCACTGCAAGCCGCAGTGAACGCATGGGGGATCAGGGAATAATGACGCAATCAAAAACAGCCAAGAAACGCATCGTGTTCTGTGATTTCGACGGGACGATTACCGTAAATGACAATATTATTGCAATCATCAAACATTTCAATCCTGAGGGCTGGGAGCGAATTGCCGAACAAACCATTGCACAGGAGATTTCAATTAAAGATGGGGTCGGCCAACTTTTCCGGCTCCTTCCTTCTTCCATGCAAGAGGAAGTCATCGCTTTCAGCATTTCAAATGCACGCATTCGCGAAGGTTTTTCCGAATTTCTCACTTACTGTGAAGAGCAGCGCATTGATTTCTATGTTACGAGCGGCGGCATTGATTTTTTTGTTTATCCCATTCTTGAAGCGTTTCATATTCCAAGCGATCATATTTATTGCAACAGCAGCGACTTCAGCGGCGAACGCATTGAAATTTTATGGCCAAATCCATGTGACGGAAACTGCACCAACGATTGCGGTATGTGCAAAACAACCATCATGCGCCGATTTCCCCCAGAACAATATGAGCGCATCATTATCGGGGACAGCGTAACTGATTTTGAAGGCGCAAAGCTTGCCGATCGCGTGTATTCCCGTTCTCATTTAACGACGAAATGCAAAGAGCTTGGTCTCGCACATTCCGAATATGAAACATTCTATGACATCATCCAAAGCATGAGCAATGAAAGGACGGAATCGAAATGAGCTTTCAACAAATCGCATTAGAAGACAAACAACGGGCTTTATCCGAGCTCCGCGAGGTGAAGGAGCTGTTTGCATCGCGAGGATGGTTTCCTGGTACAAGCGGCAACTTATCCATCCGTGTCGGTGATTTCAAACCCGATGATTTCCAATTTGCTGTAACAGCGAGCGGAAAAGACAAAACCGTACATACACCGGAAGATTATTTGTTCGTTGATCAAGACGGCAAGCCTTGTGAGGCAACGCGCCTGAAGCCTTCAGCTGAAACGTTGATTCACTGCGAAATATATAAGCTCACGGGCGCTGGAGCAATCTTCCATATCCATTCGGTGTTCAATAGCGTAATTTCTGAACATTTCTGGGATCGCAAGTCTGTTCCGGTTGATGGCGTTGAACTTATCAAAGGCTTTAATATTTGGGATGAAGAAGCTCACATTGATATTCCGATTGTATCTAATTTCGCCCACATCCCTTCGATCGTGCCAGAAATAACCGAACGTATCGTTAAGCATATTCCTGGCGTATTGCTGCGTAAGCACGGTATTTATGCATGGGGTGCCAATGCTTTCGAAGCGAAAAGACATCTGGAAGCTTTTGAATTCATTTTCGAATACGTATATCGCTTGGAGCTTTTGCAGCGCGGCAATCGTTAGATAGATCTTATAGATGTCAAACAGTCATCCGGCTGCTTTGGCATCTTTTTTCGTTAGCCATTGTCACTCCAATCATAATAATGAGATTAAATAGTTGACTTTGACGTAACGGTAACGTTCATTATGAGAATGGAGGTGATTAGCATAAGAGTGCATGAAGCTGCTAAGCAGTTAGGCGTGACGCCTCGCACGCTGCGGTTTTACGAGGAAAAAGGGCTGATCCAGCCCCAAAAAGCTCCCGACAATAAATACCGGTCATATTCAGAACAGGATCTGACGAGACTTCGTTGGATTATATCGCTGAGAGAGCTTGGCATGCCGCTCTCAACAATCCATGAAACGATAAGCCGAATGAATGAGACCGATATTTTCATTCGCAATTTAGACAGTGCGCGCGCTATTCTATATGAGCAATGGGTCACTGCTACCAAAGCGCTGAAAGCACTCGACGAAACGATCTCCGAATGGCAGCGAAGCAGAAATCCTGGCCTTGAGAGGCTAGAGCATGCAGCCGATGAGATGAAGCGCACCCGGATGATACGTGCTTCCTGGAGCGATCAATGGAATTACGATGAGATGGCACTTCTACATGGTTATGATACACCGCTTGCTGCACTCCAAGGTGTACTTGAAGAAGACCATTATTATGAAGCGCTCATCCGAACCGTTGAATGGCTAGATCCGGTTAGCGATGAGCTAGGTCTTGAGCTTGCATCAGGCAGCGGGAATCTAACTGCCCTAATTGTCCAGACAGGCGCCAGCTTAACGGCCGTTGAACAATCTGCTGAATTGCTCGCCATCGTTCGCCGCAGGCTTCCGGCTGTAGATGCGAAGCAAGGCAATTTGCTTAGCCTGCCGCTAGCAGCCCAAAGCTTTTCCTTTATTGCTTGCTCCTTCGCCATGCATCATCTTGATCATGCCCAACAGGAGGTTGCGCTTGAAGAGATGGACCGCGTGCTGCTTAGCGGCGGAAGGATCGCTATTACAGGTTTAACAACGATAAACGTAGAGAATGCCAAACAGCAGGCTGATTGGTTCAGGAGAAATGGCTATTCGGTCATTACGGAAAGCTTGAATTCAGCTTCTCAGCTTGTGTTTGCAAGCAAGCTATAGCGATTTGCCAACTATGTTTACGTTATACAATTGAGTAACGGTTTAGCCACTAAAGAGTAATTAATTGGATAGYTGGCATATAAGTCATGATTATATTCTTCGGCTGCCGATAGCTTCATATTTGGTCTCTCCGCCTGCGCAGCTCATTCATTCGTTCAACTCATATAGGTGTGATAACTCCTCCGTCCTTTACTCGGCACAAATAAAAAGAGGTTACGCCCTAATAGGCTTAACCTCTTCCTCCACGGAACTTCTGTGCGTGGGCGCGAGCTTCATCCGCGTTCGTCACACGGTTGCGGCTCCATTCGATAAGAATCCGATCAATATAACGCAAACTAAGCTTGCCGGCAAAAACGGCCTCCTTGAGAGCAAAACGAATGATTTCATCCGTGTAGCGATCATGATCAAGCCAGCCTGAGATCGTCTCGCATTCTATTGGCGAAAGCAATCTGCCGAATTCCTGCTCGAACACGCTGAACAAATCTGATACTGGCGCTTGTGGCTGCCTAACGGGCACGCGTTCAGCCTTTCTCGACTCTCGTTTCTGCTCCGCAGTAAGCGATGAAGCCTTTAATAGCCAACCTGTCCAATTATATCGCTCCGATTGCATCCCAGTAATATTATCTACATATTCGTCAATGGTTAGAAATTCGTCCTTCATCAGCCTGCCTAATGACTGACCAACCTCCTTCACAGTCAAGCCCATCCGTTCAGCCAGCTCTTCAGGAGTTGGGAAATCGTTCATATCTGCTTCCATATAGACCATGATCTGCAGCAGCAGCATCGCTTCTGTATCCGTTATGCCAAGCTGGCTGTATGTACGCAGCAGCATCGCTGATACATATACGCCGCCCTCTTGCAATGCAGCAGCCATACCATGCGAGTACGCTTTCCATATCTCGTTGTTCACTGCCAGCCCTGCCTCCTATTCATGCATCTATGACGTTCTGGACTGCTTCACTAAGTTGTACGTGTCTCGAGCAATGAGCAGCTCCTCGTTGGTTGGCACCACGAGAACCTTCACGCGTGAGCCTTCCTTCGTAATTTCGCGACAATCCTTGCGGCGCTGCTCGTTCCGAGCGTCATCCAGCTCAATGCCAAGGAAGGATATCCCTTCGCAAATCGCTTTCCGCAGCGCAACTGAGTTTTCGCCAACGCCTGCAGTGAACACGATTGTATCTACGCCGTTCATTGCCGCAGCATAGGCGCCGATATATTTTTTCACCCGATAAGCGTACATGTCAAAAGCGAGCTTAGCGTTTTTGTCACCGTCAACCATGGCTTCGGTAACCTCGCGCATATCGCTGCTTATGCCAGAAATGGCAAGCATGCCGCTATGTTTATTTAGCATAGAATTAACTTCATTTAATGTCAATTCCTCTTTGTTCATGACAAAAGGTACAATGGCCGGGTCTATATCGCCGCTGCGCGTACCCATCATCAAGCCCTCAAGCGGCGTCATTCCCATACTCGTATCGAATGATTTGCCATCTAGTATAGCTGCGCAGCTTGCGCCATTGCCGATATGGCAAGTAATCATTTTGATAGACTCGAGCGGCTTTTGCAAATAGTTTGCAGCTTGCGCGCTTACGTAAGAATGCGATGTGCCATGGAAGCCGTATCTGCGAATTTTGTGACGTCGGTAAAGCACGGTTGGGATTGGGTACAAGTAAGAGGTATTAGGCATCGTTTGGTGAAAGGCAGTGTCGAATACGACTGCTTGCGGAACATCCGGCAGATTCGTCTCAACCGCTGAAATCCCCATCATATGCGCAGGATTGTGCAGCGGTGCTAGATCGAACAATCTGCGTATCTCTAATTTGACTTCCTGAGTCACAAGTACGGAGCTGCTGAAGGCCTCGCCGCCGTGTACGACGCGGTGGCCCACTGCTTCGATTTCGTTCAAATGGCTGATCGCTCCGAATTCCGGATTCGTCAGCATGTCGATTACCCGCTTCACGGCCGTTACATGATCTAGAATTTCGCTCACGTTGCGTACTTCCGGCTTATCGACTGGCTCATGCGTTACGATGGATGAATCCATTCCGATTCTTTCAACGCGTCCGCTCGCCAGAACGGATTCATCCCGCATATCGTACAGCTGGTATTTTAATGAGGAGCTTCCTGCATTGATGACTAGTACTTTCATTATATACGATCCCCATCCTTGTCATATTTGAAAAAGCCTACGCCTGATTTAGCGCCGAGATGCCCAGCTCGCACCATTTTTTTCAAGACGATAGACGGACGATATTTAAGTTCGCCATATTCGCGGAACATCCGGTCCAAGGCAGCAAGCACGGAATCCAAACCGAAGCGATCGCACATTTCAAAAGGCCCATGCTGGAAGGAGTAGCCGATGCGCATGGCATTATCAATATCCTCAGCAGAAGCAACGCCTTCTTCAAGCACATGAAGCGCTTCGTTTATGAACAAGCAGATAAGGCGTGTCGTGACGAAGCCTGGTGATTCAAACACCATGACACCTTTTTTGTTGATTACTTCTTCAACGAAATGCTTCGTTTGAAGGAAAGTATCCTCTGAGGTTTTCAATCCGCGAACGATTTCCACTAAATCGATTTTGGATACGGGATAGATGAAATGCATGCCGATTACCCGATCGGGTCGGTTTGTAACGCTGGCAAGCTCGGTTAAGCTGAGTGTAGAGGTATTGCTCGCAAGAATAACGTCAGCTCCGCAGATTTGATCAATGGTCTCGAATATCGCTTTTTTCTGCTCTAGATCTTCCGTAATCGATTCAATGACAAGCTCGCATTCAGCCAGTCTGTCATAGCTGGTCGTTGCTTGAATTCTATTTATAATAAGCTTCTTCTCCGATTGCGTGAGCGCCCACTTTTCGATTTGCTTATCCAGGCTTACTTCTATCATTTCTTTGCCATAGGCAAGGCGCTCCTCCGAGCGTTCGATAATAATAACATCCAATCCTCTTGAGGCCAGCATCTCTGCTATTCCTTGCCCCATTGTTCCTACTCCTACCACGCCCACTGTTTTTATGTGCAATGTATTTTCTCCTTTAGTTTGTTACTTATGCCTCTTATAACCAATTGAGAAGCATTCTCTATATTTATATTCATTCTTATTATAACGTTTTTCATCAAAAAGAGAAGGCGGATACGTACTCCGCCTTCAAATTGTAATATTGTAAACGTTTTATGCAGCCGAATTCGGTGAAAACAGTTTTCTGAACTCATCGCCGCTGAGCGTTTCCTCACGTAACAGCGTCTCAAGCGACTGTGTAAACACCACTCTTCTCGCCTCCAGCATCGTTTTGGTTTGCAGCATTAGCTGATCCAAGATTAATCGGTTCGTCGATGCCCATACGTCCTTAGTCAGCATGCTTGTATCGATTATGCCAAGCTCTGTGAGCCCTGATTCCATTAAAGTTTTGACGATATTTATGGCTTGCTCGAAATCCCCTCTGGAGCCGGTGCTGCGGTCTCCGTAGAACATTTCCTCCGCAGCGGCGCCACCTAGAGCGATCATGATCTGACCATTCAAAAAATCTTTGGTGTATAGATACTGATCCTGCTGCGGGTTATGACGAACGTAGCCGAGTGCCTGTCCACGCGGCGACAAGGCGACCTGCGATACACTGCCAGGACGGACAAGCTCTGCCATGATCGCATGTCCTAGCTCGTGAAGCGCTATCCGTTCTCGTTCTTCCTTCGAAGCCTCTCGATCCGTCTTCTCGCCCATCATCACTTTATCAATAGCCATCGACAAATGGTTCTCAGCAATCTGTTCGCTGCTGTCACGCATCGCATAAATCGCCGCTTCATTCATGACGCTCTCGAGCTGAGCGCCTGAGAATCCGAATGATTCCCTGGCTATGCGGTCGAGGTCAACGCTAGGCTCAATTGGCTTATTGTTCGCGTGGATGTTCAAAATATGCAGCCTGCCTTTTTTGTCCGGAAGATCTACGCCTATATGTCGGTCAAACCTGCCGGGCCGCAGCAGTGCGCTGTCCAGCATTTCCTTGCGGTTGGTTGCCGCAATCAACAAAATTCGCGGAGATTCATTGGCATAAATCCCATCCATCTCAGTCAATAGCTGATTCAGCGTCTGATCGTATTCACGTTGCTGTCCGCCATCCCGCTTGCCGCCGATGACTTCAATTTCATCAATAAAAATAACAGCACTGCTCTTTTTCGCCTTGTTTGCTTTGGTTCGTGCTTCCTTGAATAAATCCCTGACGCGTCCGGCTCCGACACCGACATACATCTCAACAAATTCACTGCCTGAAGCAGCCAAATAAATGGAATCCGTATATTGGGCAGCTGCCTTCGCTAGAAGCGTCTTTCCCGTTCCGGGAGGACCAGATAGCAAAATACCTTTCAACGGCCGTATGCCTAGCTTCGCAATTCTGTCTTGGTGGACAAGAAAATCAAGCGCCTCTACAAGCTCCTGCTTTGCACGCTCCTGTCCTCCGATTTGTTCGAAGGTAAGCGGACTTGTTTTTTCATTGGCACGCTGCTTCTGACCTGACAATGCTGTGAGCTTGCCTCTGCCCCTTGCCGCATATACGACAGCAAAGCCTAGTAGACCAAGCAGCAGCATGGGAACGACATTTTGTCCGATGAAAATCAAAAAAACAATACCTACTGGCACGATGCCAATCGCGATTTCCATTCCATACTTACGCATTTTACCACGCCTCCAATTGGGCAGACGTGCGCGGCAGCACGACATATTTCACAGCATCCATGTTCCTGAGGGTCACATATACGTTCACATCATCCATTTCCGTTGTTACTTCGACATCCTTATTAGCCGCAGCCGCTTTGTCCATTGCTGCAGGAATGCCGGAATAGGTCTTGTTCTCCATCGCTTCAGCGATATCGAACATAGCCGCAAACCATATATCATCGAGCTCTTTATCTGTGCTTTGTTTAATATTGAGGACCAACTGCCGTTCATCAAAAACCTTTTTTCCGTTTGCTTCAATATGCTCGTAGACATCCCTTAAGCTGGCGTCATCTGCAAGCTCAAGTGAAAGGGTAATTTGGTCCCCATCAATAACTGGTTTATTTGAGGCGATAACGCCTTTTACGTTATTTGCTACCTGCTCTAATGGCGCAGCTAAAGCCACCTGATTATAAATCGCCCAGCCGCCAAAAAGAACGCCTGCCGAAATAGCCGCTGTAATGACAATGGGTATGACACGCGGTCTCATCATGTATAAAATCCCTCCCGCAGTTTTATATGCTACTTCCGTATATCACTGTCTCTATACGAAAGTATATCATCAATCACTGCAAGAATCGTCCATCAATAAAAGGAAACGGAGCCTTATGGCTCCGTCCGGTTAGGCAGCGTATACGAATTAATCAAAGCTCCGTTGTCAAAGCTATAGAAATCATACTTATAATGGTTCGTCTCGTCTCCGCTGCTGTAATATACTTCCCACACCCGCTGGTTATCAAGCAAGCCTGGCTGAATCCTGATGATATTCGCATTTGGATGCTCGCCTTTGAAGCTGGTTTTCATCTCTTGCATCGAGATTCCCGAAGAGGCTTTCACGATCTCCGGATTCGATTCATCCGCAAGCCATACGAACACTTTCTCGTCATCCTTGTCGGTTCCTTCCACAATCCAGCTTTCTTTATCCCAAACTTGATGGTACACGTGCTCGACCTGCGTAAGTCCTGCCGCTTCAATAGCTTGCCTTTCAGCTTCTTCGATAGCGGCACGCTGCGGATTTTGTATATCAAGAAAATAAATGAAAACGATGGTTATTAGCAGCAAGAGAGCAGCGACGAAAAGAAATATCCATCTCTGCAGCGTCATGAACGGAGGACGTTTCCTTGCTGTCGCGCGCATTAGGCGTTCAGCAGACGATCGAAGCTCGCCTGCGCCTCGTAACGAATTTTCTCCTCGTCCAGGAATGTACTTTCACCGTTTCGGAGCACTTGACGTCCATCAATCCATACATGCCTTACATCCCTGCCAGACCCCGCATATACCAAATGGGAGATCATATCGGTTTGGGGATAGAAATGCGGCTGTTCAAGATCGATAGCGATGAAATCTGCTTTTTTGCCAACCTGCAAGCTTCCTAGGTCGTTTTCCTGCCAGATCGATTTCGCTCCGTAGATCGTGCCAAGCTTGAGTGCTTCCCATGCAGGAATAGCAGTGGGATCACCGGAAATTCCTTTGTGCAACAAGGCAGAGAACCGAATTTCTTCGAACAAATCAAGATTATTGTTGCTTGCTACGCTATCCGTTCCCAAAGAAACCGTTACGCCTGCGCGCAGCATCTCGGGTACGCGTGCAATTCCGCTCGCCAGCTTTAAGTTGCTGACAGGATTATGTGACACTGCTACACCTTTGGCTGCCAGCAGTTCAATCTCTTCCGTATTCAAATGCACAGCATGAGCGACAAGGGCTGGACGTGAAAAAAATCCAAGCCGGTCTAAATGCTCGACAGGTCTGACACCGTAATCTCTTACATTCTGCTCAACCTCTGCAATTGTCTCGGACATATGCGTATGAAGCGGCAGGTTATGGTCGTGCGCAGCCTGTACGAATCGCTCAATATATGCGGGTGGACAAGTGTAAGGCGCATGAGGCGAGATCATGGTCGTGATGCGTCCGTCTGCCTTCCCGTTCCAATCCCGTGCGAATGCAATGGCTTCAGCTAGCTTAGCTTCCTGAACGTCTTCCGGACATAATCCGATGACACCTCTAGTCAATACTCCTCGTATACCGCTTTGCTCCGTCATTTGCGCAACCTGGTCCATACGGTCATACATGTCAACAAAAGCAGTCGTACCTGAACGCAGCATCTCTACAATGGCCAATCCGCTGCCAGCGCGCGTGTCCTGATCGACATATTTGCCCTCCATTGGCCACATTTTTTGCTCAAGCCACACTTGGAGATTTTGGTCATCGGAATAGCCTCTTAGCAGACTCATCGCCGCGTGACCATGGGTGTTGATCAATCCTGGCATGAAAGCCAGCTTGCTTCCGTCAATCTTTTCTACAACATCAGATAGTCCAACAGGCGCCTCGGTACCTATGTACGAAATTCGGTCGTCCGTAACGACCATATGTCCTTTAAAGGATGGTGCTGCATCATCCATCGTAATAAACAAACCGTTTTCAATCCAAATCTGACTCATCCTGGCTCTCTCCTTCTCGAACTAAATAATAGGCAATGCTTAGCAATTCTCTGGTGAAATCCGCGTTTTGAATGCGTACCTCATCTGGAACTCTCAAGATGGCAGGCGCAAAGTTGAGAATGCCTTCCACGCCAGCCTCCACGAATTGATTGGCTACGTTTTGTGCCTCGATGGCAGGTACCGTAATAATGCCAATTCGAATCTTCTGCTCGGCGACCGTTGCGACAAGCTCACTCATAGGTAGAACGATTAAGTTATTGATGCTCGTTCCGATCTTGCTCGGATGATCATCGAATACTGCCGTTATCTGCATATTATCCTTCGAGTACTTATTGTAATTGCATAAGGCATGCCCTAAGTTTCCAGCGCCTACCAATGCAACCTTTATCGTCTGATCCACCTTTAGAATCTGACGAATCTTTTCGATGAGATAAACGACGTCATAGCCTACGCCTTTGCGGCCGAATTCACCGAAATAGGCTAGATCCTTTCGGATTTGCGCGGGGTTCAAATCAAGCTTATTTCCTAAATCCTGTGAAGAGATAGTCTGTATCTCGCGATTCACCATCTCATTCAACACTTGGAGATACACGGGAAGCCTTCTAACGACAGCCTCTGATATTTTCGTTTGCTTCATCGCTTCTCCTCCTCCTAACTTGGCTCGATCGTCTTATTGTCCGGTTCTTCCTTTATGCCCTCGCTAAGCCACTCACGCATACGGTTGATCATCTGATCCGTGTGCATCGTTTCGATCTTAGGACCTGGCAGCGAATACAAGAAATGTTTGCCGTAGTAGGTGTCAATGACTCTCGTATCATAAATGATGACGATGCCTTTGTCTTGTGACGTTCTGACCAAACGGCCAAACCCCTGCTTGAACCGAATAACCGCCTGCGGAATGGACAGCTTCATAAACGGATTCTGCTTTTGCCGCTGCAGCATTTCTGCTTTTGCCTCTGCCAAGGGATGACTTGGTGGCTGGAATGGCAAACGAATGATGGCTAAACAGATCAAGGCTTCTCCCGGTATATCGACGCCTTCCCAGAAGCTGCTCGTGCCAAGCAGCACAGACTCCGGAGTCTGACGGAAGCGTCTCGTAAGCTTCGTACGGTTGCCGCTGTCGATCCCTTGACCGAGTACTTGAATGCCTGAGGAGCTTAATCTATCCTTCAGCGGCTCGTACACCTGTTTCAACATTCGGTATGAGGTAAACAGAACGAGCATTCTGCCATTCGTTTCCTTCGCTGCGTCTGCAAGAGATGTTACGAGCATTTCCATATAGGTGTCATCAACGTTCGTACCTTTAAGTACAGGAAAGTTTCGCGGAATGACGACGAGCGCTTGCTCTCTATAATTAAAAGGCGAAGGCAGCTGAACGGTTTTCAGCCGTCCTTGCTCCTCGTAACCAGTAAGGCCAAGCTGCTCCTCCGCGTACTGAAACGACTTTTGCACAGACAAGGTTGCCGAGGTAAGGACAATGCTTTCTTTGACGTCGAAAAAATATTTCTGCAGCTGTGCGCTGACGTCAACGGGAACGCCATATAATTGTACGGAACGATAGCGGTAGACGCTGCTTGCCTCAATCCAAAATACAGAATCGGTTAACTCGAGCTTAATGAATATACGCAGCTCATCCTTCAACCTTACAATGTCACGAACGGCACCATTCAAATCCGTAATAATAGCCTGTATGGCTATGTCATCGATGCGGTCTTTAATGTCCGTTACCATTTTTTCAACGGTACGCGCTACGCGGTTCAGCTCCGTATGAAGATTGCCTTCAACCGTTTCGCCATCCTCCCACCCTGCGGGCAGCTCATTCTTCTTGAGCCGGCAGACTGATTGCCCGTTTTCTGTGGGACCATCAGATGAGGTGGACGTGAAGCTGTAGAACATCTCGAATAGCTTATCCCAATGCTCTTTGATTTCTTGGAATATCGGAATGACCGTATCAATGGTTTCAAGCCAAGACGCCTGATGCGCATCATCCTCATATAACAGCTTCTGACGAAGCCCAGGCAGCAAGCCTGAACGCGCATCCTTGTATAAACGCTGAATGACCTGAGTCAATGAGAAGTAATTGATCTGCATGCCTAGATGCTTGCCTGCGACTTCTTCAACATGGTGCGCTTCATCAATAATAAGATGCGTATATGACGGCAGAAGCCGATGATCGGCTTGAACATCCGTGAACAGCATGGAGTGATTCGTGATAGTGACATCGGCGATGTTAGCTTCATGTTTGGCTCGGTGATAAAAGCATCGCTTAAACCAAGGGCATGCTCGATTCAGGCAAGAATCGGTGTCGCTGGCTACCGTTGACCAGAATTCGGCTCCTTTGTTGCCAAAGTTAAGCTCCTCTTGGTCTCCGGTTTCTGTTTCGCCAAGCCAAACGACCATCTGCGCGGCAGTTACCGTATCATCAATGGGAGAAACCAGATCCTTGGTGTTCACTTTGCCCTCGAATTTGCGCAAGCACAAATAATTGCCTCTGCCCTTAAATATCGAAGCTCTAAATTCGAAGGGTAAAATGTCCTCGAGCAATGGCAGATCACGCTGCCTCAACTGTTCCTGCAAGTTGATGGTATGTGTGCTGACGACAACCTTTTTGCCATTCTGAATGCCATAATACAAAGCGGGAATCAAATAACCGAGTGATTTCCCCGTCCCCGTCCCTGCTTCAATGAGCAAATGCTGATTTTGATGAAGTGCACTGTACACCTCTTGGAACATCGCGACCTGCGCTTCACGTTCTTCATAATTTTCGAACTTTTGCTCGAAGCGCTGCCGAACGTCAGCCAAATAATTGTCAAAAGAAACATCGGTGAGCGGCATCGCATTCGCGCTGCTTGAGCGCGGAGGCTGCTCCTCGTTCCATTCCCTTACCTTCAAAGCGAATTGGTTGAAATAATCGTATTCATTTGATTCAAATACGTTTTTGTACTCCATTTCCTTCTGTGTGTGCTTAATGAACCAGCTTAAATCGCTGTCGTCATCAACAAGCGCGGAAAGCCGCTGCAAAGTAAGCAGCGGCATTTTGCGAAGCTTTTTAACCGTTTCAATTAGCAATAACCCGGTTGCCCTAGCATCGCTATCTGCACGGTGATGCTGATCATGCGGTATACCGAATAGCTCGGAGACCGCTCCAAGCTGATACGTATTAATGGTCGGATATAAAATTTTGAGTAACTCAATCGTATCTAATCGTCTTCCGCCGAAAGGACGCATGCCGCATTTTTTTAGCGCTTGGTTCAAAAAACCTGCATCAAATCCGACATTGTGCGCAACCAATACAGCATCCTGCAAGAGAGGGACAAGTTTGTCGATTACCTCGTTGAGCGACGGTGCATCCGCAACGACCGATTCATCAATTCCTGTTAGTTGTGTAATGAAGGCCGGTATTGGGATATTAGGCCGAACAAAGGAGCTATACTGGTCAATAATCTCTAGCTCATCCGACACGATGACTAGACCAACCTGCAAAATGTCATCCTCCGAGCTATGTCCCGTCGTTTCTAAATCCAATACTGCAAATTTCATTCATTCCCCGATCCTCTCACAAACAGCACAACTCCGTGCTTCCGAAATATAACGATAATTGCTTAGGCGTTTCCTGGCATGACTTCAAGTTATTCATTGGATCCTTAAAGCTTGGACAAACATCATGTGCCTTCAGAAACAATTGTTCTGCCTGCGCCATATTCATATGCACCGCTTGAATGCACCCTAGCGCATTATAGCCCATTGCCAGCCATTTGGGAAAGTCCGTTGTGGCAATCAGCATTTGAAAATGTCGCTGTGCCTCGCTCCAGTTTTGAAGATGCATATTCGTCATGCCAAGAAATAATCGAGCCAAATTACATTCGGGCGACTGAATGATAACAGTTTGGAATTGCATCTCTGCTTCAGAAAACATAAATAATTTATAATAGCCTTGGCCTTTGGATATGACGGAAGCAAGCTCATCTGGAATTTCCAAATCTGCCGAGCTGCAGGTTGCTTTTCCGCTAATAGGCATAATGGACGGAACAGCACCCGCAGAGTTCGGGGCATTGGACATTTCACCTTGCTGCTCCTTGAAATCAGCAAACTTCTCTTCGAACTCAAGCCATTGCTCGATAAACGTATCGCTGACCTTCTTCAATTCATTCATTTGCTCTTCGTAAAGCTGCTTTTCCTTGGAGTCTGCATCGCCATACTGCTCAATAATTTGATCAAGCATGTCATTCATGGATGAAAACATATGTTGGAACATACCGCACCCGCCTTCGCCAAAGAATTAAGGAGTGTTATGTTCATTTTCTGTTTTAAAGATGGTTTTCATGCAGCATCCCATTCGTTACATAATGCAGGGATTTAAATAAGGAGCCTTGGTTTACAGAATCGTCGCGTGAAGCTCTTGATTCAGCATTTGCAGCGGACGGTTGTTGGCATCCAAAATCGTAACGATTGGCTTATGCTCTCTGGCTTCATCATCTGTCATCATGGCATAGGATATGATGATGACCTGGTCTCCAGGCTGCACCTGCCTCGCAGCAGCTCCATTTAGGCAAATAACACCTGAACCTCGCTCGCCTGTGATGACATACGTTTCAAATCGAGCGCCGTTATTATTGTTAACGATTTGGACCTTTTCATTTTCCCATATGTTAGCTGCTTCCATCAAATCCTCATCAATCGTAATACTACCTACATAATTCAAGTTCGCTTCCGTTACGGTTGCCCGGTGAAGCTTGGATTTCATCATCGTTCTGAACATTCGAATGCACCTCCGTTGCCTGTAAAATACGATTGTCGATTAACCGCGTTGCTCCGAATTTCACGGCCAACGCCAAAATCAATGGTTCTGCAAGGGTATGAAGCTCTGCAGCAGCCTCCGGTGGCTGCAAGGACGGATAACGAAGCAGCTCTACGTAATCGATGACAGCTTCTCCTGCTGCGTTCAGCGCTTCCTTCACCTTGGCTTCAAGCCGCATAGCCGTCATTCCACGCTCTTCTTTCCATTCTGCTGCAAGCTGAAGGGTTCTTGAGAGCACAACGGCTTGCTCGCGCTGTTCAGGCGTTAAATATACGTTCCTTGAGCTTAATGCGAGTCCGTCCGGCTCGCGAACAATTGGGCAAGCAACAACTTGTACATCGAAGTTAAGGTCGCTGACCATTTGCTCGATAACGGCGACCTGCTGTGCATCCTTCATTCCAAAATATGCACGATCTGGATTCACCAAATGAAACAGCTTGCTGACGACGGTACCGACTCCGTCGAAATGGCCTGGCCGAGTGGCACCGCATAATCGATCCGTTACTTGATTGACAATAACCGTCGTTAACGGCTTATGCGGATACATTTCCTGCACGGACGGCAGAAATACAAGTGTAGTGCCATTTTCCTCAGCTAAAGCCAAATCCCGCTGCTCGTCACGAGGATAACGATCCAAATCCTCATTCGGTCCAAACTGGAGCGGATTCACGAATATGCTAAGCACAATGGCATCGTTCTCTTCCTTTGCTTGTCTAAGCAATGACGCATGCCCTTCATGCAAAAAACCCATTGTCGGCACAAAGCCAATTGATTTATTTTGTTCTCGCAGGTTAGATAGCGCTAGCTTTAGCTCAGCCTTCGTACGGCAAATAATCATGTGAGCCGTACCCCCTTATTGCTAGAATCCACGGTTTTCTTTTCTGAATCCAGAGCAGAATTATTCGTGTTGCCATATAGGGAAGGAAGGTCTGCCGGCTGTGCGGAGAATACATGCTCCTCCTCAGGAAATTGCCCTGATTTCACATCGTCCACATAAGATTGAATGGCATTTCTGATCGTTGTTCCGATATCGGCATAGGTTTTTACAAATTTTTTCTCAAAATAAGGAGATGAGTATTGCAGGATGTCATGATATACGAGCACTTGTCCGTCGCATGACCTTCCTGCTCCGATTCCGATGACTGGTATAGTCAGCGATTCGCTAATGAGTGCGGCAAGCGGTTCGGTTACAAGCTCAATCACAATACTGAATGCACCTGCTGCTTCTATCGCTTTTGCATCATTAATGAGTCGCTGCGCATCAGCGTCCAGCTTACCTTGGACTTTGTAGCCGCCAAGCTGATGAACCGATTGAGGCGTTAATCCAATATGTCCCATAACGGGTATACCCGCTTTCACAAGAGCTGCTACATCGTCTGCTATATCAACGCCGCCTTCAAGCTTTACGGCCTGTGCGCCGCCTTCCTGCATAATTCTTGCTGCATTGCGCAGCGTTGATTCGCGACCAATGCCATAGGTCATAAATGGCATGTCGGCTACTATGAACGTCTGCTGAGCACCTCTGGCAACCGCTCGTGTATGATAAACAATATCGTCGATCGTAACGGGAATCGTTGTATCGTAACCCAATACGACATTCCCAAGCGAATCTCCGACAAGAATGACATCAATTCCAGCTTCCTCAGCAAGCTTGGCTGAAGGATAATCATAAGCTGTCAAAACGGAAATCGCATTGCGGTCCTGCTTCATTTTTTTCAAATTCGTAATCGTCAGTCGTTTCCTCATCAGCTTCATCCTCCGTTCAATGATAGGATAAACACAAAAAAACCTTTTAGCCGCTGCTAAAAAGGTCCCCAAACTGAAAAGGAAACGATTGCTTGTTGTGCTTCCTTCTGTCTCGGTCCCTACGGCTCAGAGCAGAGTGTGCATTCCCAACCATTTACATGATTCATGTAATTACCAGTGCAGCTTCATTCGAATACCGCCTGATAGCTCTAGTTTACCAAACTTTCCGCATTCCGTAAACGGCTTCTCGCGGACTAAAGCGGTTCACCCATCTCAGCTGAAAAAACAGGCTTAATAGTGCCGTCTGCCAGCTTAATCCGGATTGCTCCGCTGTCGTCAAGTCCAACGGGAACACCGACAATATCGCCTTGCGGCGTAATTAAACGAACCGATTTGCCGAGCGATACGGAGAGGGCTTCCCAAAGCGTGATGATTAACCCAAAGCCTTGCTCTTGGTATAAGTAATAAAGCTGCTCCCATTCCTTTAGAAAATCAGCGATTACGGCTTCTCTGTCCCATTTCGTGCCGCTGCTGATCCGCAGGGAGGTTGCTTTGTCCAGCAGTTCTGACGGGTAATCGAGCTGTTCTAGATTCACGCTGATGCCGATGCCGGCTATCACGTACCGCAAGCGCTCATCCTCCGCAGCAGACTCAAGCAGGATACCGCTTATTTTTTTGCCGTCGATCAATAAGTCGTTCGGCCATTTGATGCCGATTGGCAGTGAAGTTAACCTCTTCAAGCTTCTGCATAACGCAACTGCGGTCAACAAAGTAAGCTGAGGCGCAAAATGAATGGGCACGGAAGGACGCAGAACCATGCTCATCCACACTCCTTTCCCTCGTGGCGACACCCAGCCGCGGCCCATGCGGCCGCGGCCGCTAACTTGCTGCTCCGCGATAAACAACGTGCCCTCTTCGGCACCCTCTTCGGCAGCTGCTCGCGCCAAATTTTGTGTCGATTCCACGGTATCGAACCAATGAAGCGTTTTACCGAATGTTTTCGCTTCGAGCCTGCTGGTCAAGCCTTCAACAGACAGTTGTTCAGGAACGCTTAACAGGCGGTAGCCTAACCTTCTTGAAGCTTCGAATTGATAGCCTGCACCCTCCAGCTTGCGGATTTGTTTCCAGATTGCTGTTCTGCTTACGCCAAGCTCTTGGCTTATTACTTCTCCCGATACATATTCCCCAGGCTTGTCCACAAACAATTGTAGCAATGGCTCATAGTTCATGTCTGTTAACCTCCCAAAGCGCTGCCTGCTCCAGCAGTATGCTTTTCTCATTTGTAAGCTCGCCGCATGCCACAAGAAGCAGCAGCCGAGTCAAATACTCACTGATCCATGGTCCCGTTTCTTTAGCCAAATAACCTGCAAGCTCCTTGCCGTTAACGTTAAGCTGTTTAAGCTTAGAGATGATCATTTGATCGCTCCATCGCTCCAGATCGCTTAGCTGTTCAGCTGGGAGGCGTAGAGCAGCTTCTGGCAGCAGCCGCGTCACCGTTAGCCATTCACTCGTGGTCTCTCTACCGTAATGGATCACAATGCTTAACCACTTACGCTTCTGATCACTCAGTGATACATCGCTTCTAAAATCAAACATTTCATAATGAACGTCCGCGATCGACGATATAGATTTCAAGCGGGCATTGGAAAACCGCAGCACCTGTAGCGCCTGCAGCAAGGCTGACTTTGACAATTTCAGGCCGATAGCGACAGCAGCCCATCGAGCATGCGCCTGCTTGAGCTCATGAATGTTCTCAAATGTCTTCTTCATAGCGGGAATATTTGGATCTGCTTGATGCAGTACGAGTTGTGTTTCTTCACTTAGCGGCTCCTTAAGATACGCCAACAAGCCGCTAACGACCGCAAAGTGTAGCGCTCTCTGCGGTGATTCGCTTTCCATCATCTTATCGAGCTCCGCCAGCACCCTCTCCATCGCAATGAAACGCAGCAGCTGCCTATGCTGCTTTAATGCACGCCAAGTCCGGTGAGACGGTCGCAGCCGATAAACGCCTATGAATCGAACCGCTCTCAGCATGCGCAGTGCGTCCTCCTGAAAACGTGCATTCGGATCGCCGACTGAGCGAAGCTGCTTAAGCTCTAAATCGCGGAGCCCGCCGTATGGATCGTGCAGCTCGCCGTTCTCTGCAAGCGCCATCGCATTCATCGTGAAATCTCGTCTCAGCAAATCGCCTTCCAGCTCTGTTATGTATAATACGCTCTCAGGCTTTCGGTGCCCCTCATATGCCGATTCTTGCCTGAACGTTGTCACCTCGTATGCCACGTTTTTCTCCACGACGGTAATGGTTCCGTGCTGCAGGCCTGTAGGGATGCAGTGATCGAAAAGCGCAAGCACCTGTTCTGGCGTTGCTGAGGTCGCGATATCTACATCCTTGATAGGCAAGCCAAGCACCGTATCGCGTACGGCGCCACCAACGAAGAAGGCTTCGAAATGATGCTCTCGAAGCCTTCTTACGATGGGCACCGCGGATATTATCAGATTAGAAAATGCAAGCTGCATTTCTATCACCATCCTTGGCTGCATTTGCTTATTCTGTTAATCGCTGCAGACGGCAATAGGCAAATCAGCCTCGATGCCAAGCACGCGATAATAAATTTGCTCATACTGGGTCGTAATCACATCGTTGCAAAATTCGTTGCGAGCTCTAAAAATACAAGCTTGCCTGAATTGCTCATGAAGCTTCTCGTCAGACAGCAGCTTCTCTGCATTTCTTGCCATATCCTCGACATCGCCGATCGGCGACAAGAAGCCAGTCTCGCCATGCGTAACGAGCTCAGGAATACCGCCCGCGTTGGAACCGATCGTTGGCACGCCGCAAGCCATGGCTTCTAGTGCGACAAGGCCAAAGCTTTCTTTCTCAGAAGGAAGAAGGAGCACATCCGCCATCGAAATGACCTGCGCGACATCCTCCTGTTTGCCGAGAAAATGTACACGATCTTCAAGGCCAAGCTGCCTTATCCGATATTGGATTTTTGACAGCTCCGGCCCTTCACCCACTAATAGAAGCTTAGAAGGTATTTTCTCAGAGACGCGTGAAAATATTTCAACGACATCTCCCACCCGTTTCACCGGTCGGAAATTGGAGATATGCATCAATATTTTTTCGTTCGGAGCTGCAAAATCAGAACGCAACGAAACCGCATCCCGCGGATAATACACTCTTTTATCCACGAAATTATAAGTTAAATCAATTGGTGTCGTAATATCAAGCAGGTTTCTAGTCTCATTGATGAGATCATTGGATACGGCTGTTACGGCATCGCTTTGATGGATAGCAAGCCTAATCAAGTCCTTCAATGATTCATCCTGAGCAAGTACGGTAATATCCGTACCATGGAGCGTCGTCACCGTTTTCAAGCCGTCACCGTTCATTTGTTTCGCTATATACGCGCAAACGGCATGCGGAACCGCATAGTGAACATGGAGCAGATCGAGCTGCTGCATTTTGGCGACTTGTGCCATTTTGCTAGCTAATGCCAGATCATATGGCGGGTATCGGAAAACGTAATAATCATTAACCTCAACCTCATGGAAAAATATATTTTTATTGAAATGACCCAATCGAAACGGAATACTGTGCGTTATAAAATGAATTTCATGGCCTCGTTCTGCGAGAAGCTTGCCTAGCTCCGTAGCAACAACGCCTGACCCTCCAAGCGTCGGGTAACAAGTTATGCCAATCTTTAATTTTCTAGCCACTGTTGTCGCACCTCCTGTGTTCGTCACGTATAACTATTGTATTACACAAGAGCTGTACGATTTGTCAAAAAAATTGTACGGCATGCGGTCGCTTTACTGCAAAGCCTTCCGCATATGCCCAGCCTCTTGCTTGTCCAAGCAAAGAATCGCGCGCTTCGACACGTTCTATGTAACGATTCGTCAGCGGTGTCGAGACGCGATCCGATCCTTCTGCTGCAGTCTCGAATTGTGATCGGTATGCAAGCAGTGCGTTGCGTTTTGTTTCATAGAATTCGCTAATATCAACAACCAACGATTCATGCTCAGAATCATTGATGTAATAATAAACAAGCTGAGTCACCTGCACAGCCGGCAGATCCGGCAAATAGCGGCGAAGCTTCGCATTGAAAACAGCCTCCTCGATTAACCGGCTGCTGGCTACGTGATCAGGATGGCGGTCCACCCAATAAGGAGCGAACACGACTCGAGGTTTGAAAAGCCGAATCTCGGTTACGATCCGCTCAATCTGATCGCGAGACGGCTCAAGACCGCGATCAGGCAAGCCTAGATTTGTACGCGCACTCAGTCCGAGTACCTCCGAGGCAGCAGCARCTTCTTGCTTCCGCAGCTCCACAGTTCCATTGGAGGACATTTCGGCGTACGTCAAATCACAGACACCTACCTTATGACCGGCTTGTACATGTTTGGCGATCGTACCGCCCATGCCTATCTCCGCATCGTCGGCATGCGCTCCAAAAACAAGGATATCGAGTTCGTTCGTCATTCCGCAATACCTGGTTTATATTTATGAACGAGCTCACGCCATGCAAAATCCCCGCGTTCCAATGCTTTAACAAGCAGTTCAGCGCTTGCGACGTTAGTAGCAACAGGGATGCCTTGCACATCGCACAAGCGAAGAAGCGCAATAATATCCGGCTCATGCGGTTGAGCCATTAATGGATCGCGCAAAAAGATAATAAGATCCATTTCGTTCTGAGCGACCATTGCTCCGATTTGCTGATCACCGCCGAGCGGACCTGACATGAACCGGTGGATGGACAGGTTGGTTTGTTCCATGATGCGGGTACCTGTCGTACCTGTAGAATACAATTTATGAGGAACAAATACCTTCTCATAGGCAATTACAAAATTAACGATTTCCTCTTTTTTACGGTCATGTGCGATAAATGCGATGTTTAACATTTTGTTCCCCTCTCCTGCTGCCGATTCGAGTTAATCCATGATATGTTCGAAGCCGTAAATCAAGCCGCTGTAATTCATAACCTTTTTGACCGCTATGTTGACGCCTGGCATGTAGCCTGCGCGATCGTACGAATCATGGCGAATTTTAAGCGTTTGACCATGGCCTCCGAAGACTACTTCCTGTTGCGCGAAAACACCTGGAAGCCTAACGCTATGTATACGGAATCCGTTGTAGTAGCCGCCGCGAGCGCCTTCAATCGTTTCTTCCTCGTGCGGATTGCCTTGTCGAAGCTCTTTGCGCACCTGTGAGATCAATTCGGCCGTTTTGATGGAAGTTCCGGAAGGGGCATCCAGCTTCTGGTCACCATGATATTCGATGATTTCGACATGCGGCATGTATTTGGAAGCCTCAGCGGCAAACTTCATCATAAGTATCGCCCCGATGGAAAAGTTAGGGGCAATCAATCCGCCAATCCCTTTTTCCAAACAAAGCTCGTCCAGCTCTTCGATTTGCTCTGGCGTAAAGCCCGTTGTCCCCATGATGGGACGAACACCGAAAGCAACGGCTGTTTTGGTATGGCCGTAAGCCATTTGAGGAATGGTAAAGTCTACAAGGACATCTGCTTGAACCGCGCTGAGCGCCTCTTCCAGCGTAGCGGCAGCAATAACGCCTGTTGCTGGCTTACCTGCAAAGCTACCCGCGTCCACCGGGCCTGCTGAAGGAGCGACGGCCGCTACCAATTGAAGCGACTCGTCCTCCAGCACCATTTTCACAACTTCGCGGCCCATTCTACCGCTTGCACCTGCTACGGCAACCCGTATTTTTTGAGTCGACATCGTCATCACCTATTCCTTTTTCTTTTTGTTGCATTTATTCGAATGCGCATCATGCGTCTTTTCCGGTTAACATCTGCAAACAGCCTTCTCGCAGCCGAATGGCCAGGATCAAGCCGCATCGCTTCTCTTGCGTGATGTGCTGCTTTCTCATACATATGCTGTGATGCATATAGTACGCCTAGCGTATAGAACGCATCAAAGCTGAGAGGATCAAGCCTTGCAGCTTGTTCTAGCAGCTCTGCTGCTTCGGCAAGCTTGGGCGGTACCTTTGCAAGGAGCATATCAGCATCTGCGAGCAGAAGCTTCGCCTCAACGACTTGAAGATGATATTTATATTCCGCGCTGCTCTCATCGAGCGCAAGCGCTGTCTCCGCATGCTGCTTCGCTTTGGCCCATTTGCCGCTGCGAGCACATGATACGGCGCATGTATGATGAAAAAACGCATTCTCTGGTTCGGCTTCGATTGCCTGCTCGAACCAGTAAATCGCTTGCTCGAAATCGCTGTTAAGAATGAATTCATAAGCCTTCTTGATGCAGCTCTCGCCATCCATCCGCCCATCCTCCTTGTACACAGGTTGATGGTACAGCATATGTAGGGAGCTTGTTTACTGTTCGGTTATTTTCTTTGTCCAACGATTCGCATCGCGAGTCGCAAACTTATGCATAACCTTATTATGCGCTTCGGTCAAATCTATATTGAGCGAATTCGCGAAGCAAGAGAGAATGAATAAAATGTCGCCTAACTCCATTTCCACGGAATTGTCCGCTTCATCGGCTTTTTTTGGTTTTTCGCCATAGGAATGGTTCACCTCGCGTGCGAGTTCGCCAACTTCCTCGGACATTCTAGCCATCAAAGCGAGCGGGCTGAAATAGCCTTCTTTGAATTGCGAGATGTAATCATCTACTTCTCGCTGTATATCTGATAATGTTTTTTCCGACATCGTTACATTTCCTTTCTGTCGATAGCTATACTTCCTTATGTTAACGTAAAGCCATGTTTAAAATCAATGTTTTTCGAATCGCGAAATAAAGCCATACTAAGAGGCAACAAATGATTTCGAGCAGACATAACCGCAGCCGATTTATGCGGTCATGATCTCAACGAAATAACAAGGGAGAACAGCTGAGTGGTAAAACTCATTCAACAAATAAGGATCATTATTCCTATTCTGGTTGGAACTGCAATATATGCTTTCGGTCTGCATTATTTTGTCCTTCCTAATCAGTTAATGGAAGGCGGGGCAACGGGAATTGCGGTTCTCCTCAATTACGCGGCTGGTTTCCCGCTATCAATCTCTACTTTGGTTTTAAACGTGCCATTGTTTTTTCTTGGGTGGAAGGCGCTTGGTTCCGGACAAATGTTATATACATTGGTTGGTATTGTTGCTTTATCTGGCTTTCTTGCGTTAATGGAGCTGTTAATCGACCTCGAATGGATTATCCCCTTTCAAGGCTCGCATGACTACATGCTCGTAGCGCTTTATGCTGGTGTTACGCTCGGGACCGGTCTTGGCATTGTGTTTCGATTTGGCGGGACAACTGGCGGCGTTGATATTGTAGCAAGGATCGTATCGCGTTCTAGAGGGATGAGCATGGGTCAAATCATTCTGGCGCTGGATGCGTTTATTATCGGCTTATCCTTGTTTTACATTCCGATTGAAAAGTTTTTGTACACGCTCGTCACCGTATTTATCGCCTCTAAGCTCATCGATTTCATTCAGGATGGTGCTTATGCTGCCAAAGCTTTTTCCATTATAAGCGATCAAGGCGATACGATTGCGAAAAAAATAACACTGGAGCTGGATCGAGGCGTTACAATCATTCCAGCAATGGGAGCCTTTTCTGGACACCAAAAAGAGGTCGTCTATTGCGTCGTCCAACGGCAAGAAATTCGCCGTCTCAAAACGATTATTCGCAATATCGACCCCAGAGCATTTATCGTAATTAATGATGTGCAGGATGTACTGGGTGAAGGCTTCAAAGAAGAGTAGCTGCTCATGATTATGAACCAGTTTTATGGAAGAGGCTTCACGCCAAAAGGATCCGACTTGTATTTTCTCCAGCCTGACCAGGCTAGAACAGCAGAAATGACAGCTCCTAAAAATAATGTCCAGCTTAATGGATTCGACACAGGTTCGGTTGCAATGACTGGCATGCTTTCCGTAGAACGGCTCTTATCGAACAGTCGATCCATCGACGTTTTTAATGCTTGAAAGGAACGGTCAATCATCGCTTCGTTCGTTTTGTTCGATGCGTTAGCTTCAAGCAATCGATTGGTGTACTGGATTCTCTCCATAAGCTCTCTCTCAATTCCGAGTCCGAACTGAATGCTCAGCGCGCTTGAGATGCGTTCAAAGTGGTTTTCAAGACTTGACATAGAAGCTCTTGCTGCAATGGCGCCATCGTCGGTTTGACGCTTCCATGCTTTCTCCACGCGCGACCAATCATCAAGCATTACTTTCTCGTATTGAAGCCACAAGGCATGATCCGAATGGACGAGCGCATCTGCTGCTAAGCGAATTTTAGCGGCTTCCATCAACCAATTGGAATTCGAGCTTTCCCCTATTAGCTTTTTCTCAAGCTGCTTTGCGTCAAATTCAATTGCAGACCAGCCTTCCAGACTACCGGCTGATTGCATGAGATCGCCTGCCAGCAGCTGCTTAAGAAGCTGAATATGTTGAAAACCGGCTTGTTTATTATTCGAATAAGCCGCTTCATAGATAGAGGTTGCGATTGCGTCGAACCGTTGAAGCTTTCGTTCCGTGCTTTGTGGAAGCAGATCGGCATACGCATGCAGCGATTGATTCCCGGTCCAAAGCGAATTCGCGTATCCAGCCGTCATGAGGATACAAAGGACGAATGGAATAATAAACCGTATCTTCATAGGACATCCCCCCATAGATCACTCTATGAGGGGATGTCCTATGTTATGCCTTCTTCCTGAATCGCCACGTCATTACTGCAGCCAAAAAACTAAATAAAGATAAACCGTATGTAAAGCCGCGAACCGCCGTTAAATCATCCCGCAGCTCCCTCGCTAAGTAAGGAAACACGCCAAACGTATAATCAACCGTATCATTTAGCAGCAGCCAACCAGTTGCTATCACTAACGAAACGATACCCGTCTTCATAAACCTGAGAAACAACAAGGCTTCGAACGCCATGCCCAAATGTGAAGCCATAAGCATATAATGCTGCCAATTAAGCTCAGCTCCCTGCCAAGCGCCAGCAACGATCATGGAAACCGCCCATATCCCGTATTTCACCGAGCATACGACAGCAAGAGCTTCTATTATGTTACGCCCAACCTTGGTAATGCCGTATTCGCTTTTTGGCGGGAATAACAAATAAAGTAAAGCAATCGTAAAGAATAAGCTCGCAGTCGGCGAGTCAGGCACAAATACGAGCCGCCAAAGCGGATGTTCATTAAATGTAGCAATTAGTTGATCTTCATACCAAATGTACCCATAGATCGTCCCAAAAAAATTGACGATAAACAGCGGCCATAAAAAGGCTCGACTAAGCAAAAACTGACGACTCCAAAAAAAAGAGAGCATGTAGAACCACTTCTCCTTCGAACAAATGTGAAGTGCAAATTCAAAGAAAAACCTGACCGCATAAATCGATCAGGTTTCTCCGTTAATACTTTATTCGGTTGCTGCTTTCTGTTTCGATAACCACGTCGTTAGCTGGTCAATCTCTTCTGCAGACAATGTTTCAGCGAATGCTGGCATCCCGTTTCGACCGTTGGTAACAACTTCTACAAGCTGCTCCTTGGTCATGTGGTCACCGACACCGACAAGGCTAGGTACAGAACCTTGACCTTTCAGATCGGCTGCGTGGCAGCTTACACATTGCGCTTGCTTTGCAATGTCCATTGCTGGATCGTTTGCATCAACAAGTGCTGCCTCTACGGCAGGCTTTGTATAATTCGGGCGTTCTTGACCCGCTTCCGCGGCTTCTCTCGCCTTCTCTTCGCGTTCGATATGCTCTGGTACTTGACCATTGATCTCCAGCTGATGCTGGTAGTGATCCCATGAAACGACCGTCAAGTAAACACATGCAATCAGCGTCAGCCCCATCAAGGATGATGCGATAGGACGACGGTAGAAACGGCGTTCTTTGCCTGTGTCCAAGAACGGCGCCAATAGCAAGGCTCCGAACATAACGCCAGGTATTCCTACAGTACCGAGCAGGATGTAATCCTGAGATACGTATGGATATTTCAGAAATTGATACAAGAACAAGAAATACCAGTCCGGCATTGGTATGAATGCCGCATTTGTTGGATCTGCTGGATAACCGAGCGGTGCCGGCTCAGCAATGACCCACACTAGAAAACCGACCAATACGACGCAGCCGACCATCCATTCTTTAAGTAGGAAGTTCGGAATAAACGCTTCCGATTTCCCTGGGAAGGATGTGTAGTCTGGCGGAATGTTCGGATGGTTGCTTTTCTTTACACGCGAGTCGCCTACAAAGACAACCTTCTCGTTCGAATTATGACCATGCGCCATAAGTAAGCCTCCCTTCGCTTAAAGTGGTCCCGAAATACCTTGTTTCCGAATCATAATAAAGTGCGCTGCCAACATGGCAATCAAAGCGCCAGGCAAGAAGAATACATGGATCGCAAAGAAACGTGTTAGCGTTTGCGCGCCTACGATATCGCCCCCGTATAGGAATGAAGCGAGATATGGTCCGATTACCGGTACGGATTCAGCAATTTGGACACCAACTTTTGTTGCGTAGTAAGCTTTGTTATCCCAAGGAAGCAGGTATCCTGTGAATCCTAGGCCTAACATGATAAAGAAGATCAGCATTCCGACAACCCAGTTCATTTCGCGCGGTGCCTTGTAAGAACCGGTAAAAAACACTCGAAGGGTATGTAGGAACATCATTACGATTACTAAGCTTGCCCCAAAATGGTGCATGCCTCGCACAATTTGTCCGAATGCCACTTTATGCTGCAGATAGTCAACGCTGGAATACGCGTTAATGATATCTGGAACATAATACATCGTTAAGAACATACCAGACAAAATTTGGATGACTGTAATGAAAAACGTCAATCCGCCGAAACAATAAACGAATGCGGAAAAATGATGCGCCGGGTTGACGTGCTCAGGCACTTCATGGTCAGCTACATCTCTCCACAATGGCGTAATGTCAAGACGTTCGTCGATCCAGTTGTATACACTTTTAAACATCTGCAATACGCCCTCCTTAACTCGTTCTTGTATTCGGCATTACTGGACCCAAGTATACGAATCCGTTCTCAAGCTTCACTTCATACTCATCCAAAGGATTCGGTGCGACGGTAATGTTTTTCCCGTCTTTCGTATAACGTGCGTCATGACAAGGACAATCATACTCATTTTGGCCTTTTGTGTTCCAGCCGATCGTACAGCCCAAGTGCTTACAAACTGGTGAAAGCGCGAAAATCTTACCGTTCGCATCCTTCGAAATCCATGCTGCAAGTTCAGGGTCGCTGACGTACCAACCGTCGATCTGATGAATTTTAAATTTAAATTCTTGCGGCTCGTTCGTAATTTTGCTCTCTTCCACAACTTTTACGTAAGTGCCCTCGCCCTTTTTTTCCAAGAGCGGGTCCACTGCGAAACGAACCATTGGCAATACCGCGCCGCCCATCATAAATGCAGTCGTGCCGCCGAGCGTATATGACAAAAATTGACGCCGGGACATTTCTTTGCGCTGAACCGGTCGATGCGCGGTCTCGTGTTGTTCATGGTTACTCATCTTCTGTTCTAACCCCCTTTGCCAACCATATCTCGCGTCTTGCCGCAGGGCAAAAACACATGACGAACTAGGACATAACTTATAATAGCCTAGGTGCTTGGGAGCGTCAAGAATATGGCTTCATATTTGCAAGCTTATCAAAAACCCGTTCAATAATTTGTTATTATTTTGTCACATTTGACCTTGTCTGGCATTTGTTTTCCCCATATTTTGATTATATTATACGGCAATTTCAAGAAGTTGATGCGGCTTGTCCGCTCCAAAGCGCTCGAATGGCATCGGATATCTCTTTTTGCTGCGGAATTCCTCCTTCAGCATCAGGAGAGACCCACAAATCAACGGATGGACAATTAAGAATAAGATTGGCGTCCGCAGTGGCAACGATAACATAACGAAAACCGAGTTTTTTCACGGATGAGCACCAGCTCTCCAGATCCGCTGCAAGCTTCGTGCGGTCTGAATAATAATGCCAAGCCGGATAGGTAACGACCCTTCCTTTGAATGGAATTTCTATCACGTCCATCACGTCTCTAAGCCTCTCCAGCCATCCAGTCGCTTCAAATGGCTTTACTGCTAAGGTCATTCCGGTAATAGGCAGCAGGCATGTATCCAAAAATGGACTTAGCTCCTCCCACTGATCCTTTTCAATTTCGCTGAATTTCATCTTTTTACGGTCACTCCTAACATAATTGGCAGCCAAATAAACATCACAGCTTCTATGTTAAACCCCATACCCCGTTCTTGCCAAACAAAAATGCAGAAAAAAGCCTTCCGGCTTGCAGAACGAGCATACTTGCCCTGCCAAACTGGAAAGCTTCATAGACTGCCTCGGCCGTTGACCTTGCAGCAGTACGTTATTTTTTTAATGCATTCAGCTGTTTTGCGAGACGGTAGAACGTATCCTCATCACCTGCAGCCAGCGCTTTGTCAATTGCCGTATAAATTTGATTGGTTTGAAATTTCAATACCGCGTCATCCAGCACGAATTCCGCAGCCAAACCTAGCATCGCTTCATACGTTACTTTCATTTTGTCCATAGGATACACCTCCAAACCGGCGTTAAGAGATCCTATATTCTATACCTTTAGTCACGTAGCTCTCCATCGTCTTTCTCATGCGCAGCAGATCGTCATCTGTCAATTCTCGTACGACTTTGGCAGGTGAACCAATTGATAGAGTATAGGCTGGTATTTTTTTATTCTCTGTAACAATCGAACCGGCTCCTATTAAAGCATATTCACCAATGTCTGCGCCGTTAAGTACGATTGCCCCCATTCCAATTAATGTGCCCTTGCCTACCGTACAGCCGTGTATAATAGCAGCATGTCCAATAGATACCTCATCTGCTAATAGAAGAGGCTGGTTCACATTAACATGCCCGACAACTCCGTCTTGAATGTTGCAGCTGTGTCCAATGCGGATCGGCGCGAGGTCCCCTCGCAAAACTGCATTGAACCAAACCGTGCTATTATCCGCAATCGATACGTCTCCGATTATTTTCGCGCCTTCTGCTAGATATACGCTCTGATGTACGTTCGGCTGTACGCCTTTATAAGGAATCAACATAACCTTCACTCCCTTTGTTCGTTTCAAATCGCTAGGTTTTTTCATAACTCGCTTATACTCTAGCTTATATTGAATGATTCTCCAAGAGTGTGGTCATTAGTCAATGCAGACGTACTGATTCCAAATCTTCCAGCCCGAGTCCGGATACGATCGAACGGCCGGCCTTGGTCATTCTGACTACAGCGCCGTTGATCGGATGCTCCCCGACCCGAAGCAAGCCCAAATGAACCATCATAGCCAAAATACGCTGCTCTAAAATCGTATTAGCATCATCATAGAAATAAGGCTTGATAAACGGAACGAGTACTGTCCTAAGCGAGTCCACCGTAACCCATTCCACCGTCAAGGCATTTATCCAATGGACGAGCGACAGCAAGTGCGTAATAGGCCCTTTATACAGCTTCAGCCAAAAGCGATAGATTTGTTCCGCCTCGCCTGCTGGCTTGCTCCGCATGCGTTCCTCGCCGAGGCCTGTAATACTGAGCTGTGTTTGGTTCTCCGTTATGTAATTGGCGAAATAGCAGTAATCGTAAATAAACGATAATCGATTCGGATAATGGTTGAAATGCCTCCCATAGCCGAAACGCCACGCCCCCTTGGTCGGCAGTTCTTCCTGTACGCCAAACTTCTCGAGAAGCTGCAAGGTAAACCGTTTGTACATGGATCCGTCAGCCGTCAGCTGCACCTCATTATGGTACATATAATGAAGCAAATGTGAGATATCATCGTGAATCAACATTTGTTCATCGCGGTAGACTGGCGGTTCTTCCGAATAGGTAAGGTCAGAAGCAAATCTTCTTGCAAGCGTGTCACGGAACCGTGCTTTCAGATCATTTGGAACCTGGAACAAATATCTGCTGGGTCCACTGAAGCCATTGAATAACCAGCCTTGCTGCTTGAATTTCACAATCATTTCACGCGGGCTTAGAGGCACTGTTTCCTCTATTTTTTTCTTTTTCGAGCGTTTTGCTTTCGGCTGCGGCTCGGGCTCTTGTTTGATGGCATCTTCCCCAAACCGGCTCTGCTGAACTCGTGCAAGCAAATCCTCCAGGCTGAAGGAATTGCGCGCTTCGAACAGCAAGGAATTCAAAAACCTTAAATCCTCCATCTTCATGCTGCTAATTTGCGCTTCAAAGACATCATTTCGACTTACGGTAGAGAGAATGGATTGAATCAAATCGTTTTTTGAATGGCCGTTGCACTCGCATCGATAGACGTCAGCAATGCTGCTTAGCTGCTTTATGTCGGCATAACCTAGCATATCCGATAAATTCATGRCTCTCTCCTTTCTGCAGGAACATTCGCTAGATGGTCCGCGTTCCGTTACGTAAGCGTATTGTGCATTGGTTAAGCGTCTGTTGATTACATTATGGGAAAAATTCTATCGTTTTATAACCTGCCGTACAGAAAGATTGTATAAAAAATGAGCTCTCTCCTTTACGAATAAGGAGAGAGCTCAATAAGCGAACAATTATGTTTGTAAATGGATCGTACAATTATAAAGCTGAGGATGCCACCGATCATCCCTTAGCTCCAAGATGGAGTACGATAAATTAGATAAGTATTGATCCTCTAGATCCGAGCAAACTTCTGCTAGTATTTGAGCCAAAAAACTGCCATGGGAGACGACAAGCAAATTGCGGTCAGGAAAAGTCTTCTTCCAATCATTAATGGCACTTAAGCCGCGTGTCCTAACATCATCATTCGACTCTACACCATCAGCCAAATCGCGCCAATTGGTACCCCAGCGTTCATGCCGCTCCTGCTCCTTCGTACCTTCAACTTCACCGAAAAATCGTTCCCGAAGCCGCGGGTCGCTGTCTAGAAGCGGAATGCTCAGTCTCTCCGCTATAATCTTTGCTGTTGCGTTAGCTCTTTGCAGATCGCTTGAAATAACCGCATCCCATATTCGAGCTTCACCGCTCAAACGCTCAGCTAACGAGATTGCCTGCGATATGCCTTCCTGGTTCAATGGAATATCGGTTTGCCCTTGAATTCTGCCATCCTTGTTCCAATCTGTTTTGCCATGCCGAACCAATCCGATTAACATGCTGCATGCAACTCCTTCATCTATATGAATACAATAAAAAAGCCCCCGTAGGAGCTTCATATCAGGCCAAGTTAGCTTCGCGTCCGCGATAGCCAATTCAAGATTAACAATGTCATAATAATTCCGAGCAACGATAGAGCAACATAATATTGTGGAAAAGCGGGCATCACTTTTAGAACGAATGGATCGCTAATGCTTGCAACGGGAACCTCGGCATAAAATCCTGCGGCGGATACCAGTCCATCTCCTGAAGCGTTGGCCGTATCCATTAATCCGCTTAAGTCCGCGATCTCGGCTTGCGATGCACCGCTGTGACCATCGAATACGAAAACAAAAAATGCACTTGCAAACATCGCCATGCATGCAGCAACGATCAACGCAATATTGCGGCGAAAATTTTTGGAGAATTGGTAGCTCTTGTGAGGTACGGGCATGAGCCAAGATTCTTCCGCATAAATCCGATCCATAACGCTCCGGTTCATATGCTCGATTGGTCCCAGACTTTCCTCATCCTCCGATAGAAAACGAATCATCTCCTCGCTCTCTTCCCAAAGCCGAAACTGCTCCGCACATGATTTACACTGCTGCATATGAGTATCGATCGCTATTCGATCCTCGTCATGCTCAGCTAAATCCCAATATTCGCCGAATTTGTCTTGCGCATCGTTGCAATTCATCTCGTATTCATCCCTTCAAATTCTTCCAGCAGCGGCGATTGACCGAAATAAGGTTCCAGCTGCGCCTTTACGCTTGCTCTAGCCCGGAAAAGCAGTGATTTAACGGAACTGACCGTCTGTCCCAATATATTAGCGATTTCCTGATAGTCTAGCTGGTCATATTCCCTAAGAATAAGAGCCGAGCGTTGTTTCTCTGGCAAGTTATTAATCGCGTCACGCACCATAGCCATTCGTTCTTTCCTAAGCACCTGCTGCTCCGGTACCGCATCAAGCGCCGCAACAGGCTCGAAGCCGGATTCATCGAGTGAAACATTAGCCGATTTCTGCTTGCGAAGCTCACTCAGCACCGTATTGCGAGCAATCGTATATAGCCACGTCGAAAAAGAAGCATCCAGTTCACGAAAAGAATGGAGGCTGCGGTAAGCTTTATAAAATGTTTCGGAGCACAAGTCCTCTGCTAGCAGCTCAAGCTTTGCGCTCTTTAACATATGATAGATAAAGGCTAATATTTTACGCTGATAGCGCCGCATAAGCTCGGAGTACAGCTCGACGTTGCCATCCTTGATCTCACGTATTAATTGGGAATCAGTCATGACAGGCGAACCTCCTCCACCTGCGGATTATTCCCGGGCCGCTATATTACATTGTACCGAGCCGGGAACGAAAAGTTGCGGTCTTTATCATAATTAATTCAAAAATACGAGTATACATATTATTCGTGTCGCATGTGCAAATTCCTGCCTCTTTCGACAAAAGGATAAAATACAATATTTTTACAATTGAAACGCAGCGGAAACATAAAAAAACCAGTCTCCTAACAAAACTGGTTCGTATAGTCTCATAATGACTTCAAAGTCGTGGAAGTGAGAAACGGCATAACGAGATGCTTGAGCTTCTCCAGCTCCATCCACGCATCGCCTTGTCCTTCGTGGATCAGCACATAAGAACCGTCATAACCTGCAGACCGCGCAATTTCCATGCACTGCATGAAATCTTCTTCGTCCAGCAGACCATTATCATCAAATTGCGGCTTTGCATGAATGGATACGCTAAAAGGAACCGTCAGCGACAAATCCTTATATTTGTTTTTACCGGAAAAGTTCCCTAAATTCGTTATGAATGGCAGTTGAAACCTCGTCTGGCCAAGAAGCCGCAGACAGCTGTCCCCGCTCGATGTGAGCGCCTTGTAGTTTTCCAACACGACCTTAGTCTCGAGCATCGCGGCATATTCATCAAGCTCCATTAAGCACCTTGCAACCCTTTGCATCGCAGCTTTGTCCGTGGCTAATGCCTCACCGGCTATGATTCTAATTTGTTTGGCTCCAGCGATTGAAGCGATTTCGATCCATTCACAAATATAGCGAAAATCTTCTTTCGCCTTTATTCTGTCTTCACTGGATAAATCTCCGTAATCCAGAAGCAGCGTATCAAAACTAATGCCGCTGTCCAAGAAAGCTTCTTTCAGTCGCAGCAAATAAGAGGTTTCGATGGACGGGAAATGAAAATGGCAAATTTCAACGGCTTGATAACCTCTCTTGGAAGCTTCCAATGGCAAATCAAGCAAAGTTAGCCGCTCAAGCTGCAGTACGTTTGAAGAAATCCAATTCCGAACAGATAGATAGGGCAAACGATTCACTCTCCATCTTTTATAATGATAGCACAATGCCTTGTTATTGCTATTATCATAAAACTACCTATAATAAAATGAACAAATCTTGCTCTACCTAATAAGGAGTTTGAGTTAGAATGAGCGACAACCACTTCCATCGGATTATTGAGGACACCGTTCTCTATATCGAAAAGAATATGAAAGAGCAGCTTACACTTGACCGTATATCTGCTGCTTTAAACCTATCTAAATTCCATCTGCATCGCTTGATGCGGCATGCAACTGGCATTCCTTTAATGGAGTACATTCGAGCCCGCAAGCTGAGCAGCAGTGTCGATTATTTGCTGAATACCGATTGGAATATATTGAGCATCGGCATGGAATTCGGCTTCGAGCACGAGCAATCCTACATCCGATCTTTCAAACAGCAATTCGGCGTAACCCCTTCCCGGCTTCGGAAGCGCTTCGAGCAAATTACAATAACAGAGAAATTTGACAGCAGCAAGCTTAAGAAGATGACACGTGGCGTTTTGTTCGAACCGCTTTTCGTTATTAAATCAACCAGTTACTTGATAGGAAGCAGACATGTGATGAGCAGTGCGGAGAATTATGTCAAACATACGGCTAACACGGCAGGCAATGAATTCTTTTATCGGATACATCCTCATATTCCTGAGAAAACCAACGATCAGCTCTATATCGGACTGACTTATCTAACAGATGAGCCAGATAGTACACTTTATTTCCCATCCGCCGAAGTTCATCATTTTAACAATCAGAATCCCATGCTTCATACGAATATTTTACCAACACAAAAATACGCTACATTTAAATATGTAGGCGACTTCCGTCCACGGCTGCTTACTTTTCATCAGCTACAAGAAATATGGGACTATATACATGTATGGCTTCCAGAATCGTCCTATTCGCATTGCAAGCCATATTTCTTCGAATATATTGACGTCGGGTTAGCGAATGATGATTATTGCGAGGTTGATCTTTATATTCCGATTGCAAGCAAAAGCTAGAGATTACATGCAGCGAGGCTGCCCTAGACAGCCTCGCTCATTTTATCTGTTATTGTCTATGAGAATTATTACTTGCCGCTTCAATAAGGTTCGTTCTTCGATTTATTTAATTGCGATGACTAAAACATGCTTGCATTGCTCGTATCCGGACACCACCGCGCAGTGCGGTAATAACGAAGAAGGACTTCTACAGCTTTCTCCGTCCGCAAGTAGGTCAACGCTTCAAATGCATACGCCCTTACGTAACGGTCTTTGCTGTCCAGAGCAGCAGTGAGTGCACCTATGACTTCATCTGCTTCCCCGTTTTTCCCAGTACGCAGCAGTGTCAATGCCGCACTATAGCCTATCTTATTCGCAATATAGCCTTGATGCGGCCAAAAATCGTTTGCCTGCTCCTGCTTCTCCTGTTCTAGTGATTTCACTAAAGTGTGGGCGGTGGATGAGACCGCTTCAGAAGATGTCGCATGGATGAAACCGAGTGCTTCCGCCGCTTGCCGCTCTACCTGTGCATGCTCATCTGATAGAGCAACAATGAGCGCAGGTACGACCTGCTCCTTCGGACTGCCGACCATGCCGAGCGCAAAACATGCCAATGCTCGCCTTTCTCCGTCAGTATGGTCAAGCAGCTCGATTAATCCCTCGACAGCAGCTTCCCCAGCTGCAATACAGCCATATGCGGCTCTAACCGACGCTTCGGTTGACTCCGAACGCATGATACTTAATAATTCGCTTAGCCCCGCTGCGCCCGATCTCCCCAGCGTATAGACAGCGTTCAGTGCTAAATTTTCCACATCCCCCACGACCAACTGTTTTAATCGATCCGCTTCTCTTTGATCTACCGTAGGCGAATCGATTCGTTTTTCGATCACGTCAGAACCGCCTCTCAGCCAGTCCCAAACATCCAACCAAATGGGAAGCAAGGTTTCATCTGCTTGACCTGCGGAAACTTGAAATGAATTGTTCTCATTGTCCCAAGTTGGCGATGTTGGCGCTTCCAGTCTTGCGAATTGAAATTTCAGCATATAGCGGTCCTGATTGGATGTGTTGAGCGAAGCCTTATGCCACAGATCAAAATGGACGAGCACCATGGTTCCTGCTGGACCTGTCGGCAATAGGAACGGCTTATCATCTCCGGGAAAATGTTCATTGTATTGAGACCCTGGCATAACCGCTGTTGGACCGAGCTCCTCTGTTATGTCCTGCGTATAATAAAAAATCATGGCCCACCAAGGCCGGTGACTCCTCATTGCGCTCCAATAACCGTCCTTATGCCACAGTCCGCCTCCTGGATTCTGATTCGCTGGCTGGTTGTAATGGCAATGCCGATGCGGATGCATATAGTAGTTTGGTCCGAGTATGCCCGTCAAAGCTCCCCTTACAACCGGCGTTTCAAAGAAAGCTTGAATATCAGGAACTCTTGGCAATATGTTGTTTCCAGGATTCCCTTCTTCCATCAGTACCGTGTGGATTTGGCTCATTACTTTCTGATGCAGTTCATTGGGCAGCTCATTCTGCAGCACCAAATAACCATTCGTAATAAATTGAACGATTTGTTCATCAGTCAGCCATTTTAGATTCTGTTGCATATCGATCGCTCCTTATATTATCTTATAACTACAGTATTAACTGTATGGGAGCAGCCGTTTTATGTATTTACATAGATGTCTTCCTTTTGCACAATAGTAGGCTATTTTCTTCATAAAGCGTTAAGGAGACTATATACATGACTTTTTCAAGCTTTCATCCTTATGTGTATTACGCGACAAGATATCCGTTTGCCCGTGGGCAAACTAGCTTTCCTAGAATCTGTTATGCCAGTTCCATCTATTTAATTAGCGAAGGTAGGGGGACGTTAAATATGCTGGGGAAAACTTACATGATGGAGCCAGGCAGCCTTGTATATATCCCAGCTGGTCAGCATCACGAATGGTTAGCCGACCTTGAACGACCGATGGTCCATATTTGCTGTTATTTTGACTGGTCCTATGTGGAGAGAAGCGCGATTTCCGATTGGGCAGCACCGATCTGTTATCAAGCTGAGCAGCTGGTGGCTGAATTGGTTGGACCCTCTTTCCCCTATGCAATACCAGAGGTGCTTGCGGTCGATTCCATGCGCCCATGGATTGATCATTTTCAAAGCTTCTATAAAACAGGGGAATATACAAGCGGAAAAACATTCCTGAGGAGCTTAACGACGCAGCGGAATTTCCAAGACTTTATCGAATATTTCCTTCAAAACGTGCTTAAGGAGGATCATATTCCGGACCCTCGGATCGGACGGCTTTTGACGCAAATGGAACAAAATCTATTAAGCGGAGCCGAATATCCTCCTGCTTATTACTATGAAAGCCTTCATATCAGCCGAGGGCATTTTTTTGAAATATTCAAACAAACAACAGGCTACTCGCCGGTCCAGTATATGAACCGCTTTCGTATAGGCCGAGCGATGGAAGATCTTCTGCATACCAACTTGAGCATTACGGACATATCCGAAAAATACCATTTCAGCTCTGTTCACTATTTCTCTAGACTCTTTCGGAAGCAAACCGGCCAATCACCGCGTGAATACCGATTGTCTGAGCAGTTCAAATGAAAAACTTAACCATAATTTCTGTCATCCATACCAAAATTCCTGTCATCCATAAGGCAGCTGATCCGTACGTTTCCGCTTTGCCAAGGCAATCATCAGCATAAGCAGAGGCAGAAAAACATTTAGTATGGGGAAAATATATGGAACGGCAACCTTCGCCGGAAATACAATGGATACCTCGACATAGTTCCTTGGAATTAATGCAATCAGGCCTCCTATTAATGAAATCCACCACACGAATGGACGCCATCTCTTCGTACCGAACCATTCGGCGGTACCGTAGCTTGCGGCGAACAAGTATAGCGAGAGCTTAATGAAGATGCTCATCATCCAAATCGCCGTCATGATAGCATCCAAATTCTCGACAACCCCGCCTATGGATATGGAACGAACGAGCAGCAACAAGGGGTAAGGGGAGCTTCCCGTAACCATTGGTCCGAACATCATAAGTACAGCGAATATGGACAACACGAACCCCAAGCCTGCGAGCAGAACGCTGAGGACAGAATGCCGTATGACCGATTTTTTCTGTTTCAGGAATGAGATTAACATCATGAGTACGATACAGTCGCCAAGAAAAGGCGCTGAAGGGATTGCGGCTGACAGCACCGTAAGCGCGTTGTTATCGCCGAACACTGGAAATAGTCGTTCAATATCCATTTTGTTGACGGCTAGCAGGATCGGGATGAGCACCCCTGCGACGATAATCGGACCTAACACTTCGCTTAAACGCCCAATCACCGTAATGCCTTGAATCGTAGGGTAAATGACGGCAAGCGACATGATCAAAAGGATGCTTGCAATCGGTGTTTCAGGCAGAATCGTGCCGATAATAAAAGATGTGAACTGCCGTAATATTGCTGCATACACGATGATCCAATAAATAATATACAGCATGCCTACGAAGCTCCCAAGCCATTTGCCGAGTAGCTGATGACTGAATGAAATCAACGTTTGACCCGGATAAAGCGTGCTTATCTTCGCGCAGCAATACGCAATGCTGGTACCAATCACTACGACCAGCAAAGAGGATACCCAGGCATCCTGCTTGGCTATTTGAACGGTAGCCGACGAAGTAAGCAATATGAGCATCAGCATTTGCATGCTTGCAATCATCCAGAAAATCTGCCGATTCGATAAGACCATGGAATCCATAGGCAGCTCAACTCCTTTCCCCTTTGTTAACACGTACATTAATGTTCGAAATACCTGGATTTCTGATAATCGTATCCACTTCAATCTTGATGTCCAGCGACTTAAATCGTTCATCCCAGCGTTGTCGGTTTTGCTTCCACTCTTTTGGATATTTATGGTGAAATGCTTTTGCAAGACCAAGCACATCCGCATCATATTGGTTTTGCAGCCTTTTGACAGCCGATTCTATTTGTCTGCTTAGCATTTCGTTGAACGGCTTCTCAATCTTTCTTAAATGGTCATGCTCATCAATAAGATTAAGCTTGGTTGAATTATCAGCCACGTCCGCGTTAATTTTCAGTTTCATGAGCACGCTCCATTCTCCGTTCTTAATAGAGGGAATGACTCGAACGCTGCTTCGTTTGAGCTTTATTGTTATTTTTTGTTTCGGATTATCCAGAGCTATTCCAACATTGCGTTCAATTCGCATATTCTGAAACCACTGCAGTCCTTCAGTCATTCCAGCATCTAAATAACCGATTACCTTCCTCTTTTTTACGATCGCATCACCTTTAACGATGAGAATGTTTTTTTCTTCGCCTGCAGACATGAATGATGAGGAATGGGCAATCGGCAAGGTAAAAGAATCCGATTCCGATGCAATCATTTCTGCTATATTAATGACCGTTGATGACTCAAGTGACCTTTTCTGACCCATTTTAATCAACGTTTCATAGGAATTTGGATCGCTCAATGAAAGCAGCAGAGCTTTGGCGGTTTGGCGGCACAAATAAACGTTAGCTTGCTCTCTCGGTTCAATATCTCGGAATAAAAAATCAAATTGGTCGTGCATGCCGTCTCTTGCTAATGCTTCACCAAAAATATAGGCCTTGGCATGGCCCCAGAAAAAAGTTCGCGGAAGCTCCCTCTGCATCACCGACAAGGCATCAGGCAGCGTCATCCCTGTACGGGATAGCGTATAGACGCGCCCTTCGTTACTTCCACCATCGCTTCCTCCTGAAGAGGGATTCGGAATGAAGACTTGAACCGTGAGCTCTATGTGCTCGTCCTTTGCCTTGTCAATGCCTACCGCCATGATGAGCGCCATATCATTAACTTCAATCCGATCCCAGCATCCCGGCAAAATCGCAAGAACCAAGCATAGACAAGTCAGCTTCCAAATTTGAATACTCACGTTCGAAACCCTCCTCCCGGCTTATCATTCCCTTGTTTTGGCATAAACCGATTGCCGCATTTTGTTTTTGCCAACATAGGTGCTAGGTCGCTGCTTCAAATATTTCAACGGAGCTCTAATCAGTGAATCCTTCCACTCTGTTGGCCGCAATGGAGAGAATGGGGACAAGTAAGGTATGCCAAAGGAATGCAGGGTGCACAAGTGCGTGATGATAAGCAGCAGCGACAGCATAAGGCCGAATATCCCAAACATCCCTGATAGGATCATGATTGGAAATCGAAGCAATCTAAGCGCAATGCTTGCCGGATATTGCGGCATCATGAATGACGAAATGCCCGTAATGGCAACGACCATGACCATTGGAGCAGATACGAGCCCCGCCTGAATAGCTGCTTGGCCGATGACAAGTGCGCCTACGATGCTTACTGCGGAACCTACTTGCTTCGGCAGCCTAATTCCAGCTTCGCGCAGTGCTTCAAAAATAACTTCCATGATGAGCGCTTCAAGCAACGCGGGAAACGGTATTTCTTCCCTGGATTGCGCAACCCGCAGAAGCAGCGTTGTGGGCACCATCTCTTGATGAAAAGTTAATATGGCTACATACACCGAGGGTGCCAGCAAGGCAATGAAGAAAAATAAATAACGGAGCCACCGAATCGTCGTGCCGATCCAAAATCGCTGATAATAATCCTCTGGAGACTGCATTAGCGAAGCAAGAGTAGTAGGCGCGATAAGTGCAATCGGCGTATTTTCGGTTAATATTACGATCCGGCCTTCAAGCAACGCCGCAACGGCTACATCCGGTCTTTCGGTCGCTTGGATTTGTGGAAACGGTGAAAAGGTGGAATCCTCGATTGCTTCCTCCACCATCGCGCTTTCAAGAATTCCGTCAATATCTACGGCTTGCAGTCGATCAGTGATCTGCTGCACGATTTCATCTCTTGCAATTCCTTCTATGTAAATCAGATCAATGATCGTCTTGGAGTATCTGCCTAACTCGAACGATTGGATTTTCATCGTGGAACTGCGAATCCTTCTGCGCAGCAGCGAGGTATTCGTCGTTAAGGTTTCCGTGAAGCCCTCCCGCGGTCCGCGGACGACCGACTCGGATTGAGGTTCCTCCACGCTTCGCGCGTCAAACTTTGTTAAGCCTAAGGAGAGTCCACCTTTAATTCCATCAATGAGCAGCAGCGAACGGCCTGTCAGAATCGATCTTACGGCGTCGCCGTAAGTTTCGACCGTTTTTTTGTTGCTGATAATGACCCCTTCAAAGCTGTCTAGCTCGCCCGACTCTGCTTCTCGTGTTGAAAGCGGTCGAATGATCTGCATTTCGAGCTGCATCGTATCCGTTAGGCCTTGAAAATAAAAGACAGTCGCAGCCCTGCCTCTGCTTGCAACGAAATCATGCATCACAAGATCAGCGCAATCCAGAAAGAACTGTCCAAGCACGTCTGCATTTTCATTAATCGAAAGGCTCAACAACTCCTGCTCAAGCTTTTCCAGCATGGGATTGTCCAAATACTCCAGCTCTGGTACGTTCAATACTGATGCACCGCCTTTGCTTCAAAATGCATTCCTTTCTTTACATGGATCAAATTGGATAACATTATATTGAGATAGTTGACCCATAAATATGCACCAACCTTCAAAATCAAAGTAATGCAAGAGCAATGGTGACATTTTTTCCGTAAATAATGGGATCGATGGCCATCTATAATCGAGAATTAAGCAAGTATGGAAGCACTGCAAATCTTGTTGCCGTGATTACCGGTATAGGCAAAATAAACAGCAAAAAGGCAGCTTCCTCAATGAGAGGAAGCTGCCTTTGAACACTACATTTCAGCATAGAATTTATGTGATCGATTTAACCAATTGACGGAACTTCACGAAGCTGGCCGTTCGCCAAACCGTTATATAACAAACCATAACCATGCTCGTTAGAAAAGAAAGAGTGCTCTGGTCAATCGAATGAATCTGGGATATCATGATGATCCGGACAATAAAAACTCCTGCTAATAACGCAAAAATCAACCTACTGCGTTGGATAAAGGTTTCCCCGTTTTCTCGTTTTACGAAGTTCGTTGTAGCAATCAGCGGGATTGAGATAATCAGGCCGATCAAAATGGAAATCCATAGCTGCTTGGGGCTGACTTGGATTGTCGGGTCTAGTAACTGGAACATAGACATCGAAATATAAGCAATTGGCAGCAGCAGTCTGATACCTGATTTATGGATCGGTTTGCGCATTCCGCGTGACAAGCCTAGCACGATGAGAATAAAGATGGCTAGCGAGATACTAAATGATTCTATCGGATTCATAAATGACRACACATCCTTGTTTATTTATGAATCAAGTATCTCCTATCCATGCTTTCATCACTAGTGAAGGAAGTAACCCATTGTAGATGACAAAAGTCATTTCATTTAAATTGAATAAGTCCAAGCCTGTGATCAATCACGATTATTAACGAGAAAGCCTAGCCATATCACGACTATCCAAATAAGGAGTATCGTTCCCTTTTTGAACGACATGGACCATCGCTTTGCCAAGCTCGCTTAACGTAATGACATGCTTCGGCATCAACCGGCGTATGAGGGGATACAGCCAAGTCAGTGCCGCATAATAGCGATGTGCGTTTTTCAATCCTTTGGTCGGATGAATATAGCCGGGGCGGAACATGTATACTTTTTTAAAAGGAAGTTTCAGCAATTCGTTCTCCGTTTTCCGCTTTACCCTCGCCCACATGCTCTTTCCGGTGTCCGTTCCTCCTGCTGTCACATAACAAAACACCATCTTTTCATTTTTACCTGAAAGCAGCCCTGCCACATACATCGTCAAATCATACGTAATTTGACTGTATTCCGCTTCGCTCATACCCGCAGACGAAATGCCTAAACAGAAAAAGCAAGCATCAAATCCGCCTAGCTCCTCACTGATGGCTGATAAATCATAAAGATCAGGAACGACTAATTCTTTGAGCTTCACATGCGTAACTCCGCAAGGCTCGCGGCCAATAACCAACACTTGCTCCACATCCGGATGCGCCAAGCTCTCGTGCAACACCCCTTCTCCTACCATGCCTGTAGCACCTGTTAGAATGACCTTAAGCTTATGTTTATTCGTTTCCATTCGAAATGCCATACCCGTTTCATCTCCCTTGCGCTAATCAATCATCCTTTTCCGTAAGCAAGCCATCCAATGATCTTCAGCTGAATCCATATCTGACCGCAGCGCAATCAGCTCTCCTTCCGGCGCTTTGGCAGTTGTACGAAGTCCATGCAATGCGAAAACCATTATGTTGTATCCTCCTTCTTGCTAGCAGTCGACTTCTTTTTGTCCTTGGCCAGCTGACGAATAATCTGCTTGCCTGTCGGCGTCTGCGCCAGACCGCCTTTTGCCGTCTCTCGGTATGTTTCTGGCATCGCACTACCCACTTCAAGCATGACTTGTATCACCTCATCTGTCGGGATGGCGCTGCGTACGCCTGCAAGTGCCATATCAGCAGCAGCAAGCGCATTGACGGCCCCAAACCCGTTTCGGACAATACAAGGAATTTCCACCAAGCCGCCTACCGGATCACAGATCAGGCCAAGCGTATTCTTTAACGCCAGTCCAACGGCATGCACCGCTTGGGCTGGTGTCCCCCCTTTCAACTCGACTAAGGCGCCTGCAGCCATTCCGATTGCTGATCCAATCTCGGCTTGGCAGCCCCCCTCAGCGCCGGAGATAAACGAATTGTTGGCAATGATATAGCCGATAGCGCCTGCACTGAACAGCCCTTTTACCATATGATCGTCATCCCAGCCGAAACGCTCCTGGCTGCTTACAAACACGCCGGGAATAACGCCGCAGGATCCTGCCGTAGGCGTCGCAACTATGCGGCCCATAGAGGCATTCACCTCAGATACGGCGAGGGCATAGGCCATTGCAAGGCCAGTGAAGGGCTCTAGCGACGCATCCGGCTTCCGAGTATATTCATGCACGCGCTTCGCATCCCCGCCGGTTAATCCGCTTCGCGATGTTTTCTCAGAAACAATGCCTTTCGCAGCTGCGTCTTTCATAATGCCGTAATAAGCTTTCATTTTCTCCCATTCCTGCTCTATAGAGCGCCCTGATTCCGCAGCTTGGTCTACCAGCATAATATCGCAAATCGATTTGCCCTCTTTCTCGCAAACAACTGCGAGTTCTTTCAAAGAGCTGAACCTCATTCTGAAGCACCGCCATTCAAATCAATATAATGTAAGTTTCTCACATGCGATAGTAACTTCGCTCTACCGAGCAGCTCCTTAGGAATCATGCTATCCGTCTCAAAAACCGTTGCTGCGTGGCCTTGTCTGGCCTTGCGGTCAACATCCATGTAACCGATGTTAACGCTAGCCTCGCTTAACAGCCTTGTCAGGTCCGCAAGTACGCCAGGCTGATCAGTATGTTCGACAATAAGCGTCGGGTAATTTCCTGTAAACGTAAGATCGAATCCGTTCACTTCGATCACTTCGATATTTCCTCCCCCGATAGAGCAGCCAGTCATCTGGCATCCCCTGTTGCCAGCGGATAACTTAATCTTCAATGTGTTCGGATGAACAGCAGGCACGCTGCTCGTCAGAAAGTCCACCGTCATCCCCGATAATTCGGCGATCTCCAGTGATTCCGGAATTCGCTCGTCATCCGTATCGAATCCAAGCAATCCAGCTGTCACAGCCAAATCCGTCCCATGCCCGCTATAGGTGGCAGCAAGAGATCCGTAAAATACGATTTCAGCCTCTAATGGCTGTGTTTCAAGCAATCCACGGGCTACTCTGCCCAGACGAACCGCTCCCGCCGTGTGTGAGCTGGACGGTCCGATCATACCAGGACCAATAATGGAGAACACATCTTTAAACCGCATATCGGGGTCGATACCTCCTATTTTAGCCAATCAGAAAGATGTCTCCTTACGAACTCATCATCGTTCAAATGCGGATAATCCGCATAAACCCGGTCAATTTCTTCATTCTGTCCCGGTGAGAGCTCCTCGTGCGGATTCAGGCACCATGTCCCTTTAAGAAGCCCTTGCCTGCGCAGAACCTCGTGAATGCCGGGAATACATCCTTCAAAGCCGTGTGCCGGATCAAATAATGCGGCATTGGAGTCGGTTACTTCAATATTGCGAACCAGCCATTCAGGCGACAGGCTTTCTTGTATCCGCGCAAGCTTGATTTCCTCCAGCAGCTGCACAGCCTTATGCGTCCATACTGCCCAATGTCCAAGAAGCCCGCCGACGATTCTTTTTTCAACCATTCTGCCCTGTACCTGGAACTGGTAAACCGTAAACAAATCATTGACGATATTATCGTCATTGCCCGTGTATAATGCGATTTGATCCCTTCGCTCAGAGCAGCATACGGCGCGTACGACATCAATCGTCTGGTAACGGTTAAACGGGGCCATCTTTATTGCAATTACACCGGGAATATCAGCGAAAGCACGCCAGAACTCGAAGCTGAATGCCCTCCCGCCTACTGAAGGCTGCAGATAAAATCCGATAACGGGAATAACCTCCGCTACCAGTTCCGTGCGCTTCAAAATGTCCGCCTCCGACCAGCCCTGAAGTCCGCCCATGCTCAGTAGCCCCGCATCATATCCAAGTCCAACTGCGATAGCGGCTTCGCTCAGCGCCTGCTCCATTGGCCCGCATATACCAGCAACACGCAGGAAGGGACGTGAGAGCCTCGCAGCCTCAACCTCCTCCGAGGCTAAACGAAGCAGTTTTTCGAATAATCCGTACTGCGGGTCGCGAATTTCGAATTGTGTCGAATGAACGCCAACGGCAACACCGCCTGCGCCTGAAGCGAGATAATAACGGGTAAGCGCCCTTTGGTGCTGCTCATCCAATTTTCTGTGTTCATCAAGAGCTAGGGGATGTGCAGGAATGACAAGCCCTTCATGAAGCGCCTGCGTCTGCTCTTGCGATAGTAGAGGGGACATCCTTAGAATTTCCCCTTTCTTTCTTGGAAATGTGTCGGCTTGTTATGCGTTGCTCCGCCAGCCTCTACCCATTCGGCAGTCCAATCAATCATTTGAAGCAAAGAAACCCGAGGATATCCGAAACGCTGATGGCTTTTGGATGCATTGTTCAGCAGCGCCTGATCCGCTTCCATGCCTTCGAAGATCGGCGCCGCATTGAATCTCTTGCCGAATTCCTCTGCTGCCCATCGAATCGACATCGTTTCCGGGCCTGTCACATTCAGAAAGTTTACCGGCGTTTCGCAAGCTAGCAATGATCTAATCGCAATTTCATTAGCGTCCCCCTGCCAAATGACATTCGCATGCCCCATCGTCAGATTGATCGGTATGCCGTTCTTGACGGATTTTGCAATTTCCAGCAGCACGCCGTAGCGCATGTCAATGGCATAGTTGAGTCTATAAACGACCATTGGAATCTCGTACTTTTTGGAGAAATGCTCGAATATCCGTTCCCGTCCAAGACAAGATTGTCCATACTCCCCAATTGGAGAAGGCGCTACCGTTTCACTAGCCCCGCCGTAGCCAACCGGTGTGAACGGGTATATATTTCCCGAAGAAAACACGACAATGCGCGAGGACCGGTATTTCACGGCAACTCTTCCCGGCAAATACGCATTCATCGCCCAAGTGAATGATTCATTGCCTGTTGTGCCAAATTTGTTTCCTGCCATATATATGACATTTTCAACATCCGGCAAAGCCTGAAGCTTCTCATCGTCGAATAGATCGCAAGCAATCGTCTCGATCCCCTCCGCTTCAAGCTGTGCCTGAAGTCCCGCTTCTGAAAATCGCGATACACCGATCACTTTTTTGTTCAAGCCAGCGGCTTTGATCGCGTTCATCAATAGTCTAGCCAAGCTCGGCCCCATCTTTCCTCCAACACCTAATAGGAGAATGTCCCCCTTGAGTGCTTTCATATCGTTTATGATTGCTTCCGACGGTTCGGCCAGCTTAGCCTCGAGCTGTTCAATCGTTCTCATTTGATAAATAACTCCCTTCCAGATGTGAGGATATCTTCATCATAGTGATTCCGTTCTTAAAAGACAAATCTTTTAATTGTCTTTTAATGTTCGAATAAAAACCCGAATAACGAAATATTCGGGTTAGTCACTCACTTTGTCTTCCAGAAAGGATAGCTTGAATATTTGGCGCGGCCTCCCTTTGGGAACCTTCTCTACCCCTGCGATCCGGACCAGTCCGTAGTCGATCCACTGCAGAACAAGCCGGTGCGTGCTTCTGACTGTTATATCAAGAATAGCCGCCAGCTCATGCACCATATAATCAACGCGGCCGCTTCGCGCAACATGAGCAAGCATTTTGCTCAAATAAACCGAAGTCATGCCCGCTTCCTCGGCCTTCTTTATAAGCGCCGCGTCGGTCATCGACAATGTAATTTCAATGGGGTCTGCCATCGCAAGCGGCCCAATAAATGTTTTGTCTTCCCTCACAATAAAACAAGTATCTCCGCCAGCATCCTTCGACTTGCGCAATGCAGATCTCGCATGGGTGCCCGCTTCATTCGCAGAACGGCCAAATCCGATGCCGATGCTGAGTGACAAGCCAAACTTCTGGTTGGCATGCTTGCCGAGCGGTATGGTCTTGTATCCGCCGGTTTCTCTTTCAAATATGCCTCGGGTCGTAAAAAACAAATATTCTTCTCCGCCAAGATGGGTCAAATAACCGTCCAAAGATTCCACGTAATCAAGCAGCATCCGGTGAATCTCCAGCTTGAGCCTCTGTACCTCATGCTCCGACGTATGCGTATGAATGCGCTTCTCGAAATGATCGATGTTAAGCAAACCGACTACGATTTGTGCTTCTTTGCTTTGACGTGTTTCCGTTGATAACAATGCTCTTTCTAGCGCAACCGTTATGTTCTGATCCGTAGGTATGATCCATTCATTCGGAATCCCCCGCTCCGTAAGCGCTTCAGATACAGCCGCTTCTGCCGTCATTGCAGCATCGGATGACCCGGAATCGTATAGCCGCGCATGAAAGTCAATCAACGCATCGATCGTAGGATAAGCTGTTCCGCTATACAGCATCGTCTGCACGCTAGATTCATTAATTTCTTGAAGAGATTTAGCAACCATTGTTTTCCCTAACGTATCAATGGATATTCGCAGCTGCTGCTCTGGCTCAAGCGCATTTTTCAATCGGGACAACGACCGGTAGAAGCTCGTGTCCGTTAATGGTACATAATGAAGCGCAACATCCAAGCTTGTTTCTTCCCTAATCCGATGATAAGGGAGCGGCCCGGATACCAATATGACTTCCGCCTCGCTCGCTATTTCAGCAGCTAGCCCCGCTGCTTCCTCTACTTTCTTGTAAACGCTCGCTATCGGCAGGAAAGATGGAAATGCTTGCAGCACCTTCATCATTCGATTGACCATCACTTCAGGACCAATGATACCGATCGCTATTCCTTTCTCAGTGCTATGATCCATGTATGTAAATCCCCCATCATTTACGGACTCATTTACGGACATTATCTTTAATAAGTCTTTTAAGTAGCGTATCATACTGCAGGTTACCAGAGCAATGGCAACAAAAAGCTGAAGATCCTAGAAGAATCTTCAGACTAAGCAACCGCTATTCGATTTAATAAAGGTCTTCCCTCCTCATGATGATATGGCTGCTAATCAACTCATATAGAGAAAGCTCCAGTTTTCACTTCCCCCCTAGTTGAACATACTCATACGTTTAAATCTCAGCAAATCCGTGTATATGGCTTTACGAAGATTTTCGAATAAAGGGTGAATTATGATGACAGAGCTCGGTTCCGAGGAAAAGCTGCTTGATGCAGCATTGTTCCATTTCATTTTCCCGTTTTCATTAAACAAGAATTGTAAAGATAAGCTGATATCCCAGCTTCAGATGGATGGTTTTACACGATTTTCTTTGAAGAACACCGCATTGGAATCGGAATATTACGGGGATGATTATCGAGTCTCCCATCTTAATCTGGAACGATATTATTTRCCTTTTACCAACAGCATGATATTCCCGCACACAGAGGACAAGCCGGGACTGCACCGCTATTCCAAAAAAATAAATCAAGCATGCACCATGCGCTCCGAAGCCCGCAGCATCGGTTTCATTGTGCAATCGACGGATGTATTTCTTTGTCCGTTCGACCTTGGGTTTATTACGATTCGAGTTGAAATACCGCGAGGCACTGCCGACTTTTCGGAAGCGATGGAATTCGCCAAACGGTTCCGTGTCCTTCAAGATATGAATAGCCGGGACCGTGAGGTCAGCTGGGTATCCGATCGATCGGAATATGAGGATGTGGAGGATTTTTTGTTTAAGCATCTCGTGCCTGGCATCGTTCCCTTCATGAATACAAAAGGCATAGAGGAAACCTATTTCGCAAGACATCCGTTTTTCGTAGATGAACGGATGTATATACAAGGCCTAATTGCCTTTCAGAGCAAGAGTGAAATTACCGAAGCTGACTTGTTCCGTGCATCGCATATTGACGGATTTGACGGAGACAATCAACCTTATATGAGTTCAACGAACCCCTCGTACATCGCTCGTTATCTCGACAAGCATGTGTATGACCGCTGGGCGCCGCATACGTATTACATCACACATGAAACATCGTTTGTATGTGTGACCAATGAAGAACAAGCTATGCGAACACGGATCGCTAACCACATGTATGGCGAATACTACTATGCGCTTATCATTAATCTGTTTCATAAAATCGTGCTGCTGAAGCTGTCTAATTTGTATTCCCATATCCGTTTGGATGAGAATAAAGACAAGATCGAGCAATTGATCCGATCGATCACAACCTTCTCTGCCAAATACTATTTCAATGAGGTCGTTTCACAAACGCAGGGCAAAGAGATTTTCATTCAACTCCGCAGTCAATTCGGCAACATCGATCTGTTTACGGATGTAAAACAAACGCTGGCGGATTTGTACAAATACCAAGAAAACTTCACGACGAAGCGAAGCAATTATTTGCTGCTCATTCTAACGATTTATACGGTTATAAGCGGAATTTACGGCATGAATCAAGTCATCGAGGACTTAAAGGGCGATATTGATTGGGGAAAAATGCAGGAATACTCACCTTTTGAATACTTTGCTTTCGCACTTACATTATCCGGCATAACGGTTGCATTGTGGCTTGGTGTCACGACAATCTATCAGTTGATCAAAGAAATGATAAAAAAGCACCAATACAATAAGTAGAGCAAAGGAAGCTTGGATGGATGCATCCATCTAAGAAAAAAGGCGAACGTGCTGTATAAAATGCAGCACGCTCGCCTCTTAAATTCCAAGCTTCCCTATGAATAAATATTTTAAAGAGCAGTGAACGTTTGCTTCACTTGATCAAGCATGTTTTTGCGAGCTTCATTCGCATCTGGCGACGTCACGCCGCCGAATAACAAATGATCCACGACTTCGATTMCGCTGAATTCAAATATGCCTCCGCCGGACGTCTGCTTCAAGGAAGCGTTCATCCCAATGCTCTCGTAGATTTCGCCTGGCGTCCCGTAAGTATTGACGAGCAATCCTTTTTTCCCGGCAAGCAGCTTGTCAATTCCGCCTTCGGCATTGTACTGGTACGCGAATCCGTAAGAGAAAACGCGGTCCACATAACCCTTTAGAATGGCGGGAAGACCGGTCCACCAGATTGGATAGATAAACGTGACAACATCCGCTTTTGCCAAAAACTCCTGCTCTGTCTTAATATCGGCTGGTATATTCCCTTCGCGCAACGCCGCTGTATCTTCCGTCGTCAAAACGGGGTTAAACCTTAGTTGATTAAGATCACGGACACTGACTTCATGCCCATTAGACTGGAGTGCCTCCACCGCTGCGTTCAGAATTGCATGGTTAAAGCTCTCGGCATGCGGGTGTGCAAATACGATTAAATGATTCATGATTTATCCTCCTAGATTCTCATGTAAATTTTGTAACATTGATTGTTACAATCCCCGCAAAAAAATTTACGCTTTACACTTGTAACTTTATCAGTTACATGTTCGTTAGTCAATACTGAATGGAATAAAATCCGTTAACAGGTTGAAAGAAGCCTGTAACGAAAAAGATGGCAGCGACCTGTAAGTCGCTGCCATCTTGCATCTAGAAGTATGCCAAATTAGTTGTTATTGTCCATCCATTGGAAGTGGAAGCTTCCCTTTTGATCCAAACGCTCAAACGTATGCGCTCCGAAATAATCCCGTTGCGCTTGCAGCAGGTTAGCTGGCAGACGCTCTGAACGGTAGCTGTCATAATATGCGAGAGCTGAGGAGAAAGCAGGAACCGGAATTCCTCTCGTGACAGCCGTTGCGATTACGCTGCGCCATGCGTCTTGGTAGCTCTCAACGACGCCTTTGAAATAATCATCCAAGAACAGGTTTTTCAGTCCCGGATTTTTATCATACGCATCCTTGATGTTCTGCAGGATTCCGGCACGAATAATGCAGCCGCCGCGGAAAATCATCGAAATGCTTCCGTAATTCAGATTCCAGTCATACTCGTCGGAAGCAGCTCTCATCTGGGCAAAACCTTGTGCGTAAGAAGCGATTTTGCTCGTATACAATGCTTTGCGAACCGCTTCGATAAATGCTTTAGGATCACCATCATAGCTAGAAGTTGAAGGGCCGTTCAGAAGCTTGCTCGCTGCTACGCGCTCTTCTTTCATCGCGGATAGGAAACGTGCAAACACGGATTCCGTGATGATGGACAATGGTACACCGAGGTCCAATGAGCTTTGGCTTGTCCATTTGCCCGTTCCTTTTTGGCCAGCCGAATCGAGGATGACATCTACCATCGGTTTTCCTGTTTCCGGATCTGTTTTTGCAAAGATATCAGCCGTAATCTCGATTAAATAGCTGTCCAGCTCACCGCGGTTCCATTCAGAGAAGATGTCGTGAAGCTCGCTAGTACTCAAGTTCAAGACATCTTTAAGCAATTGATAGGCTTCACCAATAAGCTGCATATCGCCGTATTCAATGCCATTATGAACCATTTTGACATAATGGCCTGCACCATCGCCGCCAATGTAAGTGGAACAAGCGTCGCCGTTCACTTTTGCGGATATCGCCGTTAAGATCGGCTCTACGAGCTCATAAGCATCCTGCTGCCCGCCAGGCATAATCGCCGGACCTTTGAGCGCGCCTTCCTCGCCGCCAGAAACACCTGCTCCGATGAAGCGGAAGCCTTTCGCTTGAAGGTCTTTGTTCCTTCTTTGCGTATCAGGGAAATACGCGTTCCCGCCATCGATCAGAATATCGCCCTGATCCAAATAGGGCACCAATTGATCTATGGTATCATCCGTCGCTTGGCCGGCTTTTACCATAATTAATATTTTGCGAGGCGTCTCCAAGGATTGAACAAATTGCTCCAAACTAAAAGTACCTACTACGTTTTTACCTTCGGCTTCCGCCAATAGCTCATTTGTTTTCTCGGGCGAACGATTGTACAAAGCAACCGAGAACCCTTTGCTTTCCATATTCAAGGCAAGGTTTTTACCCATTACCGCCAATCCGATTACACCAATTTGTTGTTTAGACATCGTAGACTTCCTCCCAGTTGTTTGTGAGCATCTCTATGACATTATTCGGGTTTGGCTGCCGCTATACGATTCAAAAGCTCGGCCTTCTGTGATTCAAAGCCTGGTTTGCCGAGCAGCGCAAACATATTGTTTTTATAAGCTTCCACGCCAGGTTGATCGAACGGATTTACTCCAAGCAGCAGCCCGCTAATTCCGCATGCTTTCTCGAAGAAATAGACCATTTCGCCATACGTATATTCTGTTAGTTCATCCAATTCTACAATTAGATTAGGAACGCCGCCGTCTACATGGGCAAGCCGCGTACCTAAAGCAGCCTGCTTGTTCACTTCGTCCATCGTCATGCCCGCAACGAAGTTCAATCCGTCCAGATTGCCCTCGTCCTCTTGGATCGTCAGCTCAATTCGCGGTTTCTTCACGGCAAGCACGGTCTCGATAAGATCGCGGCGCCCTTCTTGGACGTATTGGCCCATTGAATGCAAATCGGTCGTGAAATCGACAGAGGCTGGATAAAGCCCTTTCTGGTCTTTGCCTTCGCTTTCGCCGAATAGCTGCTTCCACCATTCGGACACGAAATGCAGGGACGGTTCAAAATTAGCCAGCAGCTCGATCGATTTCCCCTTGCGGTATAGCGCGTTGCGAACAGCAGCATACTGATAGCTTTCGTTCGTAGCCAGATCCGCATTGTTGTATTTCTCGGCTGCAGCCTCAGCTCCCGCCATCATTTGATCGATATCAAGTCCCGCTGCTGCTATCGGAAGAAGCCCTACAGCCGTTAATACGGAGTACCGGCCGCCTACATCATCAGGAATAACGAAGGTTTCATATCCTTCTTCGTCAGCAAGCTTCTTCAGCGCACCTTTTGATTGGTCAGTCGTTGCAAATATACGTCTTCTAGCACCATGCTTCCCGTATTTTTTCTCCATGTACTCTCGCAATATTCGGAATGCAATAGCCGGCTCCGTCGTCGTTCCAGACTTCGAAATGACATTCAGGGAAATGTTTTTCCCCTCCAGCATTTCTAATAAATGCGTGATGTACGTCGAACTTATATTTTGGCCGGCAAAATAGATTTGCGTTTTGCCTTCCATTTGATTATGAAAGGTGTGGGATAGTGCTTCAATCGCAGACCTTGCGCCTAGGTATGAACCGCCGATTCCGATTACAATCAATGCATCAGAATGACTGCGAATACGCTGAGCGGCATGCTTGATTCTCGCAAATTCCTCTTGATCGTATGCAAGGGGAAGGTTGACCCATCCCAAATAATCGGAGCCGGGTCCTTCCTTTTCATGCAGCTTGCGATGAGCCACATTCACAAAATCTCCGAAATAGTCGATTTCATGCTGTTGGACAAATGATAAGGCATTGGAGTAATCAAATGTTATAGCCATATAAAGCGACTCCTTTGATTCTGATTTTTTATCAAGGCTTACAGCTCAGCTGTTTTTTTCCAATCGGCTGCGAATTTCTCCATCCCTTGATCGGTCAATGGATGTTTGGAGATTTGCTCGATCACGCTGAATGGAATCGTTGCGATGTGAGCGCCAGCCATAGCTACGCGAGTGACATGGTCGGGGTGACGAACGGATGCAGCAATAATTTGAGCATCCAATTTATGCGTGCGGAACAATTCCGCCACTTTAACGATCAATTGCACGCCGTCTTCCGAAATATCGTCCAAGCGTCCAAGAAACGGTGATACATAAGTTGCACCGGCACGAGCAGCCAAGAGCGCTTGGTTTACTGTGAAAATTAGCGTGACATTTGTTTTAACGCCTTTTTTAGTCAAATAACGGCATGCTTCTAGGCCTGCAAGCGTCATCGGAAGCTTAATCGTGATGTTCTTGTCGTTGTTGTTGATTTTGATTAGCTCATCTGCTTGTGCAATCATTTCTTCGGCTGTTACAGCATCAGGCGTTACTTCAGCAGATACGGATTCAACCTCAGGCACTTCGCGCAAAATTTCGGCGATACGGTCTTCGAATTTCACGCCTTCTTTGGCGACCAGCGACGGGTTAGTCGTAACACCGGACAAAACTCCGATTTTGTAAGCTTTCTTAATATCTACCAGGTTAGCTGTATCGATAAAAAATTTCATATTTGTTTCCTCCAATTAGTTTTTTATTTTTTAAAATAATTCTTTCGCCAATCGAACAACGTTGCTAGTCGAAAACCCGAAATAATCCAATACTTCATTGCCTGGGCCTGACGCACCGAATGTATCGATGGACAATATTTTGCCTTTTGGTCCCGTGTAGCGTTCCCAGCCTAATGAAATTCCTGCTTCAAGCGATACGCGCTTCGTGACGGACTCCGGAAGCACCGATTCTTTGTAGGCATCGGATTGACGGTCGAACAGCTCTCTGCTCGGCATTGCAACAACGCGAACGGATAGGTTATCCTTCTCCAGCTCTGCTTTTGCATTCACAGCTAGTGAAACTTCAGAGCCCGTTGCGATAAGGATAAGGTCAGGCTTATTATTCGTTTCGGACAATACATAAGCGCCTTTTGCCACGCCATCGACATTAGCCTTCGTTTCTTCGTAAATCGGAAGGTTCTGGCGGCTCAACACTAGTGCAACTGGGCCTTCCTGCTGCTGCAAGGCATAAGCCCATGCATTAGCCGTCTCATTCGCATCGGACGGTCTGATGACCGTAAGACCTGGAATCGTCCGAAGCGCAGCCAGATGCTCAACAGGCTCATGTGTCGGCCCATCTTCCCCAACCGCAATCGAGTCATGCGTAAATACATAGGTAACGGGCAGCTTCTGAATGGCAGCAAGACGAATCGCTGGCCGCAAATAATCGCTAAATACGAAGAACGTGCTGACGAATGGTTTTACGCCGCCATGCAGGGCAAGCCCGTTGCCCGCTGCTCCCATAGCATGCTCACGGACGCCGAAGTATATATTGCGGCCTGAGTAGGAATCTACGGCGAAGGTTTGCTCGCCGTTAATATCCGTCATAGTGGAGTGGGACAAGTCTGCACTGCCTCCGAATATCGAAGGTACTGACTTAATATAGTGATTGATCGCTTGACCGCTTGCAACTCGTGTAGAGATCGATTTGGAAGTATCAAAGGTTAAGAGATCAGCGGCTTCAAAACGTACAGCTCCATCTATGACTTTCTCAAGCTCTTCCCCAAGAGCAGGATGACTCGATTTATATGAAGCGACCAGGCTGTTCCATGATTGTTCTTTCGACTCGCCATTTTGCTTTAATTGCTCGAAATGAGCTTTCACGTCAGCAGGAACCGTGAAATCCTCCTCATGCTCCCAGCCATAGGCCGCTTTTGTTGCTTTTGCTTCTTCAAAACCTAGCGGATTGCCATGTGCTTTGTTTGTTCCGGCTACTTTTTCGCTGCCGTAACCAATGATGGTACGAACTTCGATAAGCGTTGGTTTAGAACTGTTTTGCTTAGCCGCTTCAATCGCTTTCGTAATTTGTTCGACATCATTGCCGTCTTCAACCCGAAGATATTCCCATTGTGCCGATTCTGCTCTTTTTTGAATATTTTCACCGAAGGAGAGGCTTAGGTCTCCGTCCAATGAAATATCATTGGAATCATATAGAACTACTAATTTGCCAAGCTTCATATGACCCGCCATGGACATCGCTTCATAAGCAACGCCTTCCATCAAGCAGCCGTCACCGACTAGCGCATACGTATAATGATCGACAACGGGATAGCCTTCTTGATTGAATTTCGAAGCGAGATGCGCTTCTGCCATCGCCATTCCGACAGCCATCGCCAAGCCTTGGCCGAGAGGGCCAGTCGTAGCTTCAACGCCGTCCGTGTGGCCAAATTCAGGATGCCCTGGCGTTTTGCTGTTGAGCTTGCGGAATTGTTTCAAATCTTCAATTGTTACGTTATAGCCCGACAAGTGAAGGAGACTATACAACAATGCGGAGCCGTGGCCCGCTGAAAGCACGAAGCGATCGCGGTTAAACCATTTTGCATGGCCAGGATTGTGGTTCAGCAATTTGGACCATAGCGCGTATGCCATTGGAGCTGCACCCATTGGAAGTCCCGGATGACCGGAGTTTGCGGCGTTGATCGAATCAATGGACAGTGTGCGGATCGTATCGATAGAAAGTTGGTCAATGGTTTGTGTGATAGGCATATTGTTCTCCTTTTGCATCTGTATTTTCTTGTTCTGTTTTGGAATCAAACCACCAATGATAGCCGTCTCTTGCGAGCAGCGCATCCGACTCGGCAGGTCCGTAAGACCCAGCTGAGTAATGGTGAAGCGGCACCGTATTTTCTTGGAACGCGTTCAATATCGGCTGAACCCATTTCCAAGACAGCTCGACTTCATCCCAGTGCGCAAAGAAGGTTGGGTCACCATGCAAAGCATCATGAATTAGATTCTCATAGGCTTCAGGCACGTCGCTCCGTATCGAGTGGAAATCAATATTGATTGGTTTGAATTCACCTTTATGTTGTGGATCGCGAGTATTCAATTGCAAGCTAATGCCCTCATTCGGACTTATCTCAAATACAAGCAAATTAGGAACTCTCGTATCATCGTTCACTTTCACTTGCTGCTTCAAAGGCTCTTTGAACTCGATCACGATCCGAGTTGATTTCTCTTTGAGTCTTTTTCCTGTACGAATATAGAAAGGAACATCTCTCCAAAAAACATCGTCAATCTGCAATCTGGCTGCGATAAACGTATCATTCATTGACGACTGTGGGATGCTAGGCTCGGAGGTGTAGCCCACGACCGGCTTCCCTTGGATGGAACCTGCCGCATATTGCCCGCGGACAACCTGAGATTGCACATGCTCTTTTTCCAGCGGCTCGAGTGATTCCATAACCATTTTCTTTTTGAAACGAACGTCCTTAGACGTACTGTTCTTAGGCAGATGGATCGCCAGCATCATCAGCAATTGCAGCATGTGATTCTGGAACATATCCCTAACTGCGCCTACTTTATCGTAATAACCGGCTCGCTCTTCTACGCCAACCGTTTCATTAGCTGTTATCTGCACATTGGCGATGTACCGGTTCGACCACAAAGCTTGCAGCACTGGATTCGATTGCTGCAGCACCTCAAGCTTCTGCACCATCGGCTTACCGAGATAATGATCGATACGGAATACTTCATTTTCTTCAAACGTTTTACTTAGATGTTCATTCAAGTCACGCGCGGATTGGAGATCATGACCAAATGGCTTCTCGATCATCAGGCGTTTCCAACCGTTAGTTGCGCCTAGACCACTTTCTTTAATATTTGTTGCAATGGTTTCGAAAAACTCAGGACCAACGGACAGGTAGAACATCCGGTTAGGTGCTAGATCCAATTCCTTCTCGCGCTGTTCAATCATGCCGAGCAGCTTCTTATAGTCCTCTTTGTGACTAACATCCAATACGCTGTAGCGGAATCCGCTTAGGAAGCTGTTTAATTGTTCTTGGTCGCTTACTTCGCGCCTAGAGAAAGTGCGAAGCGATTGCTCAACGCTTGCCCGGAACGCTTCGTCGGATACTTCCCTTCTGCCGAGCCCGAATACGGAAAATGATTGCGGCAGCTTTTGATCGATAAACAGATTATACAAGGCAGGGTAAATTTTTCTTTTGGCCAAATCCCCTGTCGCTCCAAACAAAACAAACGTGGTTGCCTCCATTTTCCTATCTCCCTCCAGTATGTCCCCTACATAACACCATGAGCTTTTTCAAAATATAGGAAAGTGTATCTTTCTGCCACCTTTCTCTATATTTCTTGCGTAACGTTAGTTGAGCCGCCAAGGGACAGCCTTAGCCGTTTACGCTTGATTTGTCAGAATGCTCTGGTTTCTTTTTCTTAGTTCCACTATAATACGAAATACAGCCATACAAGTAATTAATATATTTCACAGGAGCTATAGACCATGTCTATGAACAATTATGAGTTGTATAAGGTTTTTTATTGGTCTGCAAAGACCGGAAGCTTGACTCAAGCGGCAAAAGCGCTCTATATTACGCAGCCGAGTGTCAGCCACGCCATCAAGCAGCTTGAGGACAGCTTCGGCGTTACTCTGTTTTATCGCAACTCCAAAGGAGTCTCTCTAACGCAGGAGGGAGCGATCCTCTATTCTTACATTGAGCAGTCACAAATTTTGATTACGCTCGCTGAGGAAAAGCTTGGGGCGCTCAAAAATTTGGACAGCGGCGAGCTTCGCATCGGCGGCAGCGACTCGTTGTTTAAGCATTATTTGCTTGCTTACTTGGAAACCTTCCACCGCAACTATCCAGGCATCAAGCTTCAGTTGATTCATGGCACAACACCGGAAATTATCGCTTTTTTGAAAGAAGGACGAATTGATTTAGGCGTTGTCCGCATGCCGATCGTTGATCCGCAGCTCGAAGTTCGGCAAGGCATCCAGCTGCAGGACTGCTTCGTCGCTGGCGACCATTTCGCAGAGCTAAAGAATGAGGTTGTGTCGCTGGATAGATTGCTACAGCATCCTGTTATCTTATTCTCGCGCAACAGTCGAGCCCGGATGGCCATCACGGAATTATTCCAGGGCTACGGCTATGAGCTTAAGCCTGAAATCGAGGTCGGCAGCGTTGATCTTCTCATCGCGTTTGCACGGAAAGGACTCGGTATCTCCTATGTAACCAGAGAGTTCGTCTCCAAGGAACTTGAAGAGGGCTCGCTCTTTGAGATTCAACTGGACGTAAAGCTGCCTCCCTCTCAGGTTGGACTAATGATTATGCGGAATATGCCCCTCTCCAGTGCAGCAAAAAAGTTTGTTGAGCTTACAAAGTGATACGGCTTCGCCGTCCCTTCGCGGCGCGGCGCGTTTCAATCCGAGAAATATGGAGAATGTATAGCCTAAAGTTATACATTCCGATATTTTAAAATAAACGGAAGCCTCCTCGTCTTTTCTGGTTCTCGTTGCGGCCTGTTTTCATATAATGGTGGTTAGCGAGGTAAGAAATAAGAGGTGGAGGCAGGCGATCAACATGACCGAAAATCAAAAGACGCCGTTCGACTACAAGTCATATTGGGAAAATAACTATGCCGTAGGCGGGACTTCTGGCAGTGGCTCATACGGAGTGTTAGCGGACTTTAAAGCGGAGATCATCAATGCCTATATTCAGGAGCATGCGATTCAAAGTGTCATTGAATTCGGCTGCGGCGACGGGAATCAGCTATCGCTTATGCATTATAAGCACTATTTGGGGCTGGATGTCGCCAGTTCTTCCATTCAACGGTGTGCGCAGCGATTTGAAGGCGATTCTAGCAAAAGCTTTCTGACCTACAACCCGAAGCATTTCATCAATCATGCTTTTCTAAGCTGCGATCTTGTGGTGTGTCTGGACGTCCTGTATCATATTACGGACCCCGATGACTTCCGCAAAACGTTGGATGACATATTTTCCTGCAATGCTAGCCATGTCATTTTGTATACGCGGATTACAGGCGCTGATGAGCCTCAAATCGTACCAACGATTCGCGACCACGATATTCTAAAGCAACTGGAAACTTATACGGCCTATCGGATCGATCGGTTCGTGGAGCAGAAACACAAAAATTTGTCTTCGGCTAGTTTTATCATTTTGCGAAGTAATTGAATAGACGCGTGCGTGATCTACATCACACAAAAACCACCCTTCTGCTAACAATACCTCCATTGTTAAACACAACTAACAATGGAGGGTCAGGTTTGCTAAGGGTGGTTTCTTTTGTTCTGTCTGCTGCGTCGAGTTCAGATGCCGGTAAATAGAAGAAACCTATCCTATAGGCCCCTTCTCATATACATTACGTTCCGCAATACGTTTGGTATGGATAGGATGATTGAGCAGGCAGATCCGCGAATGGCTCCTGGTCAGCGGAATAAGCATATGGGTTCGATAATGCTTCTAAAAATCTCAGCATGACGGTAAGGTCGTTCTCATTAACCGCGGCTTGCAGCGCTTCTTCGACGCGGTGGTTGCGGGGTATGAGTGCAGGATTGCTGCTGCGCATCAACTGCTGAGCTTCTTCCTTAGTCTCCTGCTGCCTGCTCAGCCTTGCATGCCACTCGACTTGCCACTCGGCAAATTCGGCAGTGCCTAACAATCCCGTTACCTCTTTTTTACCCAATGTTAATGAACGAAAGGTATTGGTGTAATCCGCATCTTGCTCCTTCATCAAGTGAAGAAGTGAATTTATAAGGTTTTCATCCTCTGATTCCTCATTAAATAGGCCAAGCTTTGCTCTCATTCCCGCCAGCCAATTCCGCTTAAACAATGCAATGAAATCCGATATAGCATCCTCTGCGAGTAGCACGGCTTCTTCCTCGTCCTCATGCAGCAGCGGCAATAGCGTTTCCGCGAATCTGGCGAGATTCCAAGCCGCAATATGCGGTTGATTGCCATACGCATAACGTCCATTCGCATCAATGGAGCTGAAAACGGTAGAAGGATCATACATGTCCATAAAGGCACATGGTCCGTAATCAATCGTTTCGCCGCTTAATGCCATGTTATCCGTATTCATGACGCCATGAATAAAACCAACTAGCTGCCATTTGGCAATGAGCGCGGCTTGCCCATTCACAACTTCCTGCAGCAAAGCAAGATAACGATTCTCATGTTCTGCAGCCTGCGGGTAATGCCTAAGCAAGGTGTAATCGGCAAGCTGCTGCAGCTCCTCCCTAGTCCCCCAATTCGCAATATATTGAAAGGTGCCGACACGGATATGGCTGGCTGCTACGCGCGTTAGGATTGCACCGGTCTGCTGCGTTTCACGGAAAATGAGCTCCCCTGTCGCAACGACTGCCAAACTTCGCGTTGTGGGAATGCCTAGCGCCTCCATTGCCTCGCTCATGATATACTCGCGAAGCATAGGGCCAAGAGCAGCCCTGCCGTCGCCGCCCCTGGAATATGGCGTCCTTCCCGATCCCTTGAGCTGGATATCAACGCGCTCGCCTTTCGGCGTTATCTGCTCGCCCAGCAATAATGCGCGACCATCTCCCAATCTGTTGAAATGACCGAATTGATGCCCCGCATACGCTTGAGCAAGCGGAGCAGCGCCTTCCGGGATTTGGTTCCCGGCAAGCACCGCCGTGCCCTCCCCTCTTCTCAGCGCTTCAGCATTCAGTCCCAGGTCAGCAGCCAGCCGCTCATTAAGAATCATAATAGCAGGTGAGCTTACCGGCGGAGGGGTCATGCGGGTAAACAAAGTTTCTGGAAGAGTGGCATAGCTGTTGTCAAAGTTCCATCCTGCATCTATGTTTGTTTGATGGTTTGTCATGTTATCTCCTATCTCTCATGAAAAGATTGAATATCACTGACGTTTATTATACCCTTTCCACTCAGGATTAGCTTGTTTAATGAATGCTATCCCTTTGTTAAACTGCATTTGCATGATTCACAGTTTTCGTTTTTTGCGTAAATCGTTTTCTGCCGAGCAAATTCGCACCAATGACCCCGATTATAATAAGGAATGATCCGCAAATATGGTACCAAGCCAATTCCTCACCCAGAACAAAAGTGCTGCCAGCTATCGAAACGACGGTAGAGAGATTAATAAACACGCCTGCCTTTGAAGCCTGAAGCTTAGAGAAAATGAAATTACCCATAAGTGCCGTAGACAGCTGTACCGCACCCAGACATAAAATTAAAAGGACAAAAACACCGTTAGATAAAGGTGCGAGCAAGCTACCAAGTGAATCATCTACGGAATGCGCAGCGAATGTTATTAGCGATGTGGACATAAATCCAATGCCGACCATAAAAAAGCTAATTTCCGTCATACTATAATGCTGGGAGATCGACCTTGCCAATACACTGTATCCGGCAAACACGATACTGGCCATGAGCAGCAGCAGAATGCCCGACATTTTAGATAAATCGATGCTGCTTCCTTTCATCATGAATATAAAAACGACGCCGGATAACGAAACAAGCGTAAACCATTTCTGAGAAAGCGTCGTCGCTTCTTTCAAAAAAACGGATGCAAGCAGCATCGTAATAACAGGAGTAGCTGCATTGATAATCCCTCCTTCGGCCGAAGTAGCATGCTGCAGCCCGAATGTTTGGAATGTAAAAAATCCGATGGGGTACATGGTCGCAAGCAGCAGCAATTGATATAGTGGCTTGCCTCGATAATTCAGCTTGACTATGCCAAACGCAACCGGGATTAATAGAATCAGAAATGCTTCCGCGAAACGGTACGTCAAGGTGTCGAATGGACTGGTATAATCCAGAGACTTCTTGACTAGAAGAAACGACATCCCAATGACTACGGCATTGATTATCGCGAGCAAATAAGCCAGCCGTACACCATTTAATTTGATTTTCCCATCCTTAACCATGCTGTTTTTCTTTTTCTTTTTCATTTCCATTTCCATTTCCATGATAATCATCCTCCAATATCATTGGTTTCACGTATTGCTAACTTATAATTGACTGTCAGCACTTACTGTCAATTTGCTAATAAAAAAACTAGGGAGTCAATGCCCTAGCAAACAGCTTTACACTCTCTTGCATAAACGGTTCCAGCGAGATGTCGGGATAGAATTTACCCGTATCCAAATCATTAATAAACGCCCCAAAATGCGCCATCATAAAGGTAAATGCCTGCAGCTTATGATTCGTACGAATCATTTTACCCTGCTCGCTCATCTCCTTGAAATAATTCGTTAATATGTCTAATAGCTGCAGCGGATGCTGATGTGTACGCTCTCGAAAGCCAGGTAATTGAACCTCATCCTTCATGCTGATTTGAATCATCTTCCGGTTGCGGTTCATGATCTCATGGTAAGTTCGGCAAACGGTTAACAAGTCAACCTCCAGCTCCCAAACCAGCTTTTCCTGGAAAACCTTACGCATCTCCTCCGCATAATGAAAACGGTCAAATGCGGCTTCGAGGAGCTTCTGCTTGCTTCCAAAATGACGGAACAGCGTTTTCTCGCTTAAACCGGCGGCAGTCGCAATTTCTTGCGTTGTTACGCCATTATATCCTCTCTCGGAGATTAGGTTAATCGCAGCTAATAACAATTTATCACTGCTGCTGCTCGCTTTGTCAGATTCCATCATGAGGTTCCAGCCTCCAAAATAAATGTCAGTAATCACTGACATCATCTTATGACAATCCGGCTCTTAAGTCAAGAGGCGAACCGATCTATGTTATTTTAATTCTTTCTAAAATTGTTGGTTTGAATTATAATATGAAAAATAGATACATAATTTAGAAAAACACATTATTTTCATCGCAGGAGTAGGGAAACTTATGAAAAACTATATCGTTAATCACGCCGAAAGCATCATTAATAACAGATACTTAAGCAAAAGCTTATTTTTATTCTTTTTTCTTGCAATAATCGTCACGGATATATTTTTTGATCATTTTGCGCTATTTCAATTCGGTTATTTGCTGCTTTGCCTGCTCATTGGTCTTGCTTTTTGGAGAGAGTCGTGGGTACGAATCGTTTTCGTTGGCTTAATTGTAGTAGCTAAGGTTTTTTTGGAGCAAACAGAAGTTTTCAAAGTACATGATAACGCCTTCTTGCGTATTCTCACATTAGGCATCACTTATTTCCTTACCTCGTCATCCATTTCATTCATGATTCTGTTTTATATGAAGCAGAAACAGAATACGCTGCAGCTGACCTTTACCTTGGCGAAAGCTCTGGATTCAAGAGATCACTATACAGCGGATCACTCCGACAACGTGGCCTATTACTCCAAGCGGATCGCTGAGGAAATGAACCTGTCCAAAGTGGCCTGTGAACGCATATATATTGGAGGAATCCTACACGATATCGGAAAAATCGGAGTACCTGAGCATATTCTAGGGAAGCCATCCCGATTGACGGACGAGGAGTTTGCGATAATTAAGGCCCACCCCTTGACCGGTTATGATATGCTGAGCCATATCTCACATTTAAAGCGTTCAGGCATTCTCGATATGGTATTGCATCATCATGAAAGATTTGACGGACTCGGATATCCAAGCGGCATTGCGGAGAATCGAATTCCGCTAGCAGCCAGAATTATGTCCGTGGCTGACACCTTCGATGCGATGACGTCAAAAAGAGTATATCGGGGCGAATTGGATATTGCATTTGCCATAAAAGAAATCCAGAAAAATGCTGGGACACAATTTGATCCCAAAGTGGTTCATGCTTTCATAAGCATTTGGAACCGTGAAGGCACGAGGCTATTGCCCAAATATCCCCTTTCGTCTTGACTGAGACATGCGTCCATGTTATTTTTTAATGAAAGGATACTAATGTAGGGAGGGATAAAGCGATGATTGAGTTAGATGTTGTAGATGTTCAAGTGAACCTGTCAGTTCATATGCTCGTTGACATGGTTCACCAAACAACAAGGCAGCTACCGGAGCTTTATCCTTCTATGAATAGATAAACTTGGCGATCATTTTATAACACGCTTAGTCTTTTTGTCATATCGTTGGATAAGGTTTAACGCAAAAACACCGGTTGCCTGGTGTTTTTTGCGTTTTTTTCTTTTCTTCCGGTTAAAATAATGAAAATAACTAAATATTTAACATTATGGAGGACAAATAGATGTCATTAATACAAGTTACAAATTTAACGTTTGCTTATGACGGCAGCTACGATAATATATTCGAAAACGTAAATTTCCAAATCGATACCGATTGGAAATTAGGCTTTACGGGGAGAAACGGCAGAGGAAAAACAACGTTTCTGGCGTTGCTGCTCGGTAAATATGAATACAGCGGACATATATCTGCTACTGTTCATTTTGAATATTTTCCTTTTCATGTAGAAAATAAACAAAAAAACACGCTTGATGTCATACACGACATATATCCGGATTATATTCATTGGGAATTGATGCGCGAGCTTTCCTTGCTAAAAGTGACGGAGGACGTTTTGGATCGGCCTTTTGAATCGTTGTCCAACGGTGAGCAAACCAAAGTGCTGCTGGCAGCATTATTTCTGAAGGAGAATCGTTTCTTGTTAATCGACGAGCCCACCAATCATCTCGATATGGCTGGAAGAAAGCTGGTTAGCCAATACTTGAATAACAAGAGCGGTTTTATTCTCGTGTCGCATGACCGATCCTTTTTGGATAACTGCGTCGATCACATCCTATCCATCAATAAAACCAACATTGAAATTCAGAAAGGAAATTTTTCAGCTTGGTGGGAAAATAAAAGGAGACAAGATCACTTTGAGCTTGCCGAAAACGAAAAACTGAAAAAAGACATTAAACGTTTATCCGACTCTGCCAAACGGACGGGAAACTGGTCACATGAAGTGGAAAAAACAAAAAACGGTACCAGAAATTCTGGTTCAAAAGTAGACAAAGGATATATCGGACATAAAGCAGCCAAAATGATGAAACGCTCTAAGTCCATTGAGCAAAGGCAACAATCCGCTATTGATGAAAAGTCCAAGCTTCTCAAAAATATTGAGCATGCAGACAGCCTGAGAATATCACAGCTTGCTTTTCATAAAAACCAGCTTGCCGAGTTTGATCATGTTTCGATTTATTACGATGAGAAAAAGGTTTGTTCCGAGGTAAGTTTTACGATTGAACAAGGTGAGCGCATCGCGCTTTCAGGAAAAAACGGCTCTGGAAAATCAAGCATTATCAAATTAATTTGCGGCGAGGAAATTCGCTATACCGGAAACTTCAACAAAGATAGCCAGCTTAAAATTTCCTATGTCTCGCAAGATACATCTCATCTACAAGGGTATTTGACTGATTTTGCAAGAGATCACGACATTGATGAAAGTCTCTTCAAATCGATTTTAAGAAAACTGGATTTCTCTAGATTGCAATTGGAAAAAGAGATTTCAACCTATAGCGGAGGACAAAAGAAGAAGGTGCTCCTTGCAAAAAGCTTAAGCGAAAACGTTCATCTTCATGTTTGGGATGAGCCGCTAAACTTCATTGATGTCATATCTCGGATGCAAATCGAAGAACTGCTGCTGGAATACATGCCGACCATCCTATTTGTTGAGCATGACAAAGAATTCTGTGATAATATCGCTACAAAAGTCATTGCACTGTAATCGCAATTCGTTCAGATGAGCAGCCAGCGGACTATATTCAGCCATAAAGAACGAAGCGGACTTCTGAGCCGCTTCGTTTTTTTCTACGCACTGCAACCTGAATCCTCGTCTCTGATTTATGCGTCTTTTGCGGGACAATGTTCAAGCCTTAAGCTCTGACTCCACGTTTCCCCTAACATTTTTGCTGCAATAATCAAAAAATCTTCGCGGCTGATCTTGATCTGCCCAAAGCGGAAGCTATATCCCCAGCTGCGTTTCCCGCTCGTAAACGACAACTCGTCCAGCAGCCCGGCAATCTTAACGGTTTCGCATGGCAGGAAACGAACGGCACGACGAAATGGGACAAAGGTATCTGACATATGGAACGGATAGATCAGGTCATCACTCACCTGACCAATGGCAGTAAATGCCTGCAGCGGTTCTCCTCCATTCCTCTCTGTGCGCGGCGAATAATAAATCAGCCAATCTCCTGCTCGCATACGCTTCAAGGCTGCTTCCTTTCCGTGACATAGCTGGGCAACGCCTTCTTCAACGCCGATCCGTACATGAGATTGTGATACAACACCAATCCAAAAACGGCTTTGCTGAAGCGTATCCCCTGRTACCAACGTTAGGTGGTTTTGTTCCATCGACAACGAGAGCTGCTCCTGCCGCTCGGTACTCGTATTCATACTGGTCATGCCTCCCTTATTCCTATACTCGTTCAACTATACAAAAACGCTACTGACAACATAATGTCAGTAGCGTTTGATCATTTTATCCAGTTCCTTTCGCATACTTCTTCGGAATTCATCAGGTTCCAGCACTTCTGCGCCTGAACCAAAGCCAAGTATCCAGTGAAGCAGCTCTTCTTGTCTGCGGACACGAAAAAGAACCTCATAGCCCTCGGAGAGCCATTTGGCATCCTCCATATAATAGCTGTCAGCTTCCTTCACCCGTTCAGCCAGACTAGCTTGAAACAGAACGCGAATGAGGATGTGCCGATCATCCTTGGGCGAATAGCTATTCAGATCAAAATGCTCAGGTAGCTGGAAGGACTCATCGCTCATCACAAGGCCATCCATACGAGAAACCCGGAAATGACGAATGTCCTTTCTCCAATCACAGCTTCCGATCATCATCCAGTTTCCTTGAACCATTACGAGTCCATATGGCGAGGCTGTACGATCAGTCATACTTTCGCCATCCCAAGCGGCTTGATTGGCACGGTATGAGAAGCACACTTTCCGTCCTTCGACCATCGCCATGCGTATAATTTTGAGCGCAGCTTTTTCTTTCTCCAGCATTTCAGACTTGGACCTATTCAGCAATCGAATATTGCTGCGAAGTTTTGCTGAGTGAGCCTGCACCTGAAGCGGCAGGATGGCTTCTATTTTCCTTCGTACAGATAGAGCTGTTGCTCCATAGCCTGGATCGAAACGCTGCTCAATAAACTCTGTTCCAATCAAAAGAGCAACAGCTTCTTCTGCAGTAAAGCTGACAGGAGGAAGAAAATATCCATCCATCAAGGAATATCCAATGCCGGTTTCGCCTATAATCGGTATTCCAGCTTCACATAACGCTTGCATATCCCGATAGATCGTACGGACACTGGTTTCGAATTGCTCAGCCAAATCCTCCGCACGCTGTACCTTGCTTCTCTGAAGCTCCAATACAATCGCAAGCAGTCTTTCGGTTTTATTCATCTAATGTCTCCTGTTCAATGCATTTGTTAAATCAAAGCTATTGCGATTATATGAAAATTTGTCGCTATTCGTTGTTTAACCGGAACAAGCCGAGTATCGATATCATTTTATAGGATAACTTGGAATATGTCGATGAACTGCATACGTGAATCTCCCGTTCAAGCTGTTGACCTAAAGAGAGGTATCTTATAAGCGCTTTAAGCTTCTAAGATACCTCCTTCTCGTTTAGATTATTGACAAGCATCCATACCTGGCCATCTGGCTACTTTTCTTGTATTCCTATTTTCTTTCATGAATTAAGATATGACTAAACCACCGTCAACCCCTATAATTTGACCCGTAATCCAATCTGATTCCGAATCCGCCAAATGTATGATCCACTTTGCCACATCATCCGGCACGCCTCTTCTGCCAAGCGGGATTGCTTGACGCTCCTGCTCCTTAACGGCATGAATCTGATCGTCAGAAAGTCCCATCCGATCTCGAAGAAATGCCGTTTCTACTGGGCCGCTTGCGATTGCATTGACACGAATGCCCTTCGGTGCGAGCTCAAGCGCCCAGCAGCGCGTCAAATGTTCTACCGCAGCCTTGCTCGCAGCATAAAGTGAGATTCCTGCTGCTGCTTTGCTGCCAAATGTGCTCGAAATGTTAATGATTGTCCCTTTCGTTTTTTCAAGATAAGGAATAGCTGCAGAGGCGAGCAAGGTTGGTGCCGCGACATTCACAGCAAAAATATCATTGATCGATTTTGTATTTACTTCTGTTAGAGGCTGGATGGCGCCACCTCCAGCATTGTTAACAATTATATCAATGCGTCCCCAATACGTAATCGCGGCATCAACCGTTCTCGCTGCAGACTCCGGATCACTAGCATCTGCTACTAAAGCCTTAATATTTGCATCGCTAGCCGCTATTTCCTCCAGTGGCCCTTTTTGACGTCCTGTTATAAGCACCTTTATCCCCTTTGCAGCCAACAACCTTGCTGCTGCCAATCCGATTCCAGCACCGCCGCCTGTTATAATCGCTACTTTATTTTTATTCATGTCCTTGTCTCCTTTATAATTCATAGTATGGTTTTGAAATATCAGCGGGATAATCAGTATTCGTATATAGTTAAATATTAAATAATTAATCAGTTAATCATTATACGAATCTGTCCTTCGCAAAGGACAGACAAACTGCTCTTAATACAACTTGTTCAACAAAACCTTAAGCTGATCCTGTTCTTCCCGTGACAGTTTATTACCTACATGTTGAACAATCGTTTGCTCATATACGGGCCATACTTTGGATATGAGCTCATCGCCTTCGGGTGTTAAACGGACTAGAATCCTTCTCCTATTCGCAGGATCGAAGTTTCTTCGAATTCGTCCTGTTTGCTCCAGTGCATTCAATAAATTGCTTATATTCGCCCTCGTAACCGCAAGGTCGTCACTAAGCTCGGACGGCACCATCGCCTTTCCGCTAGACTTAAGAGCAACAAGCAAACACCAGCGACCTAGCGTCAAATCGAATTTTCCTAGCTGTTCCTCCAATTGCTGGACTAAGTGATGATTGGTTTTATACAAGGTCAGAAAAACGTTGACCGGCAATATCGGCTGTTCGAAAGGGCTCCATTTCTCGATACAACATGACCTCCTTTCATCCATTAGTTAATCAATTAACTGTTTGCCAATTAACTATAATCATAGCCGTTTCGATTGTCAAGCGTTAGCTGTCCATAAGCAAGCCTGTATCTATTCGATAGGCAGGGCTTGCTTAGTAGAACAGTCTACAGTTACTCGATAAAAAAGAGCTCTCTGTAATGATTATCGTGCAAAACTTATCCCCGTAAGCTTCTCGGTCAATACCCAAAGTCGTTTGGCAGACTGTTCATCGACAGCCCATGGCGAGACGCCAGCTATGCTATACTCATTGATTTGGTCCTTGGATACGGATGGGGCAATATCAATATTCTGACAATATACGCCTCCCATCCCAGCAAGCTGCTTACTGACTGCGCTCCAAATAATTGTAGCTGCTCCCTCCGGAATCGTTTTACGTTCTTCCGTCAATTCTGAGAAGGCGCGCTGCCCTTGTTCATCTAATGCGCCCATGCTTTTCATTTCGTCATTGGACAAATGCCTAGAGAGATCAGTAACAATCGTACCGGGATGAACAGAGAAAGCACGTACTCCAAGTGATCTCCCAATACTGTCCAGCTCTAGCGCAAACAGAGCATTTGCGGTTTTGGATTGGCCGTAAGCCTCCCATTTGCTATATGGACGATGCAGATAGTTCGGATCTTCGAAATGAAAGTCGCTCAAACGGTGACCGCCTGACGAAACAGAAATTACCCGTGCGCCGTTTGCGCGCTTCAAAGCTGGCCATAAGCGCGCAGTAAGCTGAAAATGTCCCAAATGATTAGTAGCAAGCTGCAGCTCATTCCCTCTGCTATCGCGCTGCTCGGGTATTGCCATAATACCTGCACCATTCACCAGTATATGGAGTGGACGTCCTGTTTCTACGAAACGATGAGCGAATTGATCAATCGAATCTGGATTAGAAAGATCGAGCGCTTCCAGCTCCACTCCAGGAATGCTCGCTAAAGCGTTTCTTGCTTTTCCCGGTGTCCGGGCAGGTACAATCACGTGTGCGCCCGCTGCTGCAAGCACGCGCGAAACCTCTAGACCAATGCCCGAATAGCCTCCCGTGACGATTGCGATTTTCCCGTTCAAATCCATTTCCTTCACGATATCTTCAGCTGTAGTCCGCGGTCCATATCCCGTGTGAAGCGGTATTTGTAGTGTACGTCCCTTATCGGCATATATATTCATTCATAGCCCTCCTTTAATTTACCATCCTTGATTTCCTGAAAGTGCGCAAGCTTGAACTGGATGATCTGCTTCGTAGCCTCTAATTCCCTCATTTGGCGTTCAATCTCTTGTCGGTGTTCATCCAGCAGCTCGTAACAATGCGCTTCATCATGATGGTCATAACTTTCGACATATTGCTGTATTTTTTTGAGCGGCATATTCGTCCGTTTCAGGTACGTAAGAAATCGAATACGACCGATATCCGCGTTTGTGTATAGTCGCTTCTTCCCAGCCCCTCTCTCCGGGGAGGTAACGAGCCCGATTTTCTCGTAATAGCGCAGAGTATCTGAAGATAGTCCGGTCATCTCCGACACCTCCGAAATGGTATAGCTTTGATTATCCCTATCTTTGCTCATGGATTCCTCCTCCCCACTTAGCTTGTTCTAGCACGGATACAACTATAAAGGTTGGAGCGTGCTCTAAGTCAAGTCATTGAAAAGACATAATATTAGCTTTCACTCAGCATAAGCATCTCCTCATCCCGATTGCAAACTATCCTTCATTCATGCATAGGTGCAGCGCTCCTCGCTCATAATAATTTTTTCGGAATAATTATCCACGCGGGCATCCATGAATGCCATCGTATCGAAGTAGACAGAGTAATCGATTCAGCTTATATAGGAAAATGGATTGAAAACACTCCTTTTCCATTTTTTCGCAAATTCAAACTATCAACGACCGGATATCGTAACCGCGATCATCCTATTCGAAGCTGTCACAAAAAATAGGACAACGTCGTTTTATGTTCGATTGACCAAACAACACAAATGGGAGCCATATCTATATGGCTCCATCATACTAGGAGGATTAACATGAAAATAGTCGTTATTGGCGGTACAGGCCTTATTGGATCAAAACTTGTGAGAAACCTTCGTCAGCTTGGCCATGAGGCAGTTGCTGCTTCACCGTCCGCTGGTGTCAACGCCGTTACGGGAGAAGGACTGGCTGCTGCGCTTGTTGGCGCTCAAGTAGTCGTAGATGTAGCTAACTCACCTTCGTTTGAAGACAACGCCGTTCTAGAATTTTTCGGAAAATCGACTCAAAACCTTCTTGCGGCTGAGCTTGAGGCGGGAGTGAAGCATCACGTTGCGCTATCGGTCGTGGGCACGGAACGCCTGCTCCAAAGCGGTTATTTCCGCGCAAAAATGGCACAAGAAGAGCTGATCAAAAACGCCTCGGTGCCTTATACCATCGTTCGCGCAACTCAGTTTTTCGAGTTTATCAATAGCATTGCTTATGTGTCTACCGAGGGGCAAACCGTTCGATTGCCTTCTGCTTCTGTACAACCCATTGTTTCAGGTGACGTTGCCGAAGCGCTAGTCGAGTTCACGCTTGCTGAACCTAAGAATGGCACTGTCGAGGTAGCCGGCCCCGATCGGCTCGGTCTTGACGAGCTTGTTCGCCGATTCTTGCAGGTACAGAATGATAATCGCGAGGTCATTACAGACGAGAGCGCCCGCTACTTTGGCGCAGATTTAAATGATCAATCACTCGTCCCAGGCGATAACCCGCATATCACATCAACGCATTTTGAGGATTGGCTTAGAAGCCACAAGGCATAAGTTGTTCGCTTTAACATTTAAACGCGTCGTTATAAAAAAGCTGCTTCAAAAGTAATTTCTTGAAATTCGAGTCCCTGCTTTTTATGTAAATGAGAGTAAAAAGAGCCTTCTGCTCCACTTTATGAACTGTGACCCTCTGAGGGTCACAGTTCATTTATAGTGGGGACGAGGCTCTTTTTACGCATGAAAGGGGATAAGCCGGTTCTGTCTTATCCTTTGGGTCTGCCCCTATTCAAGCCATGAAATGGTTTATTGCATAGATCATCAGCGATTAACAAGCGCAGCATTCCGTTAAAAGCCTTTCCCGCCAAGCGGACGAACTTTTATTGCGCTGGCGCCAACGATCAAATGCCGACAACTCCCAATAAGCTCACGCACTTTCTCGTTTTTCAATGATGCGGCATGCGCCTCTTCGGTCTCCCACAGCTCAGTCACCCACAAATCATCTGGATTCTCTTCAGCGGCGTGCAGAATATAATAAATGCAGCCTTCCATATCATTCAAGGTCTCGCTAGAACTCAGCATCCTATTGGCAAGCTCTTCCCGTTTGCCTGGGTGAGCGGTCAGTTTTCCGAACATCGCATATTTACTCATCATTTTCTCCCTTTCTACTTTTCAAATCCATATACATAGCTTCGTAATGTGTAAGCATGCGAGCGCTGGCATCCTTCATCCGCTGAATAAGCAGCTCCGAATCAATCTGCAACCCTGTACTGTATGGCATCAGAAAATAGGGTACATACGTGTGCAGCGTAGAGCGCTCCAAACGAAAGATGGCTTCCCCCTGCTTGCGCTCCACAAGCGCATGTCCAAATAGCCAATGCCGGCAGAGCTCGTCGAGCACCTGCTCCTTCGCTTTAATCGTTACATTCTCGAACTCCGCCGATCCGGCGGGATCATGAAGAAGGCTTCCGAGCAAGTGGTCTTTTGCCGAGAACGCAGACGGTCGCTCAAAGCTCCCGTCCGTCTCCATGAGGTCTCGAATACGATCCACCCGAAAGCTTCTCGTCTCTTGGCGGTATCCGCAATATCCAACCGTATACCAGCTTCCTTTCCAATAGACGATTCCGTAAGGATCAAAAAGCCTCGGAGGCGACTTCTCCCCTTTGCCTCGTTCGTATAGCATTTCGAGTGTTCGGCCTTTTCCTGCCGCTTCCTCAAGCATTCGTAAATAGGCTTGGTACGCACCGTCTATCGGAGGATATATGACCGATACGCCGCTGCTATGGCGCTCGAGATGGTCCAGCTGCTTCTCATTCGCATAATGCTTCAGCTTATCCATCGCTCTTGCCAAAGCATCCGTATAGGGATAACCCGCTTCCTTAGCGAATATCGATGCATGAATCAATCCTTTCTGTTCTTCAGCATCAAAGACGAGCGGAGAATCGGCGAAATGGCTTAAGATGCTATAGCCGCCATTTGGACCCGAATCCGCTACAATCGGCACTCCGCTCGCGCATAACGAATCGATGCAACGATAAACCGTTCTTACATGTATTTCCAACTCCTCTGCCAATTGCTTGGCAGTTACACGTTTGCCAGACCGAAGCAGCCACAGGATCGATAACATATTGTCCGCTTTCGTCATGATCCTTACCTTCTTTCTCGTTGTCACCCGAAACCAGACTCATAGTGAGTGATTTATTTCAATGGCTTCATCCCTTTATCCGTCCAAGTCTCATAAGTCGGGCCGTACAGCCCAGGCGGAACCAATCCCGCTTGCCTCATCAGTACCGTCATTTGGCCTCGATGATGAGCCTGATGCAGAATGGAGTACCTTATGGATTCGCCATTCCGCCATTCCTCACCTGCAATCACTTGTTTCTCATATAGATTTCTGTCCGTCCATTGCATCTGTATAGCTTCTACCATAGCAGCACTAATACGTTGGTATTCCCCTGCGATTCCCGCTGCCGAATACGATGCTGCGTCTTCTTCGTTCACACCATTGAAATCAAGGCCCAGCGCCCGCATATAATCAACTGAGGTTACGAGATGCCACGCCAGCTCTCCCAGCGTACGGCGATCATCGACAATTCGCTGACGCAACGCTTCGTCTGTCAATACAAGTAACACCCGACTCGTTAAATCCGCTTCCCTTACCCATTCTCTCACAATCGATTCTAATGTCATATCCATATCCATTCCTCCCAGTTCTTTTCATCCGCATCTTGAGTATACGCCTCAATCCCTGACAAAAACGGTCAGTCATTTCAACTTTATTTATTTTTAAAAACTGAAATTGAGTCTGGGTAGCGTTTTTGGTCGAACATAATAAAAAAACCAGCCGGAATTCCAGCTGATTATTTCATTTATATTACTATTTTCAAATAAGCAGATAATAGAATGATTATTCGATCCGCCCTCAAGAGGAACCATCGACTTACCCTGGGAAAGATCAGACCTAGCACACGCTAGACCATCATACGAATACCATTCTTTTCAAGTGTTTGAATCAAGGCCTGTGCCATAATGTCGTAACCCAGCAAATGAGGGTGAAGTCCATCGTCGGCAAGCTCACTGCGCAGCCGCAAACCATCTTCCGTTGTCATAAGAGAATGGTAATCGACATAAACAGCCTTTTCCATATCCGCCACCTCTTGCAGTTGCTGATTCACAGTGACGATGCTAGCGTTGCGTATATCATTGTTACCAGATTGCGGCATGTTGGTTGGAAGGATGGAGCAAATAATGGGAGTAATCCCATTTGCCATTGCGCTTTTCACCATTTCCCGGATATCACTGACAAGCCCCGAAATAATTTGGTCCGCTGGTTTCCGATCCTGCGCTGTCCAACCATCCAATGCCCAAAAATTATTTACGCCGATTTTAATAACAACATGTTTAGGTTTCAGCTGAATAACATCGGCTTCGAACCTTCTTAATAAATGGCTGCTGATGTCACCGCCTATACCCCTATTCACAATAAATAGCCCGCTTCGGCCAAAATAAGTATGAAGTTCCCACATATGCGTGATCGAATCCCCGATAAACACAAAATCCACGGGTACCTTATGAGCAATCAATATTTCGTTGCCAATATCAAATTCTCCTCTTCTGCTATCGGCTGCAGCTGCTGTCGCGAAAAAGCCAGGTTTTACGATTTCTATCCGATTTGTAGTCATTTCAAAAATCCTCTCCGTTTCATTTCATGTTTGAATCTTCCGAATTTTTAAGCTTTAGCAATGCTTCCACAAAATAATAATCCCCATAAATGAGCGGTGCGTCCACATAGATGTCTTTTTCAAAATATCCCGTTGCATGGAGCAGCAGCCCCTCCTCATCTGAATCCCAAGCGCCATAATTCTCATACAAAGAACGAAGGATCTCTTCTGCCGCCAGCTTATACTCATTCCCGTCCTCGACCGGAAGCAAATGAGCCAGTTCCAATAAACCTGAAGCAGCAATTGCAGCTGCGGAGGAATCTCTAGGGACCGTGTTGCTGACCTCCGGCAACCGAAAATCCCAATAAGGCACTTTATCCGCTGGCAGATGATCGATAAAAAATCTCGCGATCCGCTTGGCAGCTTCCACATAATCCTGTTTCCCTGTATAGGAATAGCACTGCGCAAATCCATACAATGCCCACGCCGCACCTCTTGACCATGCCGAATCCTTGGCATATCCTTGTCCTGCTAGTGCCCCAATTCGCTCGCCTGTCCCCGGATCGAAACTAACGATATGGTGAACGGAACCGTCGGCAAGGACAAATTCTCGAAGCACCGTATCTGCATGAAGGATTGCAATGTGCCGATAGCGAGGATCCTCGATCTCCTGGGATGCCCAGTAGAGAAGCGGCAGATTCATCAGGCAATCAATAATCGCCCAACCGCTGTGATCCTCTCCTCCCCAGTTCGGCCATGCGCGGATAAACCCGCCTGCTGGATTAAACCTTCCTGCGAGCAAGCTTGCAGCCATTAACGCATGCCGCTTCGCCTCCTCGTCTTGCAAAATAAGATATTGATTCATACTGCTTAAGCCGAACATGAAACCTACATCATGATGCAAGTGATCAAATTCCCAGAGCGTCTGACTGATTTGCCGTTCGCATTCCACGGCAATTTGCTTGAATTGATCATTTTTCGTTTCCCGATAAATGAGCCAAAGCAGCCCAGGCCAAAAGCCTGCTATCCAATCATGCGGTAGACTTCGCTCGTAACGACCATCTGCCGAGCCATTCGGAAACGACGCCCCTAAGGAATCGCTCGTTCGATCCATTTTAAGAATGATTTTCTGCCAAGCTTGTTCAACCCAATCCAACTTTGTGCTCAACTAAATCCTCCCCCTATGGTTGTGTTACATAGAACACTATCTTTTTCGATAGATTTCAGGCGTCACACCATAATATTTCTTAAACGTTCTAATGAAATGCTGAGAGCTTTGATACCCTACCCGTTCCGTGATCTCATAGATTCTAAAGGACGATTGCTCTAATAAAATCTTTGCTTTCTCCATACGGGCACGCAGGATGTATTCGCTTAAATTCTCTCCTGTAATTTCCTTATAGATTTGAGATAAGTAGATCGCATTCAAGTAAACGGAATCTCCGATTGATTGGAGCGTCACATCTGTCCCTAGATTCTGCTCAATATACGAGTGAACTTTGTTCACCAACTGGCGGTGATTATCATCGATTAGCAGAGACCCCTCATCGAATAATGCATCTAGAATGACGAGACTCCAAGTTTTCAAAAGCTTTGCTGAATGAATCACATTGTGTTCGGCACGACTGGAAGCCGTTCCGACGATATCCTCCAGCACTTTTCCATTCTTGTGTGCGAGGTATGTAAAACTGCTTAACAAATGCAAGTATGCTTCACGCAGATGCGCTTGTGAATCGGATTGTGAATGCTCTAGCTCACAAAATATGTCCGATAGTTTATGATTCAGCTTATCCCGATCCCGGGTATCCATTAGCCGAATGAGCAATGGTTGCTCGTATAGCGAGCGTAAAGGCTTCATGGCCCGATCGGTGCCTAGCTGTGGTGCTGAAATGATCATTCCCCGCTGCTGATTGGACCTCATTAGCATGGACATGAGGGAAGAATAGGCAGCATGAATCTCCTCGGGAAATTGCGCCGGATTGGAAATATAGGTCGTTATTTGTCCTTTTAAATAATCATCCACATTTTCTGTAAGCTTATTGGCTAAAGAGAGCCATATATGCTCCTGTTCTGAATCCCACTGTGCGATCGGTTTCTCTTCTTTTGTCTTTGGAAGCAGCAGTATGATCAAATGTCCCTGCGGCGTTTTGCATCCCCAAATATGAAAGGAAACAGAAAATAGCTCCTCCGCCATATTCAGAACGGCAAACTGAAACAGCTTCATATCAGCCGCGCCATAAGATTCGTAGAAATAAGGATCTAGTTTGATGGCTACCATCTTCACCTGTTGACCGTATGGGAAGGGAATCCGATACATTTCAAGCTTATCTGTTAGTTGATTAATCGATATATCCGCATGATGCAGCAGGTCAAGAAGTAGATTCTCTCTCAATAAAGGAAGGTTCTGGTGAACAATGGAGGTTGCATATTCAAAAATTTGATGCTGCTGACGCTCGTTGCGGCGTTTATCCACGATCTTACTAATTGCATCTAATAAAACTTCATCACGGACCGGTTTGATGAAGTAATAGATGGCATGAAGTTCGATCGCTTGTTTGGCATATTCGAATTCTGCATATCCGGTGAGCAGGATGCAATCGATTTTCTTCTTCTGTTCATTGACGAATTGAATGAGCTCCAGCCCAGATATGCCTGGCATACGGATATCCGTTATCAAGATATCAATCGCGTGAGTTTGAATGATTTCTAACGCGACATGGCCACTATAAGCCGTATGGATCTGTGAGATTCCATATTGCTCCCATGGCATCGTTGTAGCCAAAGAATCCACTTGGTGCTTCTGATCATCCACGATTAATAATGAAATCATACGTTTCACTCCTTCTCGACTATTTCCCAATAAAGCTCAATTCGTAAACCGCCCAGAGCAGAGTGATCGATATGAATGCCGGAATGCTCCCCAAAATAATACTTTAAGCGATGATTTACATTCCAAAGCCCTGTCCTCTTCGTAATATTAACCTCTTGCCCAATGGTTTGGCGAAGCCTTTGCAGCGCATCAGAAGTCAGTCCTGTTCCATTATCTTCGATAATCAACCTCGAAATCGGACCTTCCCGTCCTAAGATTGTAATCAGTCCTTCTTCCAGCCGTTCTTCCAAGCCATGGACGATTGCATTTTCTATGATGGGTTGGACGAGAAGTCTCGGAATTTGCATGTCCAGCATGTTATCCGGAATCGTGATCGTGTATTCCAGCTTATCAAGCTGAGAATTCATGATGTCTAAATAGCTTATAGCGAGTTCGATTTCCTGCCGCAGAGTAGCCACAAGTGATTCATTTCGTGTCGTATATTTGTAATAGTCACCCAAATTGTGCGCCATCGCAATGACCGATTGGTTTTTGTTCATTTTCGCCATATTCACGATGTAAGCCAAACAGTTATACAGAAAATGCGGATTAATCTGCGATTGCAGCTGCTTCATGACAGCCTCTCTGGAACGAACCTCCTCCGTATAAACACGTTTAAGCAGTTGATCGATTTCTATCGACATTCCGTTAAACGAATCGAAGAGCTGCTGGAACTCGTTTTTTCGACGGTTTTTAATTTGATAGGCGAAATTTTTATTTTTGATATGCTCGACGCCGCGAATTAACATACGGATAGGTACTTGGATATGAGAGTACAGTAACAATGCTGACACGATTCCGAATAGGAATAAGAGTAATAGGATGACATAAAATAGATTTCTACTGAGCACAACCGGCTGCAAGATTTGGTCCAATGGTTCGATGTCCACAAGGCTCCATTCCATCTTGGTGGATCTCAATGTATAAAGCAGATATTTTTTCCCGTCAATTTTTACAATGTTGCGAGATTTGTCTGTGCTCGTATATTGATCAACCGGATATGTCTCCATTACTTGTTGAATCAGCTTAGTGTTCGCTTTGCTGCTGTATACCGCCTCGCTTGGGCTATGGTAGAAAAAGGCATCGCTATGACCAGCCAATGTGAATCCATCCAGCAAATTGGTAATATTTTGCGTAAAGAAATCAACGCGGACAACAAGATCGGCATTCATGAGATTGTCAGGATTAACTTGATAAGGTGAAACAAAATATCTGGAGAACGCATCCATGTGTACGCCGTTGACATCCACCTTGTTCAGCTTCCAATTCGGTGTGTATTGCCACTCTACTTCCCTTTCACCAAAAGTTGCGGAGGACATCGTAGATAACGATAGATCGCTCTTGGGAAAATAAATAGAAATGATATTCATAACTTGATTCGTAATGCTGAACAATCTGAGCTTGCTCTGAATCGATTGAATGATGTTTTGCCGATCGTATCCAGTTTGCGGCAAATTTCCAAAGGACACGTTGCGTATTTCGGGATCCTTCGCAGCCAATGTCGCATACATCATATTTTGATCCAGCAGTCGTTCTATATCATTCAGAAAGTAGGATAATTTCTCTTCATTTCTAGTATTAATCTGCTCTTCAATCACGCTTACGCTCTGTTGATTCGTATACGTAAACAACCCGATAATCGGTGTCAAGATTAATACGATAAGTAGAATGACCTTGGTGATGACATTCAAGGATCGCGCCTCCTCACTCCATTTCCTACTATTGTAGCATGAGAGCAGGCTATTCTTTCACCGAACCTAACGTCATTCCCTTCACAAAATATTTTTGCAGAAATGGATAGACGAGCAAGATCGGAAGCGTTCCGATAAAGATGAGTGCAGACTTTAACGAGCGTTCCGATAGATTCTCGAGATCGGATGGGTTGAGTCCTATCTGCGTATAATCGAAGCCTGCAATCAAAGCCTGCAGAAAGGTAGCCAACGGAATTTTATCTGCCTGATTCATATAAATCATGCCATCAAACCAAGAATTCCAATGAAAGACCATCGTGAATAGAGAGAGTGTGGCAATCGAAGGCAAGGAGATCGGGAAGAAAATAGTGAATAACACGCGGAAATGTCCCGCTCCATCAATCGCCGCAGCCTCCTCCAGCTCTTTGGGGATGCCCCGGAAAAAATTCATCATGAGTACCACGTTGAATACATTGACCGCAACAGGCAGGATTAACGCCCATAACGTATTCATTAAGCCTGCCTTTTGCACGACAAGATAAGTCGGAATCAGTCCGCCGTGAAAGAGCATCGTGAATACAAAAAACCAAGCGTATACGGTTCTGCCACGGAAATACAGATTATCTTTGGACATCGAATAGGCAGCCAACATCGTAAGTGTCATGGAGAGAAGCGTTCCTAATACCGTTCTTAGAAAACTAACTCTGAACGCAATTAGAAAATTATTGCTGTTCAGCGCTTTCTCATAGGCGTCCAGGGTGAATCCAATTGGCCATAGCTTGACCAAAAAAGAAGTCGTCGCATAATTCGAGCTTAACGATACAGCCAGAACGTGAATCATCGGAAGTATGCAGAGCAAGGCAACAATCGATAAAAACACATTGTTCGAATACTGAAACAATCGATTAGAAATTTTAGGTTTGAGCATCGTTTTATATCCTCTCAGAAAATCCTGTAATTGGCATATTTAGAGGCTAATTTATAGGTTGTAGCAATCAATATGAATCCAATGACCGATTTGAAAAAGCCAACCGCCGTAGCCAAGCTGAATGAGCCTTGCAATAGACCTACGCGGTACACGTAAGTGTCGATAATATCGCCTTTTTGGTAAACGAGCGGATTGTACATATTGTAGACTTGATCAAAGCCTGCATTCAGGATATTGCCTAAGGATAAAGTAGCAATTACGATTGCAATGGGGATGACAGCCGGGATCGTAATGTGAATCGCCTTCTTGAAATTGTTGGCGCCGTCGATATCGGCAGCTTCATAAAGACTCTGGTTAATTCCTGTCATGGCAGCCAAATAAATGATCGTACCGAAGCCGAATTCCTTCCATACATCACTCGTAACTAGGGTGAACCGAAACCACTCCCCGCTGCCCAGAAAAAAGATGCGATTAAGGCCAAGCCCTTCGAGCAATTGATTGATCAAACCGTTAGTAGCGAGCAAATCTGTTAAAATGCCTCCGAGTATAACCCAATTCAAAAAATGCGGCAAATAAATAAGCGATTGAATCGTTCTTTTGAACAGCATGACCCGCACTTCGTTAAGGAACAAAGAGAATGCAAAGGGAACGATCGCACCAACGATGATCTTAAACACGGCAATGATGAAGGTATTCCAGATCACCTGTAAAGCCGTTGGGTCATTAAACATAAATTTAAAGTGCTTCAGGCCAACGAAGGGTGACTTCAAGATGCCAAGCCAGGGCTTAAAATCCTCGAAACCGATCAGGAACCCAGCCATCGGAATGTAATTGAAGACGATTAATAATAAGACTGAAGGCAGCAGAAAGATATGGAGCGGCCATGTTTTTCGAAAATACATTTTCATCCCGTAATTCTCCCATCGATGCTTGATTATGAATAAGCAAATGCGGAGTGAAATCGTTAGCCTTGCACTCCGCATTTACTCCTTAATCATGTACGTTTTGTCACTTCATACTCGTAACGGCTTCATTCACTTCTTTGGTAATTTGCATACCGCCTTGATCATTCCATTGCTTAACGAAGGTATCGAAATAATCCAATGGTTGTTTGCCGTAAATGATTTGCAGGAACGTTTGCTCTTCTAATGTAGAGAGCTGATCCCACTTCTCTTTCATGGTTGCGGTATTCGCACCGTAAAACCCGCTCGGCACGTCTTGGGCAAGCTGCTCATACGCTACGGCGAAGCCGTCAATTGTCAATTTACCATTGCTTGCTGCTAGCTTCTGCTCAAAAACATTATCTAATTGTCCTGATGCCACGCGCTGATAAATATTCGGGCCTTCCATGACGTTGGTAGGGGATGTTCCCGATGCAGGAGAAAGCATTAAATATGCATTTAGACTCACGGTGCCATCCGGAATGTCTTTCCATTCGGGCTTGCCGTCTTTCATCACATAGTCATACCCTTCGCCGTAACCTTTATCGAACGGACATTTCGGGTCCTCGATCGCGCAGCCATACAACGTATCCCAATATTTGAAGATTGCTTCCATTTGGGTAAAGTCTTTGCTAAATACATAGGTGCCATAGGATGGCAAGGATGCTTGCCGCCCCACCTCGCCATTCACGCCTGCCGGAAGTGGATAAGGCTTAATGACAAGCGCCTGATTCGTCTTCTCTGCTTCCGCAACCGCGGTGCCAATCGGCCAGCCTCCGGACCATCCGGGTGCAAATGCGATGCCGGCTTTGCCCGACGTGAAATCTGCCATCGCTTTAGCAGCATCCTGCGTTCCAAAATCAGGGCTTAAATATCCTTTAGCGAACCAATCCTTGAGCTTCCCAAGGCCATCTTTGACGCCTGCAAGGGTTGATCCGTATTGCAAGCTGCCGCTTGCGTCCTTGATCCATAAATAGGGCTGATCCTGGCCGAATATAAATGAAGTATCAGCCATGTAGTTGCTTGTAGGGTGATAATAGCCCGTATTCCCACCCAATGCCAATCCGTACGTATCGTTTTTGTTATTTCCATCTGGATCCTGATTAGTGAACGCTTCCATAACCGCATCAAATTCCGCAATGTTGGTAGGAACCTTCAAACCTAGCTTATCCAGCCAATCCTGCCGGACCCACATCACTGTAGCTCCTACGATGCCATTGGATATTGTCGGCAATCCATATACTTTGCCGTTTCGTTTAACCGAATTCCAAATTTCCGGGTTTTTGATATAGGAGTCTTTGACTCTCTCCGTTGCATATTTTTCGAAAGCCTCGTCGATCGACTGAATTTTGCCTGAGGCAACTAGATCCTCGAATAAAGTTCCTGATACAGAAAGGACATCCGGCAGCTCTTCTCCGCTAGTCATCGCTAGGCGCACCTTCGTCTCCAAGGAATCGGTAACGACCCATTTATACTTCGTGACGATTCCAAGATTATCACTAAACCAGCGGGAGATTGGGTTATCTTCCGGTGTATCTCCATTCCGCAGCTTATCCGAGGGCTTCAATTGAAGCGCTGCCGTTATCGTTACCGGCGGATCAAATTTCGTCCGGTCATTTGGCTGCGGAGCGACCGTCGGTTCTTCCTGATTCGAGCTTGTTGGACTAGCACTTGCCGATGGTTGAACTTCAGCTGGCTCTCCATTATTCGTACCATTCGAACACGCGACTACCATGCCCATGCTTAAAATAATGCTTATGATTACTGCTAATAACTTTCGCTGCCCTTTCATCGTACTCCCCCTCATTTATGTTCCTTACCCTTTCTATTATTCCATCCGCACTGCTTGAATGAAATGATCCGATTTCAAGATCATGAACTTCTCTAAATAAGAAATGCCCCCCTAAGGGAGCACAAGTGTACAAATCTGCCGATTTAGCGCTTGATGGACATGGAGAATGGCAAATCTTCATCCTTTCTGTCATTATTCCAATCTACGGGAACGTCCATTAGCTCAAAACGGATGTGAGCCCCATTCCTAAGTTTATCGTGAGACAAATAAAGCTGAGAATGCGGTTCATTGTTCAGACGGATATTCTTGACGTATGGTTTGCCTTCGGTAGCCCCGTTTGTTTCAATGATTACTTGCTTACCGTTCTCTAATTGTATAATCATTCGCTCGAATAATGGACTACCTATAACATATTCCGGAACGCCTGGGCATAAAGGATACATCCCCATGCTTGCGAAAATATACCATGCACACAAGCTGCCATTGTCCTCATCGCCGGGAAGGCCTTCAGACGTTGCATCGAACAGCTCCTCAGCCGTTTTTCTAACCCAATATTGCGTCTTTGCAGGGGCTCCAATTGCCGCAAACAGATATGGAATATGAAAGCTTGGCTGATTGCTGATCGCAAATTGCCCGAAGTCGATGGAAGCCATCTCCGACATCTCATGAATTTCAAATCCATAGCTGCCCGTTTTAAATGCAGGTGCAGCGTTCATAAGCGCAGTCAGCCTTTCCAAAAGAACCTCCCTGCCTCCCATAAGATTGGCCAGCCCCATAATGTCATGCTGCACAGACCAACTGCACTGCCAAGCCCCTCCTTCGCAATAGGAACCTCCCCACTCTAACGGATCGAATGATTCAAGCCAGCATCCGTCAGCCTTTTTCCCTCTCATAAACCCAACTGAGGGATCTAGCAAATGTTTATAATTTCTCGATCTCTGTATCAATAAGTCATACTCCTCTGGCTTGCCAATCTCTTTTGCTAATTGAGCAACGCAAAAATCACCATACGCATAATCTAACGTATTGCTTACACTCTCATGAAAGTGGTCTGCCGGCAAATAGCCATATCGGTTATAGGCATCAGAGCCCTTCCTGCCAAAACGAGAATCCTCAGCGGCGTGAAGAGCATGCTTGAGCAAGCCTTCGTATGCAGCGTGTTTATCAAAGCCCTCAATGCCTTTGGCATAAGCGTCTGCGATAACGGCATCGATTAACGTGCCCGGCATGGCGCTGCGTTCTCCGGGCGAAGACCACTTGGGCATCCAGCCGCCTTCCTTATATGCATTCACATAACCTTCCAGCATCTCACCTAAGCGAGTAGGGAATAGCAAACTGAACAACGGGTAAGAGGTACGATAGGTATCCCAGAAGCCATTATCACAATACATTGGCCCTTCCATAATCTTTCCATTGTAAGGGCTATAATGAATTTTTCTTTCATCCTCTGTATATTCATGCCATATTCTAGGAAACAAGCATACGCGGTACAAGCAGGTATAAAAGGTCCTTTTTTTGTCCTCGTCACGGTCCTCGATTCGAATGCGGCCCAGCGTGTCTTCCCAGCTTTTATTCGCGTCCGACCTGACTTCCTCGAAGCTTCTCGAACCAACCTCCACGTTAAGATTCGCCTGAGCTTGCTCCAAGCTAACAAAGGAGGTGCCTATTTTCAGTATCGACTGACCCGATTCTGGCAGCTGTAATCCAATGAATGCACCTATGCTCTCTCCTTCCTCAAACAATCGATATGATGCAGCTCCTTCTTTATCAAACACACCGCTGGCTTGCACATCCAACTCGCAATCAAATTCCATAACAAAGTACATCGCGAAATTGTCCGGTACCCCGCCTGAATTCGCTCTTGTATATCCTGACAGCCTTCTTCCATCACAGTCAATCTTCATGGATGATGCACCTGCAAACGGTGCTACCACGAGTCTTGCCCCTATTCGCTCATCGAATGCCAAGCGTATTATCGCACATCTTTCCGTTGGGCTAAGCTCAAGATTCGCGCGGTATCGCTCCATGCGTATCCTGAAATAATCTGGCTTGATTACAAGCTCATCTCTCCGAAAAGAGGAGGAGCGCTTGGAAGCAGCTAATACAAGCGGTCCTGATTGCGGCATGATGGTCAAATGACCATAATCACCAATCCATGGACTAGGCTGGTGAGTCAGCCGCAGACCTTCAAAGTGTCGGTGCGAGGGGTGAAAAAACCATCCGCCTCCCGCTTCATTTGTTTGTGCGCTCCACGCGGCCATTCCAAAAGGACGTGCTACTAAAGGTAGCGTATTCCCATTGGAGAAATTAAAGGTTGATGCTGTTCCTTGAAGCGGGTTAACATACTGTAATAAACGTTCCATCATGAAAACATCCTTTCTGTTACAATGGTTTGATCCACATTGTAATCAAAAAACGGATGTGTATCTTATCAAAATTATGCTCTTTCTCTCATAATTTAAGATTTTAAGTTATGATAACGATATAAATCCCATTAAAGTGAGTGATACAATGGTCCCCTTCAACCTGCCGGGTGATTTAGAGCTTCATGGAAGCTTCCCCTTTACCTTCAAAATTCACAAACTGACGACTGATATTCCTCCTCATACTCACAATTTCATTGAATATACTTTTGTCATCTTTGGCAGAGGCATCGAGATTATCAATGGCGTCGAGCGAAATATACAAGCAGGTACCTTTACGCTATTGTTACCGCATCAAGTGCATCAGCTTAAGATTCATCCTGGCGAAGAGCTTCATCTATATATCGGCGCTATCGGATTGCAAGCTTTGTTTGGCTCCGATGAATCAGCTGCCGCTCTTCATGAGCTTCTTCTTCGCTCCGGCATGGAGGGAGATCCCTCCTATGCGCTAAGTGACATGCTCATTGCCGATTTGCTCCCTCTCTTTGCCAACATGCATGCCGAAGTACAAAGCTCGCAAGCCTGGAGCCAATTGATGTTCAAAACGAAATTAATGGAAGTATTGATCATCCTGAATCGCTACGTCTTTCGTATAAATGACGTTGGAACAGTGATTAGGCACGTCAACAAAAAAGGAAAAATACGAGAGGTTATTCTCTACGTTTATCAAAACTATCGCGAGGATATAAGTCTCGTAATGCTAGCTGAGCGCTTTCATCTCAGTGTCCCACATATTAGCGCATCCTTCCGACTTTTCAGCGGAGACAATTTCCACAGTTTTTTGGAAAAGATTAGAATATCACATGCTTGCAGTTTACTGGTCTCAAGCATAGAATCAGTAACCGTGATTTGCTATGAAGTTGGATTTTCTTCCTATTCTACCTTCTGCCGCGTATTTCAAGCACGGCTGGGCATGTCCGCTACCTCGTACCGTAAGCTGTATCAAAACATGTGATGTGAAAAACAAACATTTTATAGCAATTAGCGATGTTTAAAAGTATTTAACTGACGATACTATGACTATTTGCCGTCAATGACGAAAAAAAAGAAGCTGGACCGATTATGAATCGATCCAGCTTCTTACTCTTTTCTCCGAGTTATATGAACAGCTACACAACTGCTTCCGCCGTCTCGAATTGGCTGTTGTACAAATCAGCATAGAAGCCATTCGCCGCCAGCAGCTCATGGTGATTGCCGCTCTCTATAATATCGCCGTCCTTCATGACGAGGATAATATCGGCATTCTTAATCGTAGACAGCCTATGCGCAATGACGAATGAAGTTCTTCCCGCCATCAGCCGGTCCATCGCTTCTTGAATGAGAAGCTCCGTTCTCGTATCGACAGAGCTTGTCGCCTCGTCGAGGATGAGCAGCGGGGCGTTCGCGATGAGCGCTCTTGCAATCGTAATAAGCTGCTTCTGCCCTGCGGAAAGATTCACTTGCTCGTTCAAGACCGTATCATAGCCATGCGTCAAGGTTCGGATAAAATGATCAATACCGACCGCCTTGCAGACGTCCTTCACGTCGGCATCCGTAACACCTTGCTTATTAAAGACGATATTTTCTTTGATCGTCCCCTCGAATAGCCATGTGTCCTGAAGCACCATACAAAACTGCTCATGAACATTTTCCCGAGGAAGCTCATGGATCGGTACGCCGTCGATAGTAATTTCCCCGCCGTTCAGCTCATAGAACCGCATCAGCAAATTAACGATGGTTGTCTTCCCCGCACCCGTCGGCCCAACAATGGCGATCTTCTGGCCAGGCAAAGCGCGAGCTGAGAAATCGTTAATGATAAGCTTATTCGGATCATATCCGAAGGTAACGTTCCGGAACTCTACCTGCCCCTTTACATTCTTTAGCACCTTCGATTTATGCTTTTCGTCCTCGAGCTCCTTCTCCTCCAGAAATTCAAAAACGCGTGCGGCTGCGGCTGCGGTCGATTGCAGACTTGTCGCGGCCTGTGCGATTTGTCCTAGAGGCTGCGTGAACAGCCGGACATACAGCATGAAAGCAACGATAACACCAAATGAAATTTGGCCATCCATCGCTAATGCTCCTCCGACAATACATACCGCCACATAGCCGAAGTTACCGACAAACATCATAAGCGGCATCGTCAAGCCGGATAAAAATTGCGACTTCCATGAGCTTTCATACAGTTTTTCATTGATTTCGTTAAAGGTTTCCTTCGCCTTCTGTTCTCCATTGTAAACCTTAACGACATCGTAGCCTGAGAAGATTTCTTCGACATGGCCATTCATTGCACCCAGATTCGCCTGCTGATGCACGAAATGTGTTTGCGATTTTTTGATCATCACAGTCATAAATGCAAATCCTAGAAACGTCGAAACAATCGCAGTCACCGACATCCACACATTGGTATAGAACATCATGACCAATGAGCCAACTAGCATTGTGACGGAAGTGACAAGCATGCCGACACTCTGATTCATGGTTTGTCCGATCGTGTCGATGTCATTCGTGACGCGGCTCAACACGTCCCCGTTGCTGTTGGAATCGAAATACTTTAGCGGAAGCTTGTTGATCTTCTTAGAAATTCGCGTACGCAAGCTTTTTGTAACCTTCTGCGTTACCGTAGCCATAATATAGCCTTGGAAGAACGAGAAGATGACGCTTAATCCATATAGGACGGAAAGCAGTATGCCGATGCCGAGCACCGCATCCATGTCGATTTCGCCCATTAGCCCTACGGTAATGTGATCTGTCATTTCTTGCAGCTTGCTTGGCCCGACAATCGTAAATATCGTACCGACGACGGACAGCAGCAAGGCTACAATAATAAGAGGAACATAAGGACGGCAGTAAGCAACGAGCTTGCCCATTGTGCCTTTGAAATCGATGCTTTGCTTGGTTGCAACCTGTTGTTTAGCCAATTTCAAGCTCCTCCTTCGATAACTGTGAGTTCGCGATCTGACGATATACCTCGCAGGTCTGAAGCAGCTCTTGATGCGTGCCTCTTCCTACGATCTTGCCTTCGTCGAGAACGAGTATGAGATCGGCTTCCTTAATCGTTCCGATTCGCTGCCCCACGATCAGATTCGTGGCGCCGGTTGTTTCTTGATTCAGCATGGAGCGCAGCTGACGATCTGTTTTATAGTCAAGTGCTGAGAAGGAATCGTCGAAAATGTAAATGTCAGGCTTCCGGAATACAGCTCGAGCGATAGATAACCGCTGCTTCTGCCYGCCGGACAAGTTCGAGCCGCCTTGCGAAATACTGCCTTCGTACCCGCCTTCCAGCTTTTCAACGAACTCTTGGCCTTTGGCAATCGCTACCGCTTTCTTCACATCGTCAGCCGAGCCTTCCACACGACCGTTATCCCCGTAGGCGACGTTGGACGTGACGGTTCCGCTAAACAAAACGGTTTTCTGAGGAACATATCCGAGCTTATTATGCAGATCCCGAAGCGTGTACTCCTTCACATTCAAACCCTGGACAAGTACCTCTCCCTCTGACACGTCATAGAATCTCGGAATTAAGTTCAGCAGTGTACTCTTTCCGCTGCCCGTCGAGCCGATAAATGCAACCGTCTCGCCCCTGCGCGCAACGAAGCTAATGTCCTTAAGTACATATTCATCCGAATCTGCGTATTTGAAGCCAACATTTCGGAATTCAATCTCTCCTGCTTTGGCGGCATTAGTCGAGCTTGATCCGCCATCCTTGATGCTTGGTTCCGTATTTAATACTTCCATTACACGCTTGGCAGAAACCGATGCCCGCGGCAGCATGAAGAAAACCATCGATAACATCATAAAGGCCATGACAATCTGCATGGCGTAGGAAGAGAAGATGACCATATCGCTAAACAAGCCGAGCCTTGCCGCTGTATCTGCGCCGTTGATCAAATAGGCGCCGATCCAATAAATCGCTAAGCTTAATCCGCTCATAATAAGACTCATGACCGGCATCATTAAAGCCATTAATCGGCTAGTGAACAGATTCGCATCGGTTAATTCCTGATTCGCATGATCGAACTTCACTTCCTGGCTTGGTCCCGCATTATAGGCACGAATGACACGCAGTCCATTCAAGCCTTCCCTCGTTACCCGGTTCAATTGATCCGTTAGCCCTTGAATCAATCTGAACTTCGGCATGGCGAATAAAATAACGATCCCTATCATGAGGAGCAGAAGAGCGACCGAAACGCCGGATGAAAGCGTCCATTGCCAGTTCTTGCTGGAGATTTTCACTATCGCCCAGACTGCTAGAATCGGTGCTTTAATCATAACTTGAAGACCCATAGCCACAATCGTTTGTACTTGCGTAATGTCGTTCGTGGAACGGGTAATAAGGCTCGCTGTCGAGAATTGATTCATTTCCGCCATCGAGAACGACTCAACCTTGTCGAAGAGCATGCTTCTGAGCCTCTTCGCGAGTGAAGCGGCGCTCTGAGCGACCAAATAGACGACGATGAAAGACGCAATTAAACTTCCAATCGCACATATCATCATGTAGGCGCCTGGTTTCCAGACCTCGCTTAAAGAGCTTCCTTCCGTCTGTACTAGTTTTGTGATTTCTGCCAAATAATCGGGTAGCTTGAGGTCGAGCCATACCTGGAACACGATAAATGCGGTACTGATGACGATAAACCAAACATTTTTAGGATTGAAATACTTCAAAATCTTAAGCATTTATCAAACGCTCCTTCACCCTGTTGTTAGCTATAGAACTGTAAGCCTACTAACTATATTACAATAATTAAAGCCGCCCTAACAACATTGACGACTGCTACTCCAGATTGCTTTTAATTTTATCCAGCACAGAAAAAAATGTATCCAGCTCCTCTCGTGATAGCCCATTCTTCAGCTCACGCTCAATTTCAGCATATTTACCAATGATAGCTTCGTAATACTCGTGGGCAGCCGGTGTAAGGATGATCTGCTTCAATCGTGCATCGTAGGGAACAGGCTGCCTTATGATGAGGTTCTTCTTCTCCATCAATTGCAAAATCTTGCTCGCCGTTGAACGACGGATCGTAAACTTGTTCTCGAAATCGCGTTGAAATATTTCTTTGTCCTGGTTATCGACGAAGTACTTCAGCACCCAACCGTGCATGCCGGTTAATTGATCGCCGTATTTTTGAGTCATAAACCCGTCAACCTGTCTCTGCAGCATATTTCTTAGCGTTCGAAGTTCCAGCGCAATTGATCGGTCTGCCTTCATTTCGACCTCCTTTGAATCTATTCAAATTCAACACATTTATCATTTTAGCATACAACTTGTTAGTCGGCTAACATATTTACGACTCCTTGTTTAGCACTTTCCCGACTTTTTAATTGACAAATTACAACTTTGGCTGAGGCGCCACAAAATCGTAACAACTTGCTCATCCTGCTCATTGTGCATCGTTGCCCATTGGGCAATAATATAATTATGGATTCCGAGTAAAAAGAAACTGCTAGTCAATCTGAAAAGAGGTGAACGCTTAAGCGTTACATGATGAACAAACAAAGTTTACGCGATATGAAAAGGGAAGCAACCGGGAATGCGCTTGCCGATGCGGCATTTGCTCTTGCACTGGAGAAAGGGGTAGACGGTTTCGTCGTCGAGGACGTCGTGCAGCGTGCCGGCTACTCTAGAAGAACATTCGCGAATCACTATTCGTGCAAGGAGGAAGCGATCGCATCGGCGGCTCTCATCTTCAAAGGTGCTGATGAAATCGAAGAATGGATAGCAGGCTTAAGCGAAAATATCTCACCGCTTGAGGTTCTGTATCATTTGATGAAAATGCAGCTTACAGCAGAGCATTTCGTGAAATTGCAGCAGCTTGTTTCGCTCTCGAAGCAGTACCCATCGCTTGAGCCGTACATCCTCAGCGGGCTGCACCGTTTGCAAATAACAGCCCAGGAGACAATAAGCAACTTATCCCGCGGACGTTATCCCGAAGGCTACACCCATTTACTCGTCGGCGCTGTTTACGGAGCTGTCTTGCCCTTGCTGGATGGCAGCCTCAACGTACTGCTTCCTGGACAGACAATCCTTGAAATGCATGAAGTTGTTACACTCGATCATTATTTGGATGATATGTTCGGTTACTTGCGCAACGGTTTCTAGTTCAAGATTACACGTTATTTCTATATGCAAAGGAGAATCATTAACGCATGTCAACTTTTCTGTACAAATTAGGCAAATCAGCTTATAGCAAGCCATGGTATTTCATTGTCAGTTGGATCGCGCTCCTCGGCATTGTTCTCGCGATACTAGGGATCAATGGCATACATGTTACTTCAGACATGAAAATCGAGGGCACGGAATCACAGAAAGTGCTGGACCAGTTAACAGCGGAGCTGCCGGAAGCATCAGGCGGACAGGCAAGCATTGTATTTACGGCACTAGAGGGCGAGAGTCTGAATACGCCGGAACGTTTGAACGCTATTAACGAAGCTGTTAATGAGGTATACAAGCTGGAGTATGTGATTAACCCGATCGAATTGGCTGCACAAGCTGGCGCATCAATGACTGACGCAGCTGCGCAAGGAAGCCAAACAGCGCAAGGCGAAGCAGCTGCCGGGTCAACGCAAGGAGCTGCAGGCGAATTGCCGCCTTATGGCCCGCTGATGATAGATGGCGTACCGGTACCGGGCGTCATGATCGCCTCGGACAGCAGCGTTGCCCTGTTCCAATTCCAATTCACGGTTCAGCAAATGTCGCTGCCGGAATGGGTCCCTGATTCGGTAATTGATGCAGTCATGACGGTCGAGAAGACTGGAATTACTGCATTACCGAGTGACTCGCTATCCACTAAGCCTGCAATCGGCTCGACGGAAGCCATCGGCATCGCCGTCGCTGCCGTTGTACTGTTCATGACTCTCGGTTCAGTAGTTGCTGCGGGCTTGCCTCTTCTGACTGCTCTCATTGGAGTTGGAATAAGTGTAGGAGGCGCTTTTGCTTTCTCGAATATATTCCATATGACCGATCTCACGCCTGTGCTGGCACTTATGGTCGGGCTTGCTGTCGGTATTGACTATTCGCTGTTTATCGTCAACCGTCAGCGCCGTATGATTCTAGAGCAGGGAATAAGCGCACAGGAAGCGGCGAGCAGAGCAGTCGGCACCGCAGGCAGTGCAGTATTCTTTGCAGGCTTAACCGTTATTATTGCATTGTGCGGAATGGTTGTTATCGGGATTGGCTTCTTGTCTGCAATGGCTCTAGTTGCGGCTGTAGCCGTTCTTGCCAATGTTCTGGTCGCATTGACCTTGCTGCCGGCTTTACTCGGTCTCGTTGGTGAACGCATCTGCTCGGCCAAGGCTCGCACGAAGAACAGCACCCCAAGCGGCAAAAATCCGAATGGGTTCGCGCACCGCTGGGTATCTGGAGTCGTAAAAGGCCGCTGGGCTATTATCGTTGCCGTCATCGTTATCCTAGGTGCGGCCGCGATCCCTGCTGCGAAAATGGAAATGGGCATCCCATCAGGTGCGACTGCTAACTTTGATACAACAGCAAGACAGAGCTACGATGCGATTTCAGATGGTTTCGGCGAGGGCTTCAACGGCCCGCTGCTCCTGGTTGCCGAGCCGCAAGGTTCTTCGGAAGCTATTACGATGGAAACGCTGGGCGCTCTGGTTCAAGAGCTGCAGCAGCATGACAACGTTTCTGTCGTTACGCCAATGGGCGTTAACGAAACCGGTGATATGGCCATTATTAGCCTTATTCCGAAAACAGGACCAACAGACAAAGAGACGAAGGATTTGGTACAGGAGCTTCGTTCCAATGACTCCAGCATGTCGACGTCTCATGGCGTTAAGATTGGCGTTACTGGATTTACAGCCATCAACATCGATATGTCGTCGAAGCTGGCTGAGGTGTTCCCGATCTATGTCATTATTATCGTCATTCTTTCGATCATTATATTGCTGCTTGTATTCCGTTCAATCATTGTACCCATTAAAGCCACTGTTGGTTTCCTGCTCAGCATACTCGCTACCTTCGGGATGACGACAGCCGTGTTCCAATGGGGCTGGGTACATGACCTATTCGGCTTCGACACGGGCGGCCCGCTGCTCAGCTTCATGCCGATTATGGTTACGGGTATTCTATACGGGTTAGCGATGGATTATCAGGTGTTTCTTGTCAGCTCCATGCGAGAGTCTTACGTTCATGGACATCATGGCAAAGAGAGCGTCATTCACGGCTACGATCAAGCAAGCCGAGTTGTCGTAGCGGCTGCGATCATCATGGTTTCCGTGTTCGCCGGATTTATCTTTGCCCATGATATTATGATCAAGCAGATTGGCTTCGCACTTGCGATCGGCATCTTAATTGACGCCTTCTTCGTCCGTATGGCGCTAGTGCCGGCAGTCATGGCCGTATTCGGAGATAAAGCATGGTGGCTGCCGAAATGGTTAGACCGCCTTCTGCCGAACCTAGACGTCGAAGGAGATAAGCTGCTTGCGCAGCTGAAGGAACAAGAACGTGCAGGTAACGCCAAGACTCATTTGCGTAAAGCTCGCTGATTTCATTTCACCTATACTTGAAAGCCTCTAAAATAATAGGGCCTTTCACAAATATAAATGTGTAGTTTTTAGTTTTGGCCATATGAGAAATAGAAATATACACATACAATTAGAACCTTCAGCACCACTTTAAAGTGGTATTGAAGGTTCTTTTGTATTCAGCTGCTCATTTCAGCAGTAAAAAAAAGGCTGCAACATATTCAATCGTGCATGCGTTTGTATGTTTGAATAAGCAACTTATTCATATTCTGCTCATAAAGGAGACTCGAAATTCATCATGATTACAACACAACGCATCAAAAAAATAACCATTGCCGCTATGATCGCAGGCGTTTCCGCTCTTTCCGTCGCAAGCTTTACAGGTGTTCTAATTACGGACAAGGCAGCCGCTGCTGCCGTAACCAAAGATAAGGACAATCAAGCGCTTACTACTTTAAACAGCTTTTACAAGTTGGCACTAAAAGGACAGTTCCCCGGTGGTATGAAAGGATTGACACTCGGTACAAGCACACGCCAAGACGTACAGGACCAAATCGGAAAAGCGGAAGCACCTGGCAAGGATGCTGATGCATTTGACGTGTATCATGCTGAAATGGGTCATCCTGGTTATGCCATATCCTATAAATTGAACAAAATTCGCGAGATGCGCTACTTCGGCACCAATATCGAGCGACAAAACAATATTGGCGGTATTACGCAAAACATGCTTTACAAAGCATGGGGAATGCCAAATTCGGCAAAAACGATCCACAACGGTAAGCTGACGCAGAAGAAGATCGTATATAATCGCGGCGACTACCAGCTTTCCTTTATCTTTAACAGCACCACAGAACTGGACCACATCAATTTAACACACAAATAATTGCAATCTGTTATTGGATGATATAGAGAAAAGCTGCCGATCTAGGATCGGCAGCTTTTTTTGAATCTTTTCTATTAATAAACGGTATACCTAAGATTATCGTTAATAACGGCTCCCGTTCCCCATAATTATAATACTATAAACTATATACTGCATACTGCTCATGACATCTAAGCTGCTGCCTGTATGTTTACCGGAAATAGCAGCCGAATTTGAGCACCGCCATCGGGATGGTTTTGAGCTGAAATCATACCTCCGCATCGCTCTACAATCGCACGCGATATGGCAAGACCAAGCCCCGTTTCTCCATCCTTGCCCTTCACAAACCGATGAAACAGATGTGGCAGCAACTCTTCCGGTATACCCGCACCGTCATCTTTGATGGATAGTTCAATGCCATGGATACCCATTCCAGCTTGAATGTGAATGGTGCTGCGGGCATGCCTAGCTGCATTGGACACTACATTCAGCAGTGCCTGCAGCAGCTTGTCCGGATCGCCATAGATCGCCAGCTTTCCTCGTTCCTCGGGAATTAAGGAGGTCGCAATCGTCACAGCATTTTTCACCAGAACGGGATTGATGCGCTCTATCGTCTCTTCTATCCAATCAGACAAGGTGACATAAGCTGGCGTGAAATGCTCTTCCTCTCCATCCAGCTTAGCGAGAAGGGTCATCTCCGTAACGATATTTTTCAACCGGCTGCTCTCGCTCATAATGATGTCCAGTCCTTTGCTAACTTGTTCCCCTTCAAAAATACCGTCACGTATTCCTTCTGCATAGCCAGATATCGACATCAAAGGCGTTTTCAATTCATGCGAAGCATTTTGGATAAACTGCCGTTGTATTACATTATATTTGTTCAACTCGCCAGCAAGCTCATACACTGACTTTGCTACATCACCGATTTCCCCATCGGCCTTAATGAGCTTAACTTCCGAGAAACGGCGTCCTTTGACCTTTTTCAGCTCAATTTGAAGCTTCATCAGAGGTTTGATTAGTTTTCTGGTTATCATTAGACTTAGCAGAAAAGCGAGTATACCGCCGCCGCAAAGCACAACAAGCAGCCTTCCGAGCAACGATTGCTCGATGAGCTTTATTTTGCTAATGGGTGTCAACAGGGTCAAGGTACCTCCTTGCGGGATCGTGCTTGCTGCCGTAATAAACTGCGTTCCCGTCGAACTGATGGAAGTAGCCTGAAGGCCGGGCTGCAGAGTAGGTATGGCTTGCATCTCCACCTGGACAGGCTCAAGCGTGCTATATAATATGTTCTGGCTGGCATCGGTTAGTATCGCATCGACATGGATGAGCGATTGCTTCGTAACCGATGCCATGGCAACCCCCACCAAGCTGCTGGAAGGCATTGCTTTTATTTCACCCACCTCCTTCAGATTTAATGAGATGGAATTACTCATTTGAATCATGTCTTTTTTCTGAGCCTCAATAAAGTGATCAAGCAGCACATAATGAAAAACAACGGTTGTTATCGACAATACCAGAACGAGAAGAAATGCAAATGCCAAATTAATTTGATAAAGAAGCTTCATGACTCAACTCCCCTCCATTCATCCGCAGCCTATATCCATGTCCCCATACCGCTTCCACAGGAAGCTCCTCGATTTTCTTGCGAAGCCGCTTCACCAAATGATCAACTGCCCGATCGCTTCCAAAATAATCATCTCCCCAAATGCTGGTCAGCAGCTCATCTCTGGCAAAGGCTCGGTTAGGTCGCTCGGCAAGTGTCAGCAGCAGCGCGAACTCCTTCGATGTCACATCCACTTCTTCCCCGCACCAGAATACACGTCTTTCGTCCACGGCAAGCTGCAGCTGACCGGCTCCAAGCTGGAGTACGGAGGAAGACTGTTTCTCGTCCTTCTTTGTCTTTAGCTTATACCACCGCTGAAGCTGCCTTTTGACCCGAGCCACCATTTCTCTTGGACTGAACGGCTTAACCATATAATCATCGCCGCCAAGCTCCAGCCCTAATATTTTGTCTACCTCGTTATCACGGGCGGAGATCATCATAATGGGAACCTCCGCGTCAAGGCGGATGCGTCTGCAAAATTCATAGCCGTCCATGCCGGGAAGCATAATATCCAGAATCCACATGTCAGGCGGTTCTGTGCCCAGCTGCACAAGTCCTTCCTCTGCACTTGCTAGTGCTACCGTACGGAATTGCTCTTTCTTTAAATAAGCCTCAATTAGCTCACGTATATGTTGATCATCATCGATGATCGCGATTAAATAATGGTTCATGGAACAACCTCCTATTTTGAATCTCTATTATTATAGCAAGCTATGGAACCGATAGGGGCTGTGCCATTGTTTTTCCACATTTATTCATATGGGCTGCCATATTTGAACGGTACACTAGGTTCTGTAAGACAAACCCAAACCTTGAAGGAGTGTTAACCATGAACTACAAAATGATTTTCAAAAATGTTGCTCTATCCACTTTGCTGCTGTCAGCTGTAGCTGGCCCTACTGTTTTTGCAGACTCGTCCCATCCGAGTACAAAGCTTGAACATGCCGCTCCCCTCTCCTCCGCTAACTTGATCGAACCAGTCAAGCTTGAGACGATCAACGCAACTGCCGCGTTTCAAATCCTGGATCCAATTAAGTTGGCAGAAGCCTATGCGAAAGATACGGTGAAAGAATGGCAGGCTGTTATCGCTCAATACGATAGCCTTATTTCCAAGCGCTTCGAAACGATCAGCATAGGGGAATTTACTGAAGCGGGGGTGGCATTACCTAGCTTGTCTTCGGAGAAAATGAGTTTAACTGCTGTGGCGCAGCCGATGCTTCAATCGATAACGGTAAGTACAAAAGATCTTGCATCTGTAAAGGCTAATTCCGTAGAGGCTATCCCTGCTCCATTAACAAGCATTCCTCTGCAAGCAGGCAGTACGGTTTCCGTTGCCGGGATTACATCGACTGATTCAGCAATAGCGATCAAAGTCTCACCATTTTTTGAAGGCATGATGGCGCTGGGGAAGGCCGTGGAATCCAAAGATGAAAACTCCATTAGAGGGGCACTTGCGAAGCAGCTTGAGCTGTACAAGGAGGAAATTACTGCATTATCGCAAGACTTGGAAAAGGGCAATAAATAAAGGAAGCTGCTACGATAAGGCTCCACGAAATATATGATGACGATTGAAAAACACATGTTTTCTTGAAACTAGGCAAAGTGAGAATGAAAAATACGACACCCTGTACCGGCTATCGGTGCAGGGTGTCGTTTTTGAGGAGGATACAGGATTCGAGGAGCAGCATCTTCAAATGCTAATAGACTTTTAACCAGCTGCCTTCATTATATGCGGACTACTTAATAGGTTTCACAAGTGAGAATCCTGTAATTGGAAACAAATCTGATGTACACCTCGTCTAATGAAAAGAAGGGGGCTGCTAGTCGAGCATGAAAAATGGTAAAGGAAAAATAGTAGTCGTATCGATCGTAATGTTTCTGCTGCTGCTTGCTACATGCGTATTGGAGTTGCGTTATGGAATGATTAAAAAAAACGTTTATGCCTATAACGTGAAAAACTATTTAAAGCAAACCTATAACGAACCTATGTCGATTAAAGGCGTTACCTATTTGTGGGACAATATCGAACCCATCCAAGCACGTGTTCACCCAAAAAACGAAAAAAACCTTGAATTTAGCGTTTATCCGAGCAACGAAAGCTCCAGCGGCTTTAGGGACGACTACGTACACACATTATGGCTGCATCAGGCAAAAGAAGATATGCTCCAGCATTTAGTACATATTAAACAGGAGTTTAAGAGCCCGCTATATATGGACTTCACATGTTGCAATACAGCCAGCTACGATGCCAGAAAAAACGGCGGTTCAGTCCCATATTACAAGTTGGAAGCCTTAACCTTCGATGTTACCTTTCAGCATCAGAGAGGTATGGAGCCCCATGATCTTGAGCAAATGTATCAGATTATCAAGGCATTGAACCAAATGCAGCAGCCACAATTTGGAACGGTATTATTCCTCTTGCAGCCCGAAAATGAATCTTATCGTATTGAATTTCGAATACCTGGTGCGAATTTAAAAAGCATTAAAACGGCAGCTTCCCTTCATTCTTATAACGAAAGCCGTTTTCCTGCAAGGGCACTTGCTGAAATGATTGACGCTGACGTTTCATGGGATGAATCTACCTCAAGTGTAACGATTACCAAGGGAGTTAACGTGCTGCAAATCAATCAATGGGGAGAAGAAGTATTAATTAACGGAAAGGCACAGACCAATTCTTTACCCTCATTCCTCGGAGATCATGGCAATCTCCTCGTTCCTGCAGCTGTCTTTGAGGAAGCTTTTCAAGTACCTGTTGCCTTGATTGATCCATTTGGTAAGCAATTTAATAAGTAATCCAACAAGTAATTCAACAAGTAATTCAACAAGTCACTTCCTACATATTTTCATAAAGAAATCCGCTTTCTTAAGCGGATTTCTTTATGAAGTATGTTTCGTTTTCAAGCAGATTAGTTGCTATGAAACAAACCGATTAGCTGATGGCTTTACTTATGTCATAATCAGTTAAATCAATATCTAACGCCATGCCCATCGCTAATTTGGCCAGCTGGACACCGATATACGGGCCCATCGTTAAACCAGAGGCACCAAGACCGTTTACAGCCAGCAACCCTTCCCAATCGGGAATGGCGCCTATGACTGGAAGGAAATCCGCTGTGAAAGGACGAAAGCCTACCCTAACTTCCTGGAAAGTACTATCCGCCAGACCGGGTGCACATGCAAGGCTTTTGCTCAAAATTTCGTGCATGCCTCCTGGTGTAACTCTCGTATCATAGCCTTCAATATTATTTTCATGAGTCGCCCCAAGTACCATTTTCCGCTGCTCAAAGGCGAGCAAATACTGATCGGATGGAGGCATTATTACTGGCCAATTACCTGTCGTTTGATTAGCATCTGTCATTTGCACGTGCATAATTTGTGCTTTTTGATAGCTTACATTGAACTCAATGCCCAAAGGCTGCAGCAACGTTCTTGCCCAAGCTCCTGCACAAACGATTACGATACCAGCCTCGTAGCTCTCTCCACCTACCGTAACGCCAGTTATACGATTGGACTGATACTCAAGCTTAGCGTCTCCATGTAGAAGCTTAGCTCCGTTCCTTTGTGCAGATCGGAGCAATGCATCACGCAGTGCCCGGCCATCAACGCGGGCAGCCCCGCTAATATATATGGAGGAATAACCCTCTGCGAGTAACGGGAAGCGCTCATGGGTACTATGTTCATCAAGCCGAGTTATCTTACCGATTTCTGGCGCGTCTTCTATTCGCCCGTTAGCCCGCTCTTCCATTTTGTCCAGCTTATCCGAATCCGTATGTATGCTGAGTGCCCCAACCTTTGCATAACCGGTATCCGTTTCCCCTTCGTTTTCAAGCTCTTTAATGAGTACTGGGTAGTGGCGCGCTCCAGCTTTCGCAAGCCGATACCAAGCCTTATTGCGACGCTGCGACAGCCATGGACAAATAATTCCAGCAGCTGCGTCCGTTGCCTGTCCTTCATCTTTCCGATCAATAATGAGGACCTCTGCTCCCTGCTTAGCCAATTGGTATGCAGTTGACGCTCCTGCAATTCCCGCTCCTATGACAATGATCTTCATGCTGATTTCACCCCATTCTGCAAACGTTTCTCATCACGACAGGATCTGTACTTGTTTAGCCTTGCAGTCGGAATCGAGATTTCGGCTCGGCTTGCAATATATTGATGAATATGATTCCCCATAGCCGTCCTGAGCGGAAACAAGCGTCAGCCTAAAAAGTAGTTCGACATTTTTTTCATTTATTCCTGCAAAACCATACTTCCATTTTCTCTGCTCATTACGGCTATTAATAGATATATATCCATCCATCATAAAGATCATAGTATGATACTCATCTGATTTTTCTATAATGAAAAACGCATCAAAAATAAGCTGACGCCGATATCATATCGGCGTCAGCTTATGGCAATTGGCATGTTTCAATGTATACGAAATGAATGGTTGACCCAAATAACTGGCGTTTTTACTTATGCCACTCCTACATTACAGGCTGCACTTCGCTAATGGGTTGGCATTTTTTGTTTAAAGGTTTTCAATTCGTGGGGATAATACGAATATCCTTATCCAAATTGGCTAACATCATGTAATTGCGATTGAAGGTAAAGATGCGTTTTATCTGGAAATAAGACATGGTCACAGCAGTGAATGCTTCACTGAGCGAGAAATGGAGCTCTGGCCTGTCTATTAGCAATCTGCGTGATTCCCCATCAAATTCGTGGCTGCTGGAGATGACCGCCAGCTTGCCTTTACTCACCGCTTTATCAATTGCTTTCAGAAAGTATTCCGCCTGCTGATAGCTGTAGTCATTGCGAAGCCACTCGTGAAGCTCAAATATAATGGAGTTAGTTGTTATGTAATTCCGTTCCAGATCGTGCAAATCCAGAAATAGCGAACGGGCTTTCACATAGCGTGGGTCTTCAGGGTTCATTAAAGCAGCTAAAGCTGTACTATCCAGAAAAATGGTATCCTGTATGTTCAGATTGTTATCCATGTGTTTACGCTCCTTAATCCACTAGTTTGCAAATGGCATCCAAATAAAGAAGCGGGTTATCTTCTTTTTGATCCACTGAAATAKGCGCTGACTCGCTAGGGGTGCTTGCCAAATATTGAATAACAATTCCGTTAACGATCGCTTGCACTGTCGTTTGCTGCATATCAGCGAGTGATTTCAGCTCAGCATAATGTTGCGATTGGAGTTCTATCATGTTTTTTTCTTGTTCTTCACTTCTTGAAGAGATGAATTCTGTCGCGGTAGATTTCGCTTTTTCAAATTGATTCTGAATGAAGCGTTTATAATTATTCACCTTCGGGATTCACTCCTTATGTATTGTTCTTATAAAGTTTCGTCGAATAATGTCGATTTCAGGGGGTGGCAGGCAGCTATTTCGCTAATGAATCCATCTACCCACTTTATACATTTATGGGTGCTCCTTGAGATGAATCAAGTAATACCTCGATTATCTTTTTGACTTTAATTGACGCAGCTCATTAAAAAGACTGCCTTCTTCAGGCAGTCAGACAATCAAATGTTGAGCTTGTGTTTGATATGGGATCGGATATAAGGTTATGAAACATTCGTTTTCCGGCTTGCTTTGACATGCTTAAGCTGGGCAACAATGATGACGCTAATAATAACCAGAAGGAACCATGAGCTTATCTTGCTGAAACTTACCAGCTGCCAGGAATGGTACTGATCAGGATATTTCCACGCATTAAAGAATGTAGCAATATTTTCGGCTAACCAGATGAAAAAACCTACTATTACAAAAGCAAGCGTCAAAGGCATACGATAAGTAATGGTCCTGACCCGATAGATGATCCAGGTTTTCCAAAAAACAATGAGCACCAGAACTGTCAGCCACCAACGAAAATCAGGAATGAAATGGTGAGTGAAAAAGTTCAGATAAATGGCTCCGCCCAGCACCCCCGCTGAAAAAAGCCCCGGCCAGCCTGTTATGTCCATCTTCAGTCTTCGCCATATCTGGCACATGAAGCTTGCAACACTTGCATACATGAATCCGCTGTACAGCGGTACGCCAAACAATTTCGTGAAGCCGGGCTCGGGATACGACCAAGATCCCATTTTCACCTTATATATTTCCAGCAACAATCCTATAAGATGAAAAACACAGATTACTTTAATTTCATCTCGTGTTTCTAATCCGCTTCTGTACATGAGATACTGCACGGCAAGCAGTATTAAAAGTATGGCGTCATAACGGTAAACGAATGGAATCTCTATTGCGCTTGAAAGAGCTAATGTTCCAAATATCGCAACTGGAAATATGCAGCTCATCGCTTGATGATAGCCAAAATGAAGCAGTTGTATGATTGGTTTCATTGCTGTTATCTCCTCGCTGTGCAGCTTTAGACTTCTCAACCTTCTAAGTCGATTGTATAAGCTATTCTAACAACATACGCTTCTGCTCCCCCTTGTATCCTAACTTCAAAACAATCATATCGGTTCAATTGAATATTAAAAATAGAATTTTTTATTGCTTTTGTTTCTTATTTTCAATCTAGAAATATGGCTTCTTGTAACAAAAAAGAACAATGCCCTGAACAGTAACCCCATTGAAAGACATCTTTGAATCCATGTCCTTTATGATGGTTATCGTTCAAGTACACTGCTCTTTTGATTTTTGTTGGTCGATGTCCTGTCTTGAAAAGGTTTATTTATCCAAATCGATTAAAGCTTCGGATTATTTCCGATGCCTGATCTATCGTCTCCTTTATGATTGCAGCAGCAGATCGCTCTTTAGCTAGCCGAAGACCTTGTCCTGCCCATAGTGACATATATTCCGGATTATTCATTTGAGCCGCAGCCTGTCGTATATCCCTAGTCAATGCGTTCTGAATCGGATAGGCAGGAATTTGGCCTGAGTATTCACGAAAGTCATTCATAAGATTTGTGAGAATGCCCCTTGCGGCTTTACCTGAATATATATTCGTGATTTCAGTGGAGTCTTCGTTTGACAACCTAACCTTCCGTTTATACTCGGCATGCGCACCGCTCTCAAAACTCGCCAAAAAAGCGGTGCCCATTTGCACGGCAGAAGCCCCCAATGCAAGGCTAGCAACTAACCCGCGTCCGTCCATAATGCCGCCTGAAGCGATAACTGGAATCGAAACATGATCCAGCATTTGAGGAACGAGCGCCATCGTACCGATCATGGATTCGTCGGTGCTCTTCAAGAAATTCCCGCGATGTCCTCCTGCTTCGCTTCCCTGAGCCACGATTGCGTCTACCCCCGCAGCTTGCAAAAGCTTTCCTTCCTCAACCGTCGTTGCCGTACCGACGACGATAGTCCCGCTCTGTTTCATCGCTTCAATCACGTCTAGTGAAGGTATGCCAAAAGTAAAACTAAATAGCTTGACGTTTTCTTCCAAAATAGCTTGTACCTGCTCGTCGAAAGACTCTGCAAACTTCGGGATGATAGGGTTCGGAGCGATGCCAATCTCAGCACGAAACTTATTAAGATAATCGTTCATTCTGGCGATCGATTCTTCCGATGAATTCGATTGCTCGGGTACGAACAAATTAATGCCGAAGGGTCGATCTGTTCTCAGTTTTATTTCCTTGATCGCAAGTCGGATTTGTTCAGCCGTTAAATAACCGGCGCCTAGGTTCCCGAGTCCCCCGGCATTCGAAACGGAAGCAACTAGGTCCGGCGTTGTCGACCCACCTGCCATGGGAGCTTGGAATATCGGGTATTTAATGTTTAGTAACCGTGTTAATTCGGTTTCCATCTTCTTAGAACCTCCTGTTGATCTGGATACTTGCATCTTCATATATTCAAGGCTATGTTTTAAGTTTAGCAGTCTGGGATAGCTATTCAAGTCTCGGGCTCTTCATTCTCATTGTGCATGCTCTTTTTATTTGCAAACCATCTCCTTAGGCTCATCCATGCACATAGCAGCGGAATATATCCATACAATAGGATCCAACCGGACAAGGTCAATGCGGAATCCAACTTTTCTATCATCATCGGATTTTTCATGGGAAGCATTATGATAAATACAAGACCCCCGGTTATCCATAATGATGACCTCGATTTTATACCGATCGTTTTTTTTAGAATTCGGATTGCACCCCATAAGGCGACACAGCATGCGGAAATCATTACAAAAAACCAAATAAAAATATAAATATAATCAAATCGTTCAATGAAAGGGAAACGAATAATTTTGGACAGGATAAGCGTTGGCCAAATCGTATGCTGCAGTTCTTGAATATTAAAATAGGCAAAGCTAACAAACGCAATAATCAATGGAATAAGAGTGGAATGGGCAAGCGCTATATGAGCCCATTTCTTGGACTTTTCCTGGTTTTTAATAAAAGGATACAACAAAAGCAAAAACTCAACACCTAACATCGTGGATAAAGAATGATAGGCAGACTCTGCGAACTGATAGGCATTGTGATTAAACAGAGGGAGAAAGTTCGTCCAATGCGCTTGCTTTAGGGGGAAATACAGCGATGGGATCAACAGGCTAGGAATGATGACACAGATGAAACAAATACCCGTAATGACTCTCAAGCCTCCGGAAACGATGTAAGCGGCAACCAGCAGAAACATGACAGATAAGCTCCACAGCGGAGTATATGGAAACACCCATACATGTATGACTTCTATGTATGGCCTTAATTCATTTACGATAAATAAAAGGATATACCCATAGAACACAAATGTCATAGGGATACCCATCCATTTGCCGAATAACTGGTTATGTATAGAGATGATATCGCCTTCCGTTGAATGGGATAGCAAATAAAACATCATCGCAATAATCAAATGCAAGCTTATTCCCACTGCCGCAAAAGAAAATAAGGAGTCCATCTCGGCTCCATCTATAATACGGCTTTGGAAAATCAACAAGGTGCTTCCCATTTGTGTGCCGTGTATGAGGGTCCATAGCAGATATGGCGATACAGTTAAGCTTTCCTTCACTTGTTTTCCCACCGGATATCCCCCTGACGAAATTACTCCCCGATTCCGGATTTGCTTAGGCTCGTACGGAAATGAACATCGAATTTGATATTTTTGTATTCATTTGCATAGAACTTGTCCTCCGACCAGCTACGATGGCGAGTCCTCATCAAATCGCCGATTCCGAGCGGATCAACTTCCTCTTTCACGAATTTGTGCAGCAAGGCAAGGAGATGGCTTTGAAGCTGCGCCTCCAGCTGCTGCACTAATGAATGCGTGTTTTCCTCTACATCTAATGAAAACCAATCAGGATATTCATTTACCATTCCGCTCAATACAAACGAATAAGTCAATGTTGTTCCTTCTTGATTTTGGATGACCTTCCTATTCAGCTTGCCGGAATTGATTGTGAATATAGCTGGTGACTGGTTTGAGCCCTTTTTGATGACAAACGGAATATCCCCGCGCAAAGCTTTGCCTTGGAGGATTTTATAATAAACCATTTCTTTCGGATTCAAGACAAGCTTTAATCGATCACCCTTGAAAATCCCGTAACCGGAAATTTCAATCTGCTTTTTGGGGTTTAGTTTGAGATAGGGTACGGAAAAATCTCGTCCCGTTCCATAAAAATCAAACAGTACAGTTGACAGATTTGAATATGGAATCATTTTTTCCTTCATATTTTGTTCGATTAACTGATAAGGATAATTTTGACTCCCTTTCCCCGCTAGGCTTTCCGATACAGTGGCAAATGGTTTGTCAAAAACAGCCAGGATCACATAGTTGCTGATGACAGGGTCCCGACAGATCGTTTTAAGGAAATTAGTAATTCCTCCTTCGGCAACCTCCCTGCTGAAAGCTAGCATTTTCAGCTTCTCCATCCGGACCGGCTGTGCGGATTCGAAGGCCATCTCGTTGAAGATTTCCCTTGCTTGCTTCCCTTTACCGTTGAGCACCTTTATTTTCCCTTTATCCTCATAATCTGAATATAGAGCCGATCCTGTAAATCCGGAATCATTCTTGTCGATCCCAAGCACGGTTACGCTGCGTATATGGTCGACAACGCCATCACTGCCGCATCCCGTAAGAAAACACAGTCCAATAAAAGGAATCATCAGATTCTTAACGCTACTCATCGTTAATATCCTCCTTGTCTTCCTTTGTATGATACCTTGTAAGCACTTTAGGCTTTAAATATTTGCTTCTGCTTGTCATATAGGCATACGATGCGCGTATGATACTGTCTGAGAAGTTACCCGCTCGGAACGGGAATATCGGCACCAAATAAGGCGTCCCTAATGATTTCAGCCGCAATAAATGTCCAGTTAACAAAAGAAACCCAGCGGTAATGCCGAGTCCTCCCCACAAAGCAGCCAGCAAGATAAAAGGAAACCGTAAAAGCCTGATCGTATTCGCCATTTTGAAGATAGGTGTTGTAAATGAGGCTAACGCCGTTAATGCAACAATAATTAACAAAATATTGCTGGTCAGCGCTGCGTGAACCGTTGCCTGTCCGATTACGATACCACCTACGATGCCCAAAGTTTGTCCGATTTTCGTAGGAAGCCTCGCACCGGCCTCCCGCAGCAGCTCAATTGTGATTTCCAGAAAGATGGCTTCTATTACTGGAGGGAATGGTACATGGCTCCTAGACATGATCAACGGTTCAAGTAAGGCTTCAGGCAATACTGCGAAATGATAGGTTAAAATGGCAACATATAGAGGAGTAGCGAATACTGAGAAAAAAACACTCATTATCCGAATGATACGAAAGAAGGAACCTATGATCCAAGGAACATAATAATCCTCGGGTGATATAAAAAAGTCCAAAAAAGTGGACGGTCCGGTAATGACATAAGGAGAGCCGTCCGAGAAAACGGCGACTTGGCCGGACGAGATTGCATAAATTACGCGATCCACTCTCTCAGTGGATAGAAACAACGGAAATGGCGTATTGGTGTTGTCTGAAATGATTTGATCAAGAAACGAACTGTCATATATAATATCAATGTCAATCGCCTGAAGTCGCTGCCGTGCAGTCTGTACATGCTGATCGTTCGTGATGCCATCCAAATATACGATCATCACCTTAGTGTTGGACATAGACCCGACTGTTACTTCCTCAAATACTAACTCAGGCACCGCCATCTGCTGTCTAAGAAGGTGAATGTTGAGGTCAATATTTTCCACAAAGCCGACTTTTGGTCCGACGACGCTAAATTCATTTTCGGTATCATTGCTCAGGCGATGGCCACGTTCCGATATATTTACGTTTACTAGAATGAATGCATCATCCGTTTCGTTTAGCTGAATGAGCACATAACCTTTTATTAGTTTTTTCTCCACTTCTGCTGCATCATGGGTCACTTTTATTTCTTCAAAGGGGATTATATTTTTAATATCCTCAATGCCAATTATTTGTTCGATATTTTTTTGGATTTCCAAAACGAGGTAACGGTTTATTTTCAAATTGTCCACTAGCGTTTGAAAATAACTGATTTGAATTCGAACAGGAAAGTCGCCTTCAACCGGGGAAAATTGATGAAAATCACTAGACTTGCTTGCCAATTGAAAAACCTCGGCTATTGTTTTACGAGCATCTTTCATTTGATTAGTTGAATACTTCGCAGGTTCATTTTTCCGCTGCATCGTCTACTCCTTGCCTGCACCTGTAGTATGAGTTAACACCATTATGTTCGGTGATCCCCAAATCTATACATTTCCAGAGGTGCAGGGCATGAGTACAATTCAATTCCATTCATACATACTAGCTATTGTTCATACATGCATGGAGGGTGAGAAAATCAAATGTCGTTACGTCAAGAAAGCGGATCACATTTCCTTTTATTGCCTGGGACACAAATGTCCATTATTTCCATCAAGTTAGTGATCGTATAAGTACTTTGAATTTCAGAAGCGTTTTCTTGTGCATGCCTGTTAATCCAACATGTATCAATCCCTGATAGAATGCCGCCTTTGATATCCGTATTTAAAGAATCTCCTATAATGAGTGCTTCCTGTTTGTTAAAATCTTTAATATGATTCATAACATATTCGAAAAACTTTGGAGATGGCTTTTGGAATCCGATGCTTTGCGAATCGAAAATTTGCTCAAAAAAATTATACAAGCCTGATGACTTCAATCGACTGATCTGCGTTCGAGTGATGCCATTGGTGACAACAAATAACCTGTGTGATGCCGATAACCTTTGACAAACTTCCAAAGCTCCTTCAATCATAAGCTGGCTTCCACTGCCCAATAGCTCCCTGTACACATTTTCCCATTCCATGCCGTCTACGACTTTTCCAAGCTTTTGCATCGTTTCAGAAAATCTTTTGTTTAGCACATCACTCAAAATGATATTTCCATTTTCATATTCAGCCCATAATTGTTTGTTGACGGAACGATATACTTGAAATATTTCATCTGATAACAGATAGCCTTGTTGCTGAAACAGTTTGTTTAACGAATCCGTTTCATTTGCGCCAAAATCCAACAACGTATCATCTAAATCGAATAGCAGTATGTTATAGCTCATCTTAACTCTCCTAACGTTTTCATCGTCTTTCATCCGTATCATCATACTAACGTTAATATAACGCTATAAACTACGTCAATCCCCGAGCATCGTGGATGCACGGGGATTATTTACGTCATATGACATTGAAAAAAGCAGCTTTATTCCTTTTCTGGGAACATACCTGTCGAGATCGCAATTCGATTCCATGCATTGATGGTATTGATTGCCATTATGATTGTCACAAATTCTTCCTCATCTACATGTGCCCGAACTCTTTCATACAATTCCTGCGGCACGCCTTGCTCTGAAATACGGGTTACAGCTTCCGTAAGCTCAAGCACTGCTCTTTCTTTGTCGGTGTAAATAGGGGCTTCGCGCCATGCGCTAAGCAAATAAATCCGCTGCTCCGTCTCGCCCATATTCCGCGAATCCCGTGTATGCATATCCATACAGTAAGCACAGCCGTTTATTTGGGAAGCTCTAATCTTGATGAGTTCATATAGATTTGCATTCAATCCGCTTGTCTTAATAAACCCTTCCAGCTTCATCATCACTTGCAAAGCACCTGGGTTAGCACTTGTATGGTTTAATCGAAATTTCATCGTAATTTCCTCCATTATCGCTTTATTTTTACTTTTACCATAATCGTCGACAATATTTATCGCCGATTAATGTTATCCCCAATATAGACCTTAAAGGTAGGTCTGTCAACTCCGATTATGGATCATTTCGGCTTGAATACCTCAACACCCACATTTGACAAGGGTTTTAAATCCACCTAAGATGATTAATAGCAATCTTTTTATCCGGAAAGCAGGTGTGTGCATGCAGTATAGTATTGGCGTTGAATATGGCCTGCATTGCTTAGTATATTTAATTGATATTCCGAAAGATTCGACAATTGGGATTAAAGAGCTCTCCGCTTTTCAAGGTGTTTCGGAAACCTATCTTTCGAAAATTTTCGGGAAATTATCTAAAGCCGGTATCGTAAGCTCCATTCCTGGTGTAAAAGGCGGATATAAATTAGCAAAGCCTCCTGAGGACATTACGTTTTGGGATGTAGTTGAAGCTGTTGAAGGTGCTTCCCCCATTTTTCAATGCAAAAATATTAAAAATAACAGCTACCTTTGTCGCGATGAAGAATATGCAGCTTGCACGCAGGCTTCTTCCTGTGTGATTAACATAGTTATGCTGGATGCAGAGGCTAGCATGCGCAATCTTCTGCGTAACAAAACACTTACTTGGTTAAATGAAGAGCTTGATCGCGTATTAACTCCGCAATCACGCAAAGAAACCCGTGAATTCTTCGCAAACAGCAACCAGAATCATTAACTCCACATTCTGCGCTTTCATATTATGATACTATTCGTTTCCTGTTATCTTCTCCATTCCGTTCTTTTATCAGAAACTAAAAAACCACCCATTCGGGTGGTCTTGGCTCAGAGGAACCGTTTAAAATTCAGATTGGAAATTGGAAACATTGGCATTCCACCTGTTTAATTATAGGTCGTTATAGTCAATGGTCTTTATCGTTCCATCCTCGTTATAATGCAGCTCCGTATATTTCACACATCGTTTATGATTCACGCCTTCGGACAATGAGCTGTCGTGGTAGAACAGATACCATTTATCTTCGAATTCCAAAATCGAATGATGGGTTGTCCACCCGATAACCGGAGTTAGAATCGTTCCTTTAAATGTAAAAGGGCCAAGTGGATTCTGGCTGACTGCATAAACTAGCTTATGCGTCGTGCCCGTTGAATAAGACAAATAATACCAGCCGTTATGCTTGTGTACCCATGGTCCTTCAAAGTATCGGCGATCCTCGTCGCCAGCTGTAATCGGATGGCCGTTCTCATCGATAATCGAAATTTCCTGAGGAGCGCCCTCGATGGACAGCATATCGTCACTCAGCAACGCAACCCGAGGTCCAAGCGCTGGCGTTTCCGACTCTGGTCCTGTTTCATCTGGTTTGAAGATGCCTGTCTGCCACTTTTCCAACTGACCTCCCCATAGGCCTCCGAAATATATGAATGCCTGATTGTCATCATCCATGAACACAGCAGGATCGATGCTGAAGCTGCCCTCCATGTAAGTAGGCTCCGGAGTAAACGGTCCAGCTGGAGAAGCGCTTGTCGCTACGCCAATTCTGAATATACCGTCATGATCGCGGGCAGGGTAATATAAGAAGTATGTTTCGTTTTTATAGGCAGCATCTGGTGCCCATAGCTGCTTGGAAGCCCAAGGAATATCCTTCAAATGCATGACTACACCATGATCAACGACCGGAGAATCGAAATTATCGATGGATAATACATGATAGTCCTCCATCGCATATTGATCACCATTGTCATTGTTAGGACCATCGTGGTCGAGATCATGTGATGGGTAAATATAAATTTTACCCTCGAATACATGCGCGGAGGGATCCGCCGTATAAATATTAGTGACAAGCGACTTGTTAGGTGATGGTTTATTATTCATTTGAAATCTCCTTTTTCGATAGAAGTTAACGAATAAATAAAGTGTAGTGCTTGTCAAAGCCGAAGACAACCCATCATTCCATAGTTAAACACAGAAAAACTATAGATTTTGGACTAGCACTCCTATCCCATTCTACATCCAACCGTTGTAGCGGAATTTTCAATTCAACAAGCATTCAATGCTCAATTCCAAAATATGTGGACAAAGCTGATTTAAATTCATCGTCTGTCTTCGGCGTGAAAGTACTTACACCGGCAGAGGTAAACATGCGGAACTCACGGTCGGAAACCGTACGTCGTCCATCAGGCGTACGCATTGCAACGATCGGGTATTTGTTAAAAATAGAATCAGCGGCATTTTCACACCAAAAACTCGCAAATAAATAGTCTTTCGGCAGCTGCGGCTCCTCTGTGAAGGAGTAAATGCGATTCCATCCATTTTTTTTCTGCTCACAAAGCACCCAGCCAAAATGGTCATCCTTTTCGAGCCGGAAGTAGTCTTTGCCTTGCTGCTGTACTACCCCTTCATTTAATGATAGAGGTCTGCACGGTACGATCCCACCTACACCAACATCGCACAGGTAGTCGTTGCCTTCAGCTTCTACGATGAGGACATGATGTCGCCTTTTAGGCGGGAGCTGCTGCTCGTCTCGCCAGAACCTAGAAACTAAATCCGTTACTTTATAACCTAGCTCACGCAGCAGCCATCCGAATAATGCATTTAACTCGAAACAGTATCCCCCGCGCCGACTCACTACAATTTTCTGGTACAGATCCTGTGGATCAAGTGATAAAGGCTTGCGTGCCAGAATATCCAAATTCTCATAGGGAACCGTGTACAAATGTCGTTCTTGCAAGTCTGCCAGCGTCTTTGCGCTGCCATCCAGCGCTCCTTTAAAACCGATGCGATCCAAATAGTTCTGTATGGAATGCTGAATATGAGTCACCATAAAAACACCGTCCTTTGGAAAATTACTTGCTCTAACTGCAATCCCATTCCGCAGCCATATCCAATTCAACAACAATTAGGTCTATTTGATGTTAACACCTCTATGGAAGTTACTGCTATACAAAAATAAAAGAACGTGGATACATGATTCGTACTGCTGAGAGTTACCAATAAACAACTTAAAGTGCCCGCTAACCATCCGGTCAGCGGGCATCTTTATTGTACTCACGTGAATTGGACTAGAATTAAATTAACTTTACGCAACGGTATTACTAGTAATCTAATACTAGTGCGCTGGCAGTAATAATGGCTTCTGCGTCTTTGGCGCGTGCTTTATAATTGGCCTGTGACAATGGAGTGCAATTCCTTCGTGCCGAATGCTCCTGGGGTGAGAGCATTCTGATCGAGCCAATAGCTGATACGAAAATGTGTGCCGTCCTTAAGTGTTATTCTTATGAATACTTTATTTTTGTCCGATAGCTGGTCCCCACTGCTGTACACTTTTTCGAAACCAACATATTCTAAAGCGAGAAATTGCTTGATAAAGCTCTGCGCTGCCACATCTGAAAAGTCATGTAACAAGGATCCATCTTGTGTGCTTTCAAAGCTCACTTTTTCCAGTCTGCCTTCTATATCATATAAATCGGAAATAAACTTTGCTTTCGGGTTTTCACTTACTTCGTAAAGCTTACCTGCAGCAATAAGGCGATAGGTGGGATCATAGCCTTCGACCTCATATAATTCCGTACCTGTTGGCAATAAAGTCGCATCCCCATCTTTTGTCTTATAATCAGAGCAAGCGTGGTCAGACATCATATATACAGTGCTGCCTAATTTGTTTCCATGCTTAAGCTTTGAAAGATCCGCGTCATCATTCCGGGAATATTGGACGCCACCCCATTGCAATACATCTGCCCAATCAATAATGGCGTCCGGGCAATTTCTAATCGCAGGAATCTCCTTGCTGTCCTTCTCATCGCTCACCTGAATTTCGCTACCTCTATTATCGCCGTTCTGGCCGATAAAAATTTTCCATATGGAATCAGCAGCATCATAATGGACGTCCTTAATAATCGGGATTTCCCAGCTCCCATCGGTTAGAGAAGTTAGCGCTTGGAGGATAGCCTCTGCTTCGCTCATCCTTGCTCCTTCAGGCTTCAGACCAGACTTGACGACTAGGTGCTCTGCTTCTCCCTGTTGAGGATAAGAATCCATTAATTCGCCATACTTGATCCATATTTTCACTTGCTGACCGATCTCCACATTAGCAGTCACATCAGAAAACCATATCGCTGAATAGGAGTCATTCATTCCGCCATTTACACTATCATCTGTGCTGTGACGCCCGACGACGAGAATCCTACTGTTCTCTTTTTTTACGATATATCCTTCAATTGCATCCTCGTTTGACAGCTTCGATTCGTCAATGCCAGAAGGCATTGACACAGCATCAAGTGTCGGCTTCGGACTAACGCTCGATTCAGAATCGACAGGAGCTGATTTTGGATTCGAACCGCATCCGGACAAACACATGAGCATAACAAACAAACATTTAATAAAAATCATATGCTTTGCATTCATTATAAAGTTCCCCTCGCAGCAACGTTTTCTACTTAGACGACGAAGACAGAGACATTGTTGCATGAATTAACCTGTGTTATAGACTGCTTTCCAAGTGACCGGATAGCTTGCGGAATACGTCATAGCTATTGTTCGCGCATCCCGAAATTAAAATAGGATCGAATACAAAAAAACCACCTATAAAGGTGGTCTAAACTTATGTCGAGTACGATTGGGTTACGGTCAATCATGTTCATTGATCAAGCAGTCCAAATAGGATAACCATCTAAAACCTCACCAAAACCAGTAAATAAACTAATAATCCCAATGCCATACAGGCCGCAAATTTATAATTCGGCTTTGCCACCTCGAATACCGACTTCTTGAGCAATCCAGCCAGCAAATTGTTTACGGCTGATGCCGGCGATACAGGATTAGACAATGCCCAGCTTCCAAGCAGCAGCACCGCGAAATAGATGGGGCTAATCTGAACATCCAAAGGATCAATGCTTCCGGCAAGTATGGTCACAGGCACGATTGGATGAAGGCCTATGAAAGAGGTACCCGCAATTAATGCCACTGTAAAAATCGAGAATGTGAACGATACTAGCAGCGGAATGTGCTCCAGCAAGCTCGGAATAACCTCTCCAAACCTCGTTACGCCGATTGACCCGCTGAAGAAGCCAGCGGCTAGAAACAGCGTGATTTCTTTCCGCAAAGCAGGTAAAGTGACCGTCACATGATTTTTAAATCCTTCTTTGTATACGGTCATTTCACCCTGAACAAAGCACCACAACAGCGGATAAGATAGTGCGGCCAAACAGATTAATAAGACCATTGGCAGATCAATCATACGCTCCATAGCTAAGATGACAATAATAGCCGCTATCAAATAAATGCCGAGTCCGAACGGAAAAACCGCTCTCTCCTTGTTTCCCACATCCTGACTAGATTCCTCTAGATCACCATGAAGCAATTCCCGATAATCAACCAACCAGCTTACAACAAGGCTTAGGATCGCCAACCCAAGCATATAAGGCAGTACGGATGACCATGGAAGTCCTAGCGCTGAGGTCACAAGAGTCATCGCAGCAAAATACGGGGACCATAGTATCGCTCCAGCAAAACCGCGGTTTAGCGCATTTGCAAGCAGCAGATTCATGCCCGGCTGTGGCTTTACATAGACCATTTGATAAACAACTGGAATCGATCCGACGTTGATAAACACACCCATGAGTTGGGTAAGAACCTGTGTTCCTAGAAATAAAGCGGACTTGCTTCGCAGGTTAACTTCATAAAACTTCTTCAAGGCTTCAACGTATGCTGGAAGGCGGACCGGAATCCCGAATAATGGCGCGAAAAGGAACAATGTAACGATAGTCACGTTTATTCCAGCCGATTCAAACCATATTCTAGCATCTGCTTTCTGAAGCCATAAAAGCACGGCTCCAGTAACCATGAAGGAAAGCGTTAGCCATAACGTCATTCCCTTAAGCTTCGGCAGCAGCAAAACGATTGCAACAAACACTAAGCCTCCCAGAAGATAGATCAGCAGCTCGAATTGAGTCAATTGCAGAGCAATATATACCGCAGCAATAGAGAATATAAGCGTTCTCTCCATTGCCGTTTTAACTGCGGGTGCCATCTGATCCATCCTCTTTTCCCATCTTAATTAAATTGCCAGCAGCTTAAGCTCAGGTTGCCGTATTGATAGCTGCGGTGAAGGAGCGTCGCTTTACGATTGGTATCCCCCGTCCCCATAGCAAGCAGCAGTGGAATAAAATGTTCATTCGTTGGTACGGCCTCTTGGGCAAATGGTGCACGTTCACGATATTGGAATAATGCTTGTGTATCCCATGATTCAAGCTTGCTTTGCAGCCACTTGTCGAACTGCTCTGCCCAATCCTCATTAGCTTCAGATTGCCAGTTCAATTTCCTTAAATTATGGACGGTACCTCCGCTTCCAATGATAAGTATATCCTGCTCGCGGAGTTCAGCCAATGCTTTTCCGATCCGGTACTGCTCCTCATTAGGCAGATTACGATTTACTGATAGTGCAATGACCGGAATATCTGCATCCGGATAAAGCAGCTTAAGTACGGCCCAAGCGCCGTGATCCAAACCTCTTTTTTCATCCAGGACGCTCTTGACGCCTTGCTTTGCAAATAATGATTGAATCTGTTCAGCTAGTGAGCGATCGCTTTTTGCAGGATAGGTCATCTTGTAAAGTTCATCTTGAAACCCGCCAAAATCATAAATAGTTTCATAGGACTCAGCAGCGCTTACCGTCTGCACCGTCTCTTCCCAGTGAGCGGAAAAGAGTACGATCGCTTTTGGCTTTGGCATATGATTCTTAAACGTTTTAAGCAGATCTGTATAACGGTTATCCTCAAGCACGATTGACGGGGCGCCATGCGCGAAAAAATAGGAAGGCATCATATGTCTTCACTCCTTATTGGTGTTTATTTGTGCATCTTTCTTAAGCCAATTCATAAAATCAAGTTGGTTCTCTTCCGATACGCCGTGGTCGGTCGGATATATTTTGAAGAACAAGTGATTCATCTGATCCTTCATATATGCGGCGGTTTCATGGCCAATCCGTACCGGAAATACCGAATCATATTCACCATGTGAAATGAATCCCGCAACATTTTTCATGCTTCGAATGGGGTACTCCGTCTTCACAAAGTCAGGAATGTATCCGTTTAGTGCAACGATTCCCTTTAACCTTTCACCCATTACTAATGCTAGTGTCATAGATAGAATAGCGCCTTGACTAAAACCGAGCAAATACCTTTTCGCTGGATCAATCGGATACATATCTGTCGCATAATGAATGAATGCTTCAAGCTCAGTGACCGCTTCATCAAACATTTCCCGAATCGGATTACCCAAGCTTTTCAAATCGTAATACTGATATCCAGCGCCAAGCGGCAAATTGCCGCGTATGCCAATGATGATGAAATCTTCGGCTAGCGGAGCAACAAGACCGAACATATTTGTTTCATTCGAGCCCTTGCCATGCAAGGTGAATACGGTTGGATAGGTCTTGCCAGGTACGAGGTTAGCGGGCATGTGAACCTCATATTGATATTTCGGAATCATACGAACTCTCCTTGTTTGATAAGCTATGCCGTACGTTTTTTTCATATGACGAATTGTAATATGAAGTGCGACAGCTAGAAGAACAAAGAAGCCCATGAGTGGATTCGTGTAAAATGGAAGTTACCACACAACCATCAATTACAGGAGAACCCAACATGAGCTACTCCCATCTTAACATAATTGAACGAGGGC